>NZ_BAAALS010000028.1:0-82099 GCF_039528415.1 Luedemannella helvata
TCATGGCCACCGAGGGCTACCAGAGCAGCGGCAGCTCCAACATCACCGTCAGCGAGGGCAACACCCCGATCACGAGCGGCCCGGTCACGAGCGGCCCGGTCACGAGCAACCCGATCACGAGGGCTCCTACGTCCGGCGCCCCGCAGACGACCGGCGGCAGCAACCCCGGTGGCGGGGCCTGCACGGCCACCTACAACCAGGTCAACCAGTGGCCGGGTGGCTTCCAGGGCGACGTGACCGTCAGGGCCGGCAACTCGTCGATCAACGGCTGGACCGTGACGATGAACTTCGGCGGCGGCCAGACGGTCACCCAGTTGTGGAACGGCGTGGCCAGCGGCACCAGCTCGCCGGTCACCGTGAAGAACGCCTCCTACAACGGCAGCCTCAGTGCCAACGGCTCCACCACGTTCGGCTTCACAGGTTCGTCGAGCGGCAGTGCCTCGGCGCCGTCGCTGACCTGCACGAGCCCGTAACCAGGTAGTTCCCGACGGCGCGGCGGCCACCCGGCTGCCGCGCCGTCGGCTATGCGCGGACCATCGGGGTGTCGGCGCCCAGCGCCGCGGACACGTCCCGGGCCGCGGCGATCACCTCGGGTGCGCGCTGCTCCAGCCCGGCCATGTCGCTGACGATCGTCAGGGTGGAGATGGAGATGCCGCCGAGCACCTGCCCGGTGTGGTCGAACACCGGCGCGCCGACGCAGCGGATGCCCGGCTCGTTCTCCTCGTCGTCGACCGCGTAGCCCACGGCGCGGACCCGCGCCAGGTGGGTCAGCAGGTCCTCCTCGCTGGTCAGCGTGTTGGGCGTACGCCGGGGAAGGCCGGTGCGCCGGCAGATCGCGAGGACCTCGTCGTCGCTGAGCTGCGCCAGGATCGCCTTGCCGATGGCCGTCGTGTGCAGGGCGATGCCCATCCCGACGCGCGACAGCATCTGGAACGGCCGCCGGCCCTCCTGCTTGTCGACGTACACCGCCTCGTCGAGGCTGCGGATCGCGAAGTGCGTCGTGAACCCGGTGGACTCGCACAGGGCGCGCAGCGTCCCGGACGACTGGCGGGCGGGGTCGAACCGGAACATCACGCGGCCCGCCAGGGTCAGGATGCGCGGGCCGGGTTCGTAGCTGCCCGTGCCGTCGGGGCGGGCGAATCCCCACAGAACGAGCGCTTGCAGGATCCGGTGCGCGGTCGACTTGGAGACGCCGGTCGCCGCCGCGATGTCGGTGACGCGCTGGTGCTCGGCAAGCGCCTCGAGCACCGCAAGCGTCTTGTCAATGGAGCTGCCTTCCCTGGCCACCGGTACAGGATACGGGGACTGTGTCGGGGCGGCGGACGGTCAATCGGTGTTCTGCAATGGACCGCGGTGGTGCCCGTACGGACCGCTGCTTGCATGAGATGCCGGCCTCCGGCCAGTTGACCAAGGGGGTCACAATGCTGGCGGTAGTCCGATGGAGGGGCGGTCAATCGTGTCGTTCGCGCGCCAGTGGCTTCTGCGCATCAGCAGTTTCGCCCTGACGGGACTGTACGCCGCGTACCGGATCAATCCCGCCGTGTGGCGGCTGATGGCGCGCAACTACCGCCCGTGGATGGCCCGCTTCGCCCGCCTGCACGCGTGGATGACGTGCCAGTTCGCCGCGCTCGACGTGCCCGCCTACACCGAGCACCTGCGCGCCAACGGGTGGCGGTTCCGCTGGTTCGATCTGTCGTCGTACCCGCCCACCGACAAGAAGTCCTACGTCATGGCGTACCCGGAGCATCAGCGTTGCTGGAACGGTCGCATCGAGATCGAGGGCACCGTGGTCGACGAGTCGTCGGGCTCGTCGGGCACGCCGTTCAACTGGATCCGGGGCCGCCGCGAGCTGCGTACGGTGCACAAGAACCTGGCCGGCTACACCACCGCCGTCTTCCCGTCGCGGCGCCGGTTCGTCATCAACGCGTACTCGATGGGCGCCTGGGCGACGGGCACGAACACCGGCATCGCGATGTCGCGCATCGCCATGGTGAAGAACACCGGACCCGACCTCGCGAAGATCGCCGACACGTTGCGGCACTTCGGCCCCGACTTCGAGTACATCGTCGCGGCGTACCCGCCGTTCCTCAAGCACCTGCGCGACAAGCTCGACGCCGAGGACTTCCCCTGGTCGGACTACCGCATCAACGGCCTCGTCGGCGGCGAGGGCATGACCGAGGCGCTGCGCGACTACCTGGAGGAGCGCTTCCTCAAGGTGCGTTCCGGGTACGGCGCGAGCGACCTGACGATCGGCATGGCCGGCGAGACGGACCTGACCGTGTGGCTGCGCCGCCGGCTGCGTACGGACGAGCGCCTGCGCGAGGCGCTGCTCGGCCCCGGCGAGGGACGCCTTCCGATGATCTTCCAGTACAACCCGTTGGAGACGTACCTGGAGGTGACCGACGACAGCGAGGTGCTGTGCACCATCAACAGCACGGCCGTGCTCGCCCCGAAGGTGCGCTACAACGTCGGCGACGAGGGCCGGCTCATCTCCTTCCCGGACGTGATGGCCGCCACGGGACACGATCCCGGTGCGGTGGCCGCGTTCCGGGTGGACCGCATGCGGCTGCCGCTGCTGTTCCTGTTCGGCCGCAAGGACTCCACCGTGTCGTACATGGGCGCCAACATCTACCCGCAGGACGTCGAGTACGGCCTGTACCAGGGCAACCCGATGGCGCATCTGCTGGAGAGCTTCTGCCTGGCGCTGCACGAGACCGCCGACCTGGAGAGCCGCCCGGTCGTGCACCTGCAACTGCGCGCGGACGCCGGCCTCGACGAGGCCGGCCGCGCCGCGCTGGTCGAGCACTGCCGCCGGGGCGTGTTGGAGCACCTGAGCAGCGTCAGCCGCGACTTCGCCGAGTCTGTCGTCGAGGACCCGTCGGCCGCCGACATCCGGGTACGCGTGCACGACTTCGGCACCGGCCCGTTCGCCCGCCACCACGGCAAGGTCAAGAATGTGTACCTGGTATGAGAACGAGTGACTTCTCGCGGGCGCCCCGCGTGGCCCAGGCGACCGCCATGTTCGTCGGCGCCACCCGCTACAGCGGCCCCCGCTCCATCGTCGTGTTGACCATGACCTGGTTCCGGATGGTGCGCCAGATGAAGCGCCTCGACGGGTACCGCTGGCACAAGGTCTACTGGGAGTTCCCGTTCACGCTCGGCACGATCGCGTTCTTCCGCGACCGCGACGCCCTGCTCGCCTTCGCCCGCACCAAGTACCACCGCCAGCTCATGTGCTGGGTCACCGATCACGACACCCGCAACGCGACCGGCGGCTACATCCGCCTCTACAACGCCGAGGAGCAGGGCTACTCCAACGGCGTGTGGCGCGCCGAGGGCGACGGCATGGCGCACATCGACACGTTCACGCCGCTGGCGCGCGAGAGCGCCGGGCCGCCCGTGCACCGGCCGTCGTCGTGACGGCGCGCGTGTCGCGGGTCGAGGACGCCCGGGCCCTGCGCGAGTTCTGCGACCTGCCGCTGCGCCTGCACCCGCGCGACCGCTACGTACCGCTGATCCGTTCGGTGGTGCGCGACTGGTGGCGGGGTCGCGGTCCGCACGCGCGTTACGGTCCGGTCGACTTCTATGTCGTACGCGATGACGCGGGCACGGTCGTCGGGCGTACCTGCGTGCACCGCAACCCCAAGTTCGACGCGAAGCTGGGGCGCACCCACCAGCTGTTCGGGCTCACGGAGTTCGTCGACGACGACGCGGTGGCCGCCGCGCTGTTCGACCTGATCGCCGAACGGGGCGCGGGCACGGACGCGCTGTTCGGCCCGGTCGGGCTGCTGCCCAACCAGACCGGCGGGGTCATCACCTCCGGCTTCGACGAGCGCGGCTTCGTCGACTCCGCCTGGAACCCGGCCTACTACCCGCGCGCCTACGAGCGGCACGGTTTCACGCGGCGCTTCGAGGCCGACACGTGGATCTGCGAGGGCTTCGACGGCGAGCCGTACGCCTTCGACGACGCGCGCCTCGCCGCCGAGGACCTGGTGATCCGGCACGGGTCGCGGCGCGGGTTCGCCGAGCAGTTGCCGATCCTGCGCGGCCTGCTCAACGCGAGCTTCGCCCAGCTCGGCTACTACACCGAGATCGACGCCGACGAGCTGGCCGCGCAGACCGACGGGCTGGCGTACCTGCTCGACGAGGCGCTGCTGCTGTGGCTGGAGCGGGCGGGGGAGCCGGTCGCGTTCATCGTCGCCGTACCGGACATCTCCGAGTACCTGATGAAGGTCGGCGGCAACCTGAGCGTGCTCAACCAGGTACGGCTGCTCGCCACCCGGTCGCGGTACCGCCGCGACGCGGTGCTCATCATCAAGGGCACCGTGCCGGCCGCCCAGGGGCGCGGGTACCTGACGCTGCTCTCCCGCGAGCTGCACCGCGGCCTGCGCAGGCACGGGTACGCCGCGCTGCGCAGCACGTACGTGGAGCGCGACAACGCCGCCTCGGCGGCGCAGTACCGCCGCGCGGGCGGCCGGCCGCTGCACGGCTACACGTTCTACGCCAGGGATGTGGCATGACCGGCTGGGTCGACGAGCTGCGGCACCGGGAGGCCGTGTTCCGGCGCGCGCCCAGCGCCCACAACACCCAGCCCTGGGTGGTGCGCTACGGCGCGGACGAGGTGGCCGTGCACTGGGATCCGGCCCGGGCGCTGCCCGATTCCGACCCGACCGGGCGCGACCTGTTCCTGTCCCTGGGCGCGTTCGTGGAGGCGTGCCTCATCACCGCGACCGACGCCGGCCTGCCCCTGCGCGCGGAGGTCTCGGTCGACGCGGCGCGGCGCCGCGTGGCCCGGCTGCTGCCCGGTTCCTCGGGGTATCCGAGCCGCTTCACCGCCGAGGCGCTGGAACGCCGACGCTGCGCGCGGGCACGCTACCGCCCCGGCCAGCTCGACCCGGTGACCTTGGGCGAGGTCGCCGAGCAGGCGGACCTCACCGGCACCGGAGCCGAGCTGCGTGCGGTGCCGTGCCGCGACCTCGCCGGGCTGCTCCTCGACGCCGACCGGTGGATGTTCGGCACGCCTGCGGTGGTGCGTGAGCTGCGCGAGTGGTTGCGCCTGTCGCCCCGTCACCCGAGATATGCGGTCGACGGGCTCTCCGACCGTGCCCTGGCCATGTCGCGCGCCGAGGCGTCGGGCCTCGCCGCGGTGCTCGCGCCCCGCGTCTACCCGGTCGCGCGCCGGCTCGGGGCGCCGGCGCTGCTGGCGGCCGCGTCGAAAGGCCTGCTGCGCTACGACGGCAGCGTGCTCGTGCTGGTCGGCCGCGCCGAGAGGCCGGAGGATCTCGTCGAGCACGGCCGGTCACTGCTGCGCGTGTGGCTGTCGTTGGGGGAGCGGGGCCTGGCGGTGCACCCGCTGAGCCAGCTCATCGACTGCGCGTCGACGGCCCGCGCGCTGCGCGACCTGCTGCACCTTGGGCCGGAGGAGGCCCCGCTCGCGGTCTTCCGCGTCGGCCGCCCCGTCGAGGAGCCGGTCCGCTCCGCCCGCCTCCCACCGCCGTGAGCGTGAGGTTATGGATTCAATGGGTCGTTATACCGGCCGAAGGATCCATAACCCAGCGCGGCTAACCCAGGTCGTCCGCCTCGGCGTTCTTGACCTTGCTGGTGTCGCGCAGGCGCATGTAGGGCTCCTCGGCGGGCGGCTGGCCGGCCGCGATGGCGCGCTGGCGTTCCAGTTCGGCGTTGAGTTCGGCGCCGTAGAGGATGGCCAGGTTGCTCAGCCACATCCAGACGAGGAACACGATCACGCTGCCGAGCGCGCCGTAGGTCTTGTTGTACGACGCGAAGTTCGCGGCGTACACGCCGAACAGGACCGACGCGACCACCCACAGGATGACCGCCACGACGCCGCCGGGCGTCACCCAGGAGAAGCCACCGTGCCGGACGTTGGGCGCGGCCCAGTAGAGGATCGCGAACATCAGGCTGACCAGGATGACCAGCACGAACCACTTGACGATGTTCCAGGTGTCCACGACCGCGCTCGACGCGTCGAGCGCCTTGCCGATCTGCTCGGCCAGCCGCCCGCTGATCACGACGATGAGCACGCTCGCCACCAGCAGCATGCCGGTGACGATGGTGATGCCGAGGCGTACGGGCAGCTTCTTCCAGATCGGACGGCCCTCGGGCACGTCGTAGATCGCGTTGGAGGCCTGCATGAACCCGGCGACGTAGCCCGACGCCGACCAGACGCCGATGAGCAGACCGATGATCGCGGCCAGGCCGGCCTTGCCCCCGCCGGCCTGGATGTTCTCCAGCGCGCCCGTGAGGATGTCGCGGGCCGGGCCGGGCACGATCGGCGCGACCGTGTTGAGCAGCTCCCGGGTGAGGCTGTCGCTGAGCAGCCCGAGGACGGCGACCAGCACGAGCAGGCCGGGGAAGACGGACAGGATCCCGTAGTAGGTCAGCGCGGCCGCCCATACGGTCAGGTTGTCCTTCTGGAACTCCGTCACCGACCGGCGCATCGCGCCCCACAGGGACCGGCGACCCAGCTGGGCCGGGTTGTCCGGCCCGGCGTCCGGCGGCGGTGCGCTCTGCAGCTCGGGGTGCGGCTCGGCCTTGTTGTCCGCCGCGCCGGCGTGATCGTGGTCCTCGTGCGCCATGTGCCTGCATTACCCGGCTGGCGGGCGGCCAATCGCCGGGCGGCGCGGCGGGGTACTGTCGCCCGGTGGTGCCTGCAGACGATCACGTTCACAGTGAGTGGTCGTGGGACGCGCCGGGCGGCGCGATGGAGCGGACCTGCGCCCGGGCGATGGAGCTGGGCCTGCCGGCGGTCGCGTTCACCGAGCACGCCGACTACACGCCATGGGTGCTCGACCCGAGCCTGCTCGACGGGGACCACCAGCATCTGCTGGCGAATGTCGGCGCCGACAACCTGCTGCGGCCGCCACCGATCGATCTCGACGGTTACCTCGAGTGCCTGCGCCGGTGCCGGGAGAGGTTCCCGGACCTGCGCATCCTCTCCGGAGTCGAACTGGGCGAGCCCCACTGGCACCGCGACGAGGCGGCGCGGCTGCTGAGTGCCGGGGGTTTCGACCGCGTGCTCGGGTCGCTGCACTGCCTGCCGGCCGGCGACCGGTTCTTCGAGTCCGCCGACCTCTACCTGCGGCAGCCGGCCGGCGAGGTCCTGCGCCAGTACCTCGCCGAGGTGTGCCGCATGGTCGCCGGCTGGGAGGCGTTCGAGGTGCTCGCCCACCTCGACTACGCGATCCGCTCCTGGCCGGCGCAGGCGGGACCGTTCGACCCGTACGCGTTCGAGGACGAGCTGCGCGAGACCCTGCGGGTGCTGGCGGGCGCCGGGCGGGTGCTGGAGGTCAACACGCGCGGGCCGATGCACCCGGAGATCGTCCGCTGGTGGCGCGAGGAGGGCGGCGACGCGGTGAGCTTCGGCAGCGACGGCCACAGCCCGAACGCGCTCGCGTTCCGCTTCGCCGAGGCGGCCGCCATGGTGGAGGCCCAGGGCTTCCGGCCGGGCCGCCACCCGTACGACTTCTGGATCCGCTGAGGTCCGTCACCCGGCGGGCTGGAAGAGTTCCACGAGGTTGCCGGCCGGGTCGGCGATGAGGACCTGCCGCCCGCCGGGGCCGGCGACCGGTTCGCCGCGGAACGGGACCCCGGCGGCGCGCAGCCGGTCGATCTCGGCGTCCAGATCGTCGACGATGAGGTGGACGCGGTTGCGGCCCGGTGCCGCCGCGTCGGGCGGGGTGGCGCGGGCGCCGGAGCTGGCGGGTCCGGACAGCAGCAGCCGCAGCGGGCCGCGTACGACGTCCGCGAACGCGGGGGCGGGGCTGGTGTTGAGCGCGAAGCCCAGGTGCCGGGTGTAGAAGTCGACGGCGGCCGGTACGTCGTCGACGAGGTAGCGGACACTTGCGTACTGGTCGGCAGCATTCACAGGGCGGCCCTCCTGGCGATGGTCGGTACCAGTGCCATCAAACCACCCCGAACGCCGCGCGGCCGCCCGTCAGGTCAGCGACGGGCGGCCGCGCGGCCGGGGATCGCGTCTACCAGGTCAGCGGCAGGGTGCCGAGGAAGCTGGTCAACCTGTTGGCGATGAGCTGGTTGTCGCGCAGCGACGGGTGCCAGTCGCAGCCCAGCAGGTCCAGCCCGAGGGCGTTGTTGTCGTAGTACAGGGCCCTCACCCGGGTGTCGCCCCGGGCGGTGCGGGTGGCGACGACCTGCTGCACGGAGTCGGCCAACGCGGTCGTGTTGCCCAGGCTGGGGTAGGTCAGCACCAGGTAGGTGTCCGGGCCGTACCGGGCGCGCAGCGTGTCGAGGAACGTCAGGTACGACGCCTGGTAGTCGGCGACCAGGGCGGCCTGGGTGGTCCACTTCTCGCCGGCGGTCAGCGCCGTGGAGAAGTCGTTGATGCCCAGCCCGATCACGACCACCTGCGGCTTCCAGGTGCCCGGGTTGGGCCAGGTCGTGCTGTTCCACAGCGCCTGCAGGTCGGTGTCGTAGTAGCTGCGGAAGCTGGTGGCGGTGTTCTGGCCGCCGTAGTTGCGCACGACGCCGAGGCCCGACCACGCCTGGATCTGGTAGTCGGCGTTCAGGGCGCGGGCGGCGAGCGCCCCGAAGGTGAGGTCGGCGTTGGAGTTGCGGGTGACGCCGCCGTTGCTGGAGCAGTCGCGGGTGGTCGACATGTTGCCGTAGCCGGCCGTCCACGAGTCGCCGATGAACTCGATCTGGCGGGAACGCGGCGCCGGCCTGGTCAGGATCGCCCCGCCGGGCGCGGCCACGAGCCCGCCGAACTCGCCGGCCGCCCATGGGCTCTCGGTACGCTTCGCCAACCGTACGGTGTGCTCGGTGTTGCTGAGGTTGTTGACCCAGTAGGTCGTCTGGCCGGGGGTGACCAGGTTGGCGACGGTCGTCCCGTCGACCTGCACCACGTAGTCGTTGTTGGCGTCGTTGAGCACGAGCCCGACCCCGGTGCCCCGGAAGCGGCCCTCGAAGTAGACGCCGGGCCACGTGAACTGCGCCCCGGTGCCGACAGCCCGGACCCGGCCGGGCGTGTGCACCTGGTTGAGGACGCCCGGCGCCGGCGTCGTCGGCCCGGCGCTCGTGACGGGCGCGCTCGTCGGGGGCCGGCTGGTCACGGGCGCGCTGGTCGGCGGCCGGCTCGTCACCGGCGCGGAGGTGACCGTCCGCGTCGTGGTGACGGCCGTCGTCGTGACCGCGCCGGTGCACGCGACCCCGTTGACCGCGAAGGCGGTCGGCACCGGGTTCGCCGCGTTGTTCCAGGAGCCGTTGAAGCCGACCGACGCCCGCGCGCCGGTGGCGAGGCTGCCGTTCCAGGCGGCGTTGGTGACCGTGACCTGCGCGCCCGACTGGGTGGCCGTGCCGTTCCACAGCTGGGTGACGGTCTGCCCGGCCGTGAACGACCAGGTCAGGCGCCAGCTCGTGAGCGGGTCGCCGAGGTTGTCGATGTCGATGGTGGCGCCGAAGCCGCCCGGCCACTGGTTGGTCACGGCGTATGTGACCCGGCAGCCGGTGGCGGCGGAGGCGGAGGTGGCGGTGGTGATGACGGCGGCCGCGGCGACGGTGACGGCGAGCGCGGCGGCGATGCGGGACTGGCGGGGGGTGAGTCGCATGCGTTCGTCCAGATGATCGAAGCTCGTGAATCTGTGGGCGCCGCCAGTATGGCCAGTTCACGATATCGATCGCAAGCTATGGGGCAACTTTCGTGGTCGGATGGCGCCTGGGTCGTTGTGACCAGTACGGCAACCGGAAAGTGTTTCTCGCTCAGGAGCGCACGACGGTGAGTTCGGCGAGCGCGGGTGCCTGCCCGCCCGAGCGGGTGGCCGGCAGCAGCAGCCGCACCTCGTCGGCCGCGAACCCGCCGACCCGGATCCGGTCGACCAGCGCGGCCGACGACGGCACGGTGGCGATCGTGCGCCAGGCGCCGCCGTCGCGCCGCGCCTGCACCGTGTAGGTCGCCAGTGGCCGAGCCCCCGACCACGCCGCCGTGACGGCGCCGATCGCGGTCGTCGCGCCCAGCGCGACCGTGAGCGTGCCCGGCTCGGCCGGCTCGGCGCCCGCCGTCCACGCGGTGACCGGGCTGCCGTCGACGGCCGCCTCGGGCGGCCCGCTGGGGTCCGCGGCGCTCGCCGTCACCGGCCGGCACCGGGCCGCGTCACGCACCGATCCCGCCTGGGTACGGGTGGGGAGCGTGACCGGCGTGCCGACCGCCAGGGTGCGCCGCCCCGCCGGCGTGCCCACCGGCATGGCCCCGCCGACCCGCAGGGTGACCGTCGTCGTCCGGGCGCCGACGTCGATGTCGAGGATGCGCCCGTGCCAGCGCACGCCGGTGACGCGCAGCCCGCCGGCCAGCTGCGGCGGCAGCATCGGGTCCAGGTACGGGCCGCCCGCGCGCCAGCGCAGGCCCGGGTACCCGTACAGGAACTCCTGCAGGAAGCCGCCCTCGCCGGTCAGGAACGTGAACACGCCCTGCCCGGCGCGCGCCTCCGTGAACTGCTCGTACGGGCCGCGCACGAACGGGTCCACGCTGCGGCGCGTATACGTCCACGCCGAACAGTCGTCGCCCAGCCGCGCCGCCACGACGCTGTTCACCGAGTCGGTCATGGCCGGGCCGTCGGGGTCGTAGCGCGCCGCGTAGTAGCGCAGGTTGTCGCGATCCACGGCGGCCGGCTGCGGGTACTCCCACGGGTAGGTCAGCAGGACCACGTCGGCCTGCTTCACCCGCTGGCCGGCGTACCCGCGAAACTCCGGGCGCACGAACCGGTGCCCGCCCATCGGCACCGGACGGTGCACCATCAGGCCGTCGGCCACCTGCGACCAGCGCGCGGGCGGGCGTACCCCGACAATCGCGGCCGTGCGCGCCGCGATGCGCAACGTCATCGCGGCGGTCGCGTTCGTGTACGTCGAGTCGTCGACCGGCCAGTTCTGCTCGTCGGGACCCTGCACCCGCGGGATGTGCCAGCCGTCGCGGCGGCGCTGCGCGCGGCTGGCCCAGAACCGCGCCGCGCCCTCGATCACCGGCCAGCCCCGCGCGCGCAGGCGGTGGCCGTCGCCCGTGGCCAGGTAGTGCTGCCACTGGGCCAGCGCCACGTCGGCCGTGATGTGCTGCTCCAGCTCGCCCGTCTCGGCCCACGCGGGGGTGACCTCGTCGCCGGTCAGGGCGCTCTCCCAGGCGAACCGCGTGCCCGCGTACCCGGTGCGCCGCGCGTTGCGCCGGGCGCCGGCCAGCGTGCGATGCCGGTAGTCGACGACGCTTCCCGCCTCGTCGGGATGCTGTGCCAGCAGCGCCGGGTAGATCCACGTCTCGGCGTCCCAGAAGACATGGTTGTTGTACCCGCTCCCGGACAGGCCCACCGGGCTGACGCTCCACCGCACCCCGGCGCGGACGGAGGCCAGCAGGTAGAACTTCGCGGCCCGTACCCGGCGTTGCAGCTGCGGCTGGCCCGGCAGCTGGATGTCGGCCGCCCAGAGGCGCTGCCACGCCGCCGCGCTCTCCGCCAGCGCCTGCCCGGTCGCCGGAGCCTCGGCGGCCGCGGCGCGGGCGGCGGCGAGCGGGTCGCGCGCGTCCAGCGAGGTGGCGAAGCCGACCACCTTGGCGACCTCGTACGACGCTCCGGCCCGTACCGCGATGGTGGCCGTGCGGGTGACGCTTGTCGCGTCCGCCACGGCGACCACCGCGCTGCTCGCGGGCGCGCGCAGGCGGGAGGCCTGCGCCACCGTGATCCCCGTGCCGGCCGTCCGGGCGGTGAGCGTCGTCTCGGCGGGTCCGGCAGTCGGGCGCACCCGCCGCAGCGTCGGGTCGGCGCCCCCGCCGAGCACGTCGCGCACCTCGACCGTGCCCGACCACCGCGGCGTGAACCGCAGCCGGACCAGGCCCACCCGCATGCGGGCGCGATCCACCACCACGTCGTACGCGAGGTCGGTGACGCGCCCGCCGACCGACCAGGTGGCCGTCGTCGTCACCACGCCACGGCGCAGGTCGAGGCTCTGCCGGTAGTCTCGCGCGGCGGCCGCCGTGTAGGCCCGGCCGGCCACGACGACGTCGAGCCGGGTCCAGCCGGGCAGGCTCACCGAGCCCTGCGGCTGGTGGCCGCCGTGCACCCGGTCCGGCACGGCGGCATACACCCCGGCGATGTGCGTGCCGGTCGCGACGGGTCCTGACACGTAACCGGCGCCGTCGGCCGGGATGCGGGTGCCGACGTAACCGTTGCCGACGTACGCCGGTGCGGCGGCTGCGGCGGCCGGGTCGGTGGTCGACAGCGCCCATTCGCCTGCGGCCGGCTCGGCGGACCGCGCGGCGCGTGTGGCGTGGGCGGGCAGCGCGCCGAGCGCGATGAGCACAACGGCCGCGACGGCGCGCGCTGGTGCGGGGCAGGCGACCATGGGCGCCCCTCCTGGACAGGGCCAGTTCCTCCCCGCCCGGTAAGGCCACCATAGGCGATCACCCGCCGGGATCGGCGCCCACGCGGCCGGAGATCCCCGGGAACGGGTGACCCTGGTGGGGCGGGAAAGGTAGGCGGTGCACTGGCGGACAACGCGTTCTCCTGAAAGGAGCACCATGTCCGCCATCACCGCCCCGCCGCCCGGCGCGGTCGTCGAGGCCACCACCGCGCCCACGGCACGGGTGCTGCGCACCGCCGGTCGCGCCGCGCTCGCGTACGCGGGTCTGTACCTGCTGACGTTCGTCGCGAACTCGTTCGCTTCCACGATGGTCGCCAGCTTCGCGGAGGAGTACCCCACCGCGGCGCAGTTGCAGGACCAGTTGCCCATCTCCGCTACCTTCGCGGCCGTCTTCGCCGCTGCTGCGGTCCTCGGCATCGTCGCCCTGACCGGCGTCGCGACGTACATCGGCCGGGCCGGGTCGACGCTCGCGCCCGCGCTGCGGGCACTCGCTGGCGCGGTCGGCGTCGGGATGTTCGGCTCCGCCGTCGCAGCCCTCGTCCAGCGCGGCATGATCAACGACTACATCGCCGGGTCGGGCGCCGACGCCGCCGCACAGTCGGCCGTCATCCAGGGCCTGTTCGCGCTCCCGCAGACGTTCGCGGCCGTGACCGGGATCGCCTTCGCGTCGTGGCTCGTCGTCGCCGCGCTCACCGGGCTGCTGCCCACCTGGATGCGGGTGATCAACCTGATCGTGGGGCTGGTCAGCGTCCTCGCGCTCTACGTAGGGTTTCCCATCGGCCTGCTGCTCTCGATCCCGTACTTCGCGGCACTCGGGACGTGGGCCCTGCGGGCGTCCCGTACAGCGTGACCGGGTGAGGGAGATCTGATGCTCGCCGCGCAGATCCTGGTCCAGGCGGTGTCATGGCCCCTGGTGGCGATGCTCGCCTGGCCGGGTCCGCGCGCCCGCGCGAGCGCCGTCGCGGTCGTCGGCGTCGTCGTCCTCGTGGGCTCGAACGCGTTGCTGGCCACGGACGCGACGGGGGAGTCCGGGCTGGCCCGGGTCTGCGCGGCGGTCATCCAGTGCGCGGTCGCCGTGGTGTTCGCGGTCTATCCCAGCGGGCGGCCGGTGCCCGCGTGGATCGGCTGGGTCGCCGGCGCCGGCATCGCCGTTCAGGTGACCAACCTCGCGGCCGGCTTCCGCCTCGAGGCCCAGCCGTGGTGGTCGTGGCAGTACGTGCTGACCTGGTCGCTGCTGCTGTGGGGCCAGCTGTCGCGCTACCGCTCCCGCGCGGACGCCCGCGAGCGTCAGCAGGTCCGCTGGGTGCTGGCGACCTTCCTGACCATGGTCGCCGGGTTCCTAGTCATGACGATCGTGACGGTCGACGGCCTGGTCGCTGAGGAGGCGACCGAGCCGGCGGCGATGCTGCTGCTGACCCTGCCCGGGGTCGGGCTGTCGCTGGGCCTGCTGGTGCCCACGTCGGCGAACCTGGACCGCGTCCTGCGCTGGGTGCTGGCCATCGGCGGCTGGTCGCTGCTCGTGTCGACCACGATCGCGTTGTCAGCCGCGGCCGCCGCAGGGCTCTCCGCCGCCGGTACCCGGTGGGTTGTCGCCGGCTGCGCGGCGGCGGTCGGCGCCGCCGGCTGGCGCGCGGCCGGCCGCCTGGCCGAACGCGTCGTGTACGGGCGCCGCCGCGACCCGCTCGGCGCCCTGACCGACCTGGACGGCATGCTGGCCGCCCACCACGACGCCACGGTCGTGCCGCAGACCGTCGTCCGGGTGATCGCCCAGGCCCTCGGCGTGGAGCGGGTGGAGATCCGGGCGGGGGACGCGTTGCTGGCGGCGGAGGGCCCAGCGCCGGACGGCCCGGTGACGGACTTCCCGGTCGTCTACCGGGGGGAGCGGGTCGCGACGGTCGGCGTCGCGCCCCGGCGCGGCGAGCAGACCCTCACGGCCGCCGACGTCGCGGTGGTCGCGCGGGTCTGCGCTTACGCGGGCCCCGCGCTCCAAGGGGCCCGCGCGCTGGTGGAGCTCGTGGAGTCGCGGGCCCGCACCGTGCTGGCCCGCGAGGAGGAACGCAAGCGACTGCGCGCCTACCTGCACGACGACCTGGCCCCGACATTCAGCGGCCTGGGCCTGTCGGCGGCGGCGCTGGAGCAGTTCGCCCTGGCGGGTGACGCCCGCGCGATCGCGGTCGCCCGCCGGTTGGCGGACGAGTTGGCGACGGCCACCCGGCAGCTGCGCGAGGTCGCCTACGACCTGCGCCCGCCCGCCCTCGACGACCGTGGCCTGGTGGCCGCGCTCAGCGACCGGATCGTCGTGCCGGGCAGCACGCCGCAGGTGCGCCTGACGGCCCGCCTCGACGACGCCCGCCTGCCCGCCGCGGTCGAGGCGGCCGCGTTCCGCATCGTCTCCGAGGCGGTGATGAACGTCCGCCGGCACGCCGCCGCCCGATCGTGCACAGTGGACCTGCGCGCGGCGGGCGACCGGCTGGAGTTCGCCGTCGCCGATGACGGCGTCGGCGTGGGCCCGGCGGTCACCCCCGGGGTGGGGGTGCGGTCCATGCGCGAGCGGGCCGCTGAGCTGGGCGGCGACCTGACGCTGAGCCGCGGGCCCGACGGCGGCACGATCGTCGCCGGCTGGCTCCCCCTGACGACGGCGACGACCGCGACAACCGCGACGGCCATGACGACTGTGACGACGGAGGCGACGCCATGACGCGGCTCGTGATCGTCGACGATCATCCCGTGTTCCGCCACGGACTGGTCGCGCTGTTCGAGTCCAACGGGTTCGAGGTCGTGGGCCAGGCCGCCGGGGCCGCCGAGGCGGTCGCCGTCGTCTCCCGCGAACGGCCCGACGTGGTGCTCCTCGACCTGGGCCTGCCCGACGGCCGGGGCGCGGACGTCGCCGCCCGGCTCACCGGCATGCTGCCCGAGGTGCGCGTCGTCGTGGTGACGATGTACGACGACGATGGTTCGGTCCGCGAGGCCCTTGCCGCCGGGGCGACCGGGTACGTGGTGAAGGACGCCTCCCCGGCCCAACTCGTCGCGGCCGTACGGGCGGCCGAGCAGGGCGCGGTCGTCCTCGGGTCGGGCGTGGCGCCCACGGCGGGGCTGCGGGTGCGGGCCCCGGCGGCGGATCCGTTCGGGCTCACGCCCCGCGAGCGCGACGTGCTCGACCTGCTCGTGCGTGGCCTGTCCAACCCGCAGATCGCGGAGCGGCTCGCCGTGTCGGGCAAGACCGTGAGCAACAACGTGTCCGCGCTCCTCGCCAAGCTGGGTGCGGCCGACCGTGCGGCGGCGGCCCGCATCGCCCGTGAGACGTTCGGCGGATGAGCTGTCGCCGAAGGCTACTGGCCGGTAAGTTATGCGGGCATGAGCGTCGTTGCCCGCGAGTTCCATCTCGCCTCGCGTCCCACCGGCTGGCCCACGGCGGACAACTTCCGGTTCGTCGAGACCGAGCTGCCGCCGCTGGAAGAGGGACAGGTCCTGGTGCGCAACCGGTACGTGTCCGTGGACCCCTACATGCGCGGGCGGATGAACGACGCCAAGTCGTACGTCGCGCCGTTCGCGCTCGACGCGCCGCTGGAGGGCCACGCCGTCGGTGAGGTCGTCGAGTCCCGCTCGCCCGAGCACGCCGTCGGCGACCTCGTGCTGCACAGCGCCGGCTGGCGCGACTACGCCGTCCTCGACGCCGGCCGCGCCGCACTGGTCGCCGACCCGGTCGAGCCGGTGTCGTACTACCTCGGCGCGCTGGGCATGCCGGGCCTCACCGCGTACGCCGGCATCGTCGAGGTGGCCGCGATGCGGCCCGGCGACGCGGTGTTCGTCTCCGGCGCGGCGGGCGCCGTCGGCAGCCTGGCCGGGCAGATCGCCCGCCTGCGCGGCGCCAGCCGGGTCGTCGGCAGCGCCGGCTCGGCCGCCAAGGTCGAGCATCTCAGGGAACTCGGCTTCGACGCGGCCTTCTCCTATAAGGACGGCCCCGTGCGTGCCAGCCTCAAGGCGGCCGCGCCGGACGGCATCGACGTGTACTTCGACAACGTCGGCGCCGAGCACCTGGAGGCCGCGCTGTCGTCGCTGCGCCCCTTCGGCCGCATCGCGGTGTGCGGGGCGGTCGCGCAGTACAACTCGGAGCCGCCGGCCGCGCCGCGCAACCTGGCCCTGGTCATCGGCAAGCAGCTCACCATGCGCGGCTTCCTGGTCGGCTCGTACGGGCACCTGCGCGACGAGTTCCACGCCCAGATGGCGGGCTGGCTGCGCGACGGGTCCATCCGCATCGACGAGACCGTCGTGGACGGGCTGGAGCGCATGCCGGACGCCTTCCTGGACATGCTGCGCGGCGCGAACACCGGCAAGATGGTCGTCAAGGTGAGCTAGCGAGCACGAGCATCAGCTCGAACCGGGCGGTCGGGTCGTCGAGGTCGTCGCCGAGCAGCTCGCGCAGGCGCTTGAGCCGGTAGCTGACGGTCTGCGGGTGCACGTACAGCTCGGCGGCCACGTCGGCGCGCGAGCCCCAGTGGCGCAGCCAGCTGCGCAGGGTGGCGAGCAGGCTCTCCCGCTGGGTGGGGCGCAGGTGCGCGAGCGGCGCGAGCCGGCGCTCCGCCAGCACGGCCAGCGCGCCGGTCTCGCCGCCGAGGGCCAGCGACGCGAGGCGGTCGTCGACGAACACGACGTCCGCCGGGTCCGGCGAAACGAGCTCGGCCAGCCGTACGGACTGCGGGACCCGGGCCCAGTCCAGCGCCGGGCCGACCACGGCGCCCCGCCCCCGTAGCGCGTCCGCGAGCTGCTCGCGCCGGGCGCGCGGGCCGTCGCGCAGCAGCAGCACGGCGTCGCGTTCCCGCTCGGCCACGACCCCGTCCGGGCCGTACCGGAACCGCGCGTCGCGGGCCTGGTCGCGGGGCAGCAGCACCGGCACGACCGTCCCGATCGTGCGCCAGCCCACCCGGGCGGCCGCGGCGGCGACGGTGTCGGCCGGGGCGTTGCCGCGCAGCAGCAGCTCGGCCAGCTGGCGCCGGCGGTCGTCCTCGCCGGCCAGCTCCCGCACCTGGAGCGCGAACCCGTCCGTGCTGGCCGCCGCCAGTTCGTCGATGAAGGCGCTCACCGCGTCGGACAGGTCGATGAGGGCGCCCGCGCCGACCGGACCCAGGTCGGACAGCGCCTCCGAGGCCGTACGCAGCATCAGCCGCGACGCGAGCCGCAGCGCGGTGAGCAGCGCCTCCGGCCCGCGGTCCTCGCGGGCCTCGGCGGCGCCGAGGGCGACGAACACCTCCCTGATGCGGGGCGGCAGCGCCGGCTCGTCGGTCCCGATCAGGTCGAGGAAGCGGTCGAGCGCCGTCCGCACGGCCGCGCGCACGTCGCGGGCGACCTTGGCGTCGCCGGCGGCGAAGGCGGGCACGCCCCCGGCGATCGCGTCGGCGATGGCCGAGACCGTGGCCGGCACGCGCGGCCGCATGACGGCGGCAAGGCCTCCGGGGAGTCTTTCCCAGGGCGCAGGGGACAAGTGCACACCGCATTTTGTCACGCGGTGATAAAAGCAGCGCCGGAGGTCGCTGGCGGCGGGACGGTGCTCAACCAGGCGCCGAGGGGGACGATGTAGCCTCCGTCACCCCGGTTGCGAGGAGTTCTCGTGAAACACCGCACCTCTCGCGAGCACGTCGTCGCCATGTGCCGCACGATGCTCGAGCGCGGCTACCTCAAGGCGACCGAGGGCAACGTCTCCGTGCGCATCCCGGGCCACCGCCTCTACGCGGTCACGCCGAGCAACTACGACTACGACAGGATGCGCGTCGAGGACATCTGCGTCGTCGACTTCGACGGCAAGCACGTACCGGATGAATCGGGCGCAGCGCTCAAGCCGTCGATCGAGTGCGGTATGCACGCCAACATCTACCGCGAGCGCCCCGACGTGAACGCGATCGTGCACACCCATCAGCCGTACGCCTCCGCGCTGGCCGTGCTGCGCAGGTCCATCCCGGCGCTGTCGGACGAGCAGGTGCGCTTCCTCGGCAAGGAGGTCGCGGTGGTCGACTACGCGCCGTCGGGCACCGGGTTCCTCGCCAGGAACGTGCAGAAGAAGGTCGCGAGCGGCGACAACGCGTTCATCCTCGCCAACCACGGCATCGTCGCCCTGGGCACCGACCCCGACCGGGCGGTGTTCAACATGGCGCTGCTGGAGAAGGTTTCCATCGCCTACCTGATGGCACTGGCCACCGAGTCGGGCAAGGTCTACACGATCCCGACCGCCATCCGCGAGATCGCCTTCGGCAAGCTGCGCGCCGACGAGAAGCGCATCGCCGCCCAGATCACGCGGGCCGTCGAGCCCGTCCGGGTGCCCGTGGACGAGGTCCTGCCGAGCGTCGCCGAGGCCCCTGCGCTCCGGGACGAACAGCACGGCTACGCCATCTCCGAGTACCTCGACGTGGACGACACGATGCGCCGGCTCAAGGCCCTCGTCAACCAACCGGTGCGCGGCCTGCGTCACGACGCGCTGCTCGACGTGCTCAACTACTTCGAGACGAAGTGCCGCGCCAGCAAGGAGATCACCGACCGGGCCAGGACCCGCATCCCCGGCGGCGTCCAGCACAACCTCGCCTTCAACTACCCGTTCCCGCTCGCGATCGCCAAGGCCGAGGGCGCGTACCTCACCGACCACGACGGCAACACCTACATCGACTTCCTGCAGGCGGGCGGCCCGACGATCCTCGGCAGCAACTACGGCCCGGTCAACGAGCGGGTCGCCGAGGTCATCAGGTCCTCCGGGCCGGTGACAGGGCTCTTCCACGAGTACGAGCTGAAGCTCGCGGAGATCATCCACCGGTACCTGCCGCACGTCGAGATGTACCGGTCCCTGGGTTCGGGCACCGAGGCGGTGATGGCCGCCGTGCGCGGGGCGCGCGCGTTCACGGGCAGGAAGATGGTCATCAAGGTCGGCGGCGCGTACCACGGCTGGTCCGACACGATGGTCTACGGCCTGCGCGTGCCCGGCAGCTTCCGGATGAACGCCAAGGGCATCCCGTTCGGCGCGACCGCCCGCACCCGCGAGACGTTCCCGCACGACCTGGGCACGCTCAAACGCAAGCTCATCGAGAACCGGCTGCGCGGCGGCACGGCGGCCGTCATCGTCGAGCCGGTCGGCCCCGAGTCGGGCACCCGCCCGGTGCCGCGCGACTACAACGCCAGGGTGCGCGAGCTGTGCGACGAGTTCGGCGCGCTGCTCATCTTCGACGAGGTCGTCACCGGCTTCCGGCTCGGCATGGGCGGCGCGGCCGGCTACTTCGGCGTCACGCCGGACCTGACCGTCCTCGGCAAGGCGGTCTCCGGCGGGTACCCGATGGCCGGTGGCGTCGGCGGACGCGCCGACATCATGGCCGTCTACGGGTCCGGCCTCGACGGCAGGAGCGGCGCGCACGTGCAGGTCGGCGGCACCCTGTCGGCCAACCCGCTGTCCTGCGCGGCCGGGTACTTCGCCATCGAGGAGATGGCCCGCACGAACGCGCCCGTCCTCGCCGGCCGCGCGGGCGACCGCCTCGCCCGGGGCCTGCAACGCCTCATCGACACGTACGGGCTGCCGTACGTCGCGTACAACCAGGGTTCGATCGTGCACCTGGAGTGCAGCGGGGTGATGCTGCTCGACACGCGCAGCCCGATCAAGCTGCTCAAGGAGAACAAGGCGCGCAAGCGCCTGATGGAACAGATGGGCGCCGCCTACACCGCGCACGGCGTCATCACCCTGGCCGGGTCGCGCATGTACACCTCCATGGCCGACACCGACGAGGTCATCGACGACGCCCTGTCGCGGTTCGACCAGGTCTTCGCCCAGGTCGAAGGGGTCTGAGTGGGCACGACGCCGCCGCGGGTCCTCGCGATCGACCTCGGCACCTCGGGGATGAAGGCCGCCCTCGTCGCCGCCGACGGCACGGTCACCGGCTGGGCCGAGCGGCCCGTCCCGCTGGTCGTCCTGCCGGGCGGTGGCGCCGAGCAGGACCCCCACGCCTGGTGGGCCGCGCTGCGCGAGGTCGTAGCCGACCTGGGCCGGCAGCACCCGGAGGCGTTGGCGGCGGTCACCACGGTCTGCTCCTCCACGCAGGGCGAGGGGACGATCGCGGTCGACGCGGCCGGGGAGCCGCTCACCCCGTGCATCAGCTGGCTCGACATGCGCGGCGCCCCGCACCTGCGGCGGCAGTTCGGTGGCTTTCCGTCGTACGCGGGGATGTCCGTACGCCGCATCGCCCGGTGGCTGCGGCTCACCGGGGGCATGCCGTCGCCGACCGGCAAGGACCCGGCCGCGCACATGCTGTTCATCCGGGACGAACTTCCCGACGTGTACGCCCGGACCGCGACGTTCCTCAACGTCCTCGACTGGATCAACCTCAAGCTGACCGGCCGGACCGTGGCCACCGTGGACTCGATCCTCACCTCGTGGGTGACCGACAACCGCCGGATTGACAAGATCGACTATTCCGGGCCGCTGGTAGCCGACTCGGGCATCGACCGCGACAAGTTGCCGCCCATCGTGGCCTGCACCGAGGTGATCGGCACCCTGTCGCCGGCCGCCGCCGACCACCTCGGGCTGCCGGCCTCGGTCCAGGTGGTGGCCGGGGCCATCGACAACACGGCCGCCGCGGTCGGCGCCGGCACCACGGGCGACAACCAGACCCACCTGTACGTCGGGACGTCGTCGTGGATCGCCGCGCACGTACGCCGCAAGAAGACGGACGTGTTCTCCTCGATCGCGTCCGTGCCGTGCGCCCTGCCGGACCGGTACCTCATGACCGCCCTACAGGCCACCGCCGGGGTCAACCTCACCTGGCTGCGCGACAAGGTCGTCGAGCACCCCGACCCGCTCGTCGGTGCCGGCCACGTCACCCGTGACGAGGGCACGATCTTCGACGCGTTCGACCGGATCCTGCCCACCGTGCCGGCCGGCGCGAACGGTGTCCTCTACACCCCCTGGCTGTACGGGGAGCGCGCCCCGGTCGACGACCCGAACCTGCGGGCCGGCTTCTTCAACATCTCCCTCGCCACCAACCGCTCGGACCTGCTGCGGGCGGTGTTCGAGGGCGTGGCGCTCAACACCCGCTGGCTGGCCGGCGCCGTCGACCGGTTCCTCGGCTCGCCGGTGTCCACCATGGTCATCACCGGTGGCGGCGCGCAGTCCGACGCGTGGTGCCAGATCTTCGCGGACGTCCTCGGCGTCGAGATCCGCCGCGACGCCCACCCGGTCGCGGTCAACGTGCGCGGCGCGGGCTGGATCGGCGCGGTCGGCGCCGGCCTGGTGAGCTTCGCCGACATCCCGGGCCTCATGCGCAACGACCACGTTTTCGCGCCGACGCCGGCGCACCGGGCGACCTACGACGAGGTTTTCGCCGTCTACCAGGACCTGCACAAGAGGCTGGCCCCCGTCTACCGCCGCCTCAACGCCTGACGGCGCGCGACCGGACACCGAGGACGGCACGTCCGGGCCTGTCGGGGTTCGGTGGCGCGGTTGGCCAGCCTCCGCGCCACCGCCCCCGTTATCAGGCCGCCGTACCGGTGTCGCGTCGCTTGCGGGCGAGCAGAAGTGCGGCCCCCGCAGCGACCATGCCCGCGCCGACCGCCAGCAGGACGCCGAGGGAACTGCCGGTGACCGGCAGGCCGCCCGAGGCCGGCGAGGTGGACGGTCCCGGCGTCGCCGGAGCGACCCCGGTGGTCGGCGCGCCGCTGGTCGGCGGCGCGTCGGTGGTGCCGGGCTCGCTGCTGTCCGGTACCGGCGTCGTCGCCGTGGCGGTCGTCGGCGGCACCGTCGTGGCGGCGGGCTTGGTGGGCGCCGGCGTCGTCGTCGCCGGCGCGGTGGTCGGGGTGCCGGCCGGGCAGGTGTGCGTGAGGACGAACTGGGGCTCCGGCTTGGTGACCACGGCGGTGGCGGCGGTGAGCTTCCAGCCGGCCGGGGTCGTGACGAAGCCCATGCTCGTGCCGATGAACACGATCGTGCCGTCCGGCGGGATCGTCTTCGTGACCGTCCCGGCGCCCGTGTCGAAGGTGGCCGTGATGGACTCGAACCGGGACTTCTCGGCCGCGGAGCCGCTGCTGGGCAGGTTGAAGACCCAGACGTCCTGGCCGGCGTAGGGTCCGCCGCCCTGGTTCGCGTCGCAGGACTGGTCGCCGAACGTGCTGGCGGACGTGCCGCCGGGCGCGATGTTGCCGGGGTTGATGGAAATCGTTACGGAATCTGCCGAAGCTGGGGAAGCGAACCCGAACACGACCAGGCCGGCGGTGCCGACGGCGGTCATGAAACGGGCGCGCCAGGCGCTCGCCATGGGGTGTCTCCGAGGGGGTGTGACGGTGGGGGGTGGTGCGAAGAGGGACGCCCTTCACCCCAACAGCGCTGTGGGCTCGCGTTTCGTCACTCCGGCTTCGCCGGCGCCCCCGTAGGGTGCGCCGGGGTGGGCCGGGCGGGGCTGCTCTTCACCTTCGGTGACGGCGCCGTAGCGGCCGCCGTCGTGAGCCGTGCGCAGAAGTCGTCGACCCGGTCCGCGCCGCCGGCGGCCGTCACGAGGGCCGCGAAGGAGCGGTTCTCGAGGGCCTTCTCCGGATTCTTGCCAGCGACGGTCGTGTACGCCTGACACAGCCCCGCGAGGGACGCGGCGGCCGTGGCGGCGTGGGAGGCGGGCGGCTGGGCGGTCGTCAGGGCGGCCGTGGTCCGGGGCGCCCCGGCGGCCGGGCGCGTCCCGGTGGCGGCGCCGGACGTGGCGACGCCCGGCCCCGGACCGCTGGGGCGGTCGCCACCGGGGGTCGGCAGGACTCCCGTGCCGGCGGCGATGGCGACGCCGCCGACGGCGAACGCGGCGATGGTGGCCGCCTTCACGGTGAGCAGGCGGGTGATGACCCGCCTGCGGGCCGCGCCCCGGCCGGGCGTGGCGGGCTGAGCCGCCCGGAACGCGGCCAGCGCGGCCGCCTCCCCGGCCAGTTCGGTCGGGCGGGCGGGTGCGGATGCGCGAGCCAGCAACTCCACCAGCTCGGGCGGCCCGTCCCGGCCGCCGTCGAGCAGCGACTCCGCGGCGGCGGCGTCGAAAGGTGGCCGGAGGCGTTCGGTACCCATGTCGTCTCCTTCAGCGCCCCAGCGCCCCAACGCGTCACGCACGGAGTCGACCGTCCGGGTCGGGCGTGGCCGCGAGCGTGGCCGCCGGGGCCTGATCGAGCAGCCGGCGGGCCAGCGTCTGCAGGCCCCGGTGCGCCGCCATGCGCACCGCGCCGGGTCGCTTGCCCAGGATCTGCCCGGCCGTCGCGGCGTCCAGTCCCATCACGGCGCGCAGCAGGACGGCCTCCGCCTGGTCGCGCGGCAGCGTAGCGATCATCGCGATCGCGGCCCGCGTGCCCAGCGCGTCCACCGCCCGCGCCTCGGTGTCCTCGTCGGCGGGCAGGTCCGCGAACGTCTCCGACGGTGCGGCGACCGAGGGCCGGCGGCGCTGCCGGCGCAGGTGATCGAGCGCCCGGTGCCGGGCGATCGTGACGGCCCACCGCCGGAAGCCGTCCCCGTCGCCCTGAAACGACCGGATGTCGCGGGCGATCTGCTCCCACGCCTCCGCGGCCACATCCTCCGCGTCAACGCCCACCAGGCCGGTCAGGTAGCGCAGCAGGCCCGGTTGCAGGAGCCGGTAGAGGATACGGAAGGCCTCCTCGTCGCCGTGGCGGGCGCGCGCGACAGCGCTCGACATGTCCGCCGGGGGTTGGGCCTTCACCGGCGCCATCATGCGCGAAGACCCGCCCCACGGAAAGTCCCGTTTGTTGAGGACCGGTCCCGAACCAGGCAAGCCCGGACATTAACGGTGCGGGCGGCCTCGCTGACCAGCGGAGGTGAGAACGTCAGGCCGGGCTGGCGAGCTGGATGAGGTTGCCGCAGGTGTCGTCGAGGACCGCCGTCGTGACCGGGCCCATGTCCGCCGGCGGCTGGGTGAACACGACGCCCAGCGCGGTCAGGCGCTCGTACTCCTGGCGGACGTCATCGACGGCGAACGCGGTGGCCGGGATGCCGTCGTCGACAAGAGCTTGCCGGTACGGGCCGACGGCCGGGTGGCCGGCGGGCTCCAGGAGGAGTTCGACGCCCTCGGGGTCGGCCGGCGAGACGACCGTGAGCCAGCGGTGCTCGCCGAGCGGGACGTCGTTCTTCGTCCGAAAGCCCAGGACGTCGGTGTAGAAGGCGAGCGCCTTCGCCTGGTCGTCGACGAAAACGCTGGTCAGGTTGATGCGGATCATAGCTTTTCCTCCGGAATCGGCCACCGGTCCACGACCGCGCGCAGCGGCCGGAAATCAGCGTAATGAAACTTGTATCGACCATTTCGCTCGGCTCGGACGAGCCCGGCCCTGGCGAGGATGTCGAGGTGCTGCGAGATCGCCTGCCGCGACGATCCGATGCCGTGCCTGGTGGTCAGCCGGGTGCAGATCTCGAAGAGCGTCTGCCCGTCGCGCTCGGCGAGCTCGTCGAGGATCGCCCGCCGGGTCGCGTCGCCGATCGCCACGAACACGTCATCCACCGGCATGCCGCCACCATAGGCAAGCTACAGCTTGCCTGTCAATCCGGACCCCGGCGCGGTTGTGGATCGTGTGGCCGGCATGGGGGACAGCGACACATCCCCACGGTCGAACGCACAGGTCACGCGTGCCGTGCGCGGACAGGCTCGGGCTTTCCGCGTACCCGGCGCGCGTGCCGCGCGCCGGGTACGCGGTCCATGACGGTTCAGCCAGTCGTGCCGGTGACCGTGCTTCCTGATCTGGTCACGTGGTAGGTGACCAGGGTGCCGCTCCAGAAGTGGAAGGTGAGCGTCACCCGGGCGCCGTCGGTGAGTGTGTTGAGGAAGTCGGACTTCAGGGTGATGGTGTTGGCCGGGTAGTCCGGCATGAAGGCGCCGCTGAACTCCTGGTAGGGCGTCCAGTTGGCGGTCCCGGCGTTGCTGCCGTCGGCGTACCTGGCCTCCATCGTGGCGAGCAGGTCACCCCGGAACTGGGTGGGGATGGTGAGCCCGCTGGTCGTTCCGCTGGCGCTGGACAGCACCGGGGCGTCGTACGTCAGCACATGGACCGACCATGGCACACCCTGGGAGAAGACCGCCTGCACGGTGGCGTTGACCCCGTAGGCCCGGCTGCCGGCCAGCCTGGTCAGCGCGGAGGCGGTCACGGTGAGTCGGTCGCCGCTGACCGTGTAGTCCGTGCCGGGTGTCAGTGCTGTGTTTCCCTGTCGCAGCCCTTGGAACGTCGTGCCGTTCAGGTTCAGCGTGAGCGTCCTGCTGGTGATCGGGCCCGACTTCGGCAGGAACACCAGATCGCTGGAAGCCGTGCCCGAGCGGGTCGTCCAGCTCGACGTGATCTGGGCCAGCAGGTCGGGGTCGCGCCACTGCAGGGTGTTGCGGTGGAGGAACGAACCCGCGTCCCACAACATGGTGGTGACCTTCTTCGTCCGCGCCTGGTAGCCGAGTTCCTCGAAGAACTTCTTCACCTCGCCGGCCTCGATGACTCCCGGTCGGGTGTAGTCGTAGCTGAGTAGGCCGTACTCGCCGAGGATGACCGGGATTTCCTTGCTGACGAACGTGTTGTACATGCGGTCGAAAGCGACGACCATGTCGTTCTTGGTGTCGGCGTCGAAGGTCGTCTTGCCGGCGATGTTGACGCTGAAGGGCCAGAACCCGTAGTAGTGCACGGTCGCGATCAGGTTGCGGTCGTTGAGCGCGCTGAGCGTGCCCGTCAGGGCGTCCATTCGGGCCTGGTCGGGTGAGCTGCCCAGGGCGGGCAGGACGAGCAGGCGGGTCGCGTTGTTGCCGCCCGAGGTGCGTACCGTGGTGTAGAAGGCTTTGTTGAGCTCGTCGAGCAGGGGAGCCGCCTGCTCGTCGGTGACGTTGGCGAACTGCGGCTCGTTCACGCTTTCGAAGGTCAGCTTGGCCGGTTCATCCTTGAGCGCGGCAGCGATCTGTGCCCAGGTCGCCTTGAAGCGGGCCAGTACGTTGTCGTGGTCGGTGGGCATGCTGCTCATCCACTGCCACGAGTCGTGATGCACGTTGAGCAGGACGTAGAGGCCGTCGGCGAGCGCCCAGTCGACCACCTGCCTGACGCGGCCGAGGTACGCCGGGTCGATGGTGTAGCTGGGCGCAGGACCCTGGTGGTTGCTCCACGTGACCGGGATGCGGACGCTGTTGAAGCCCTGAGCGCGGACGGCGTCGAACATCTCTTTCGTGATCGCCGGGTTTCCCCATGAGGTTTCGTCGGGGATGGCGTCGAGGGTGTTGCCGACGTTCCAGCCGGGCTGCATCGCGGCCACGGCCGCCATGGCGTTGACCGGGGGTGCCGAGGTGGGCGGCTGGCTCGACGGCGGCCGGGTGGACGGCGGCGCGCTGCTCGGGGGCGCGCTCGTCGCAGGGCGGCTGGTAGGCGGGGTGCTGGTGGCGACCCTGCCGGTGCAGGGGACCCCGTTGAGCGAGAACGACGTGGGCTTGGGGTTGCTGCCCGTCCAGGAGCCGAGGAACCCGAACGATGCGCTCCCGTTCGTCGGGATCGCGGCGTTGTAGCTGACGTTCGTCGCGGTGACCTGGGCACCGGACGATGTCGTCGTCGCGTTCCACACCTGCGTGACGCTCTGCCCCGCCGCGAAGGTCCAGGCCAGTCGCCAGCCGTTGACCGGGTCGCCGAGGTTGGTGATGTTCACGTTGGCCTGGAAACCGCCCGACCACTGGCTCGGGACGTCGTAGGTCACGGTACAGCCGGCCGCCGCGTTCGCGTTCGTGGCGAGCACCGCCGTGCCGACGAGCAGGCTGGTGAGTCCGCCGATGACGACCCCGACCCGTCGCAGGGCCCCGCGTGTAATGCGTTGTCGCATGGTTCCTCCAAGTCTCAGGACGAGTAGGTGGTACGAGCCGGGGTGGCGCATCATGTGCACCCCGCCCGGGCCGGCGCGGCGACTGCGGTGAGCAGGGCATTCCCAGGTGCCGCGGCGGTGCCCGCCGCCAGCCGGGGCCGCCGTCCACGGCTGCGGGACGTTGTCAGGTACATACCTACCGGCCCTTCTGGCGTGTACATGATTTTCGTCGGCGTCCGCGAGTGTTCGTGAGTTCGTCCGCGACGCCGCCCCATCGCTGCGATCCGGTCGCCGGGCGCGCAGTCGCCCCATCGGGATTCACAACGATCGCTGCGTTCATGACGTGCCGACTGTCGTCGACATGGGCCTACCTGTCAATGTGTGGCTCGTTCGGCGCTCGGGCGCCACCTCACCGATGCCGAGCCACCCGCGTCCGCGTGGGCGGTGGGCGACTGGTCCGGCCACGTCGGAGTGCGGCCGGAGACTCGTTCCGTCCGGCGGAGTGTTATTGAGATGTCCGGGAAGCGTAGAAAGTTTCCGCGAAACTCTGCGATCAACGCACTCGACGGATCGGGACAACCTCGGCACCGGCACGAGCGCCGGATACGACCTATCCTGGCGACGACCAATCCCGCCGGACATGGGAGCAGACCTTGTCGGAGGCCGAACCGCCCGGGCATGCGGCAGCGGACGAGCAGATCCGGGGCGACGCCTCGCGGCCGGTCACGATCGCCATCATCGCCGAGTCGGCCGGCGTGTCGGTGCCCACCGTTTCGAAAGTGATCAATGGGCGGTCGGGGGTGTCCGCGGACACCCGGGCGCGAGTCGAGGCAGCCCTCGGCAAGCACGGATACCGCCGGCCCGCCACGGCTACCCGCACGAGGATCATGGAGCTGGTCTTCCGCGAGCTGGAGAGCGTCTGGGCCGTTGAGATCATCCGAGGCGTCGAACGCGTCGCGAAGAAGAACCGCGTCCAGGTCTTCATATCCGACTTCGGCTTGCACGACGCCTACCGGCCCGACTGGTTGCAGCAAGCGCCCGCCCACCGTCCGACCTGCGTCATCTCGGTCGCACAGCTGTCCGCCGAGGAGCGCGACGAACTCAAGGCCCGGGGCGTTCCGTTCGTCGTTTTCGACCCGACCACCGAACTGCCCGGTGACGTTCCGTTCGTGGGCGCCACCAACTGGACCGGCGGTCAGTCCGCCGCACGGCACCTGATCGAACAGGGGCACCAGCGCATCGCGATGATCGCTGGCCCCGACCACATCCTGTTCTGCCGCGCGCGGCTGGCCGGTTACCGATCGGCGATGGAGTCAGCGGGCCTGTCCGTCGATGCCGACCTCGTGCTGAACACGGAGCACCTGACCCGCGACGCCGGCCACGCGGCCACGCGGGCGCTCCTGTCCCGCGAGCCCCGCCCCACCGCCATCTTCGCCAGCAGCGACCTGCAGGCGATCGGCGCGTACCAGGCCATCCGCGAAGCCGGGCTGCGCATTCCGGACGACATCAGCGTGGTGGGCTTCGACGATCTGCCGATCGCCGCCTGGGTCGACCCGCCGCTGACCACAGTCCGCCAGCCACTGACCGAGATGGCCGCGACCGCCACGGAAATGGCCCTGGCCATGGGCCGCGGAGAACACGCTACCCAGGTTGGCGTGGAGCTGGCCACCCGTCTGGTCGTCCGGGCCAGCACGGCGCCACCACCGAGCTGAGTCGACGGCCAGCTCGTACCCACCGGATCCATCACCGCGGCGGTTACGATGCGGCCGTGAGTTTCGACCTTGGCGTGTGGTACGAGGCGGCGCCTGTTTCGGCCGGGCACGCCGGCAACACGTACGAGCTGTTGTGTCGCGCGGACACCTCGACGGTGTCGGCGCATCCGGCGGTCAGCCAGTTCTACGAGGAGGTCGTCGCGCGGTTCCCGGAGCCGGACGCCTTCGATGCCGCGCCCGCCGGGTCGGACACGCACGTGATCCTGCCGATCAGCTGGTCGCGGCTTGAGGAGGTCGCCGAGTTCGTGTACCAGCGGGCCGGCCAGCTCGGCCTGGTCTGCTACGACCCGCAGGCCGGCGAGGTCGAGCTGCCCGAACGTGTCGACTGGTCGGCTTGACCGTCGTGCAACCGCCGCGTCGGCCCGCCGTGGCCGGGGCGGGTGCCGTCCCGGAGCGATCTGCGCGCGCGAACCCTGCTAGCGGGTCCGGGCGCGCAGGAGGCTCTGGGCGGCGCCGCTGCGCACCATGCGGTGCCACGGCAGCCGCACGCCGGCCAGCGCGGTCACCACGGACTGCACGACGACGAGGTACATGAGCTGCCGGTACACGAACTGTTGCAGCGGCAGCGACCACAGCACGCGCAGCCGTTCGCCGTCGAGGCGCAGGGCGTACGCGGCCGTCAGGGCGCCCAGCGCGGTGAACGCCAGCCACGGGACGGCCACCTGCGCGAGCGGCAGGAACAGCAGGCCGTAGATGGCGTAGACGTCGACGGCCGGCGCGGCCAGCGGCAGCAGGACCTGGAACACCGTCAGGTACGTCAGGCCGCGCCGCCCGAGCTGGCCGGCCGGGCCGCGGCGGGTGAGCGTGTCGCGGTGCTTCCACATCGCCTGCATGGTGCCGTAGCACCAGCGGTACCGCTGGCGCCACAGCTGGCGCAGCGTCGACGGGGCCTCGGTCCACGCGATCGCCTTCTCCTCGTACACGACGCGCCAGCCGGCCCGGATGACCGACATGGTCAGGTCGGTGTCCTCGGCCAGGGTCGCCGACGAGACGCCGCCCGCCCCCATGAGGACGCCCCGGCGGAAGGCGCCGATCGCGCCGGGGACGGTGGGCATGCACCGGCCGATGTCGAACATGCGGCGGTCGAGGTTGAAGCCCATCACGTACTCGAGGTGCTGCCAGCGGCCGAGCAGGCCGCCGCGGTTGGCCACCTTGGCGTTGCCGCTGACGGCGCCGACCTCGGGGTCGCGGAACGGCTGCACCAGCCGGCCCACCGCGTCCCGCTCGAAGATGGTGTCGCCGTCCACCATGATGACGAGGTCGGTGTGGGTGTGCGCCAGCCCGTTGTTGAGGGCCGCCGGCTTGCCGGCGTTGTCCTGGCGGATCACCCGTACCCGCGGCAGGCGCAGGTCGCGCACGATGCGGAACGTGTCGTCGGCCGAGCCGTCGTCGACGACCAGGACGTACACCTCGGGGTAGTCGCTGGCGACGAGCGAGCGGACGGTCGCCTCGATGTTCGCGGCCTCGTTGTACGCCGGAACGATGACGGTCACCGGCCCCAGGAACACGGGCCGGTGCCGCTGCCGCCGGGCCCGTCGCCGGTGTGCCCGGGCCGTGGCGAGCTGGAGCACGAGCCGCAGCAGCCCGAGCGCGAGCGCCGTGCCCAGCAGGGCGGTCATCGCGTGGTTCAGCCAGCCGCTGAGCGTCTGGGCCGCCCGCAGCGTGTCGCCGCGCAGCCGGTCGCCGGGGCCGGCCACGGCGGGCGGCGGCAGCGCGAGCGCCTCGGACACGGTGGTGAGCTGGTAGCCGTGCCCCTTGAGCCGGTCGAGCAGCGGGCCGAGCGCGGCCACCGTCTGCGACCGGTCGCCGCCGGAGTCGTGCAACATGACCACGCCGCCGCGACCGGCCGGTGGCAGGGCGCCGGCGACGATGGCGTCCACGCCCGGCCGGCGCCAGTCCTGCGTGTCGCGGTCGGCGAGCACGACGAGCAGCCCGGCGCCGGCCACGTCGCGCAGGGCCGCGAAGTCGTCCGCGCTCATCGCGTCGGGATGCGACGAGAACGGCGGCCGCATCAGGACGGCCAGCTGCCCGGTCGCGCCGGCGAGGGCGTTCTGGCTCAGGGCGATCTCGGCCCGCCGCCGCCATGCCGGCACGGCGGCCAGGTCGGCGTGCGTGAACGTGTGGATGCCGATCTCGTGGCCCTCGGCCAGGATGCGGCGGGTCAGCTCCGGGTACCGGTTGACCTTCGAACCGACGACGAAGAACGTCGCCCGGGCCTGCGCGCGGGCGAGCTGGTCGAGGATCTGCGGCGTCCATCGGGGGTCCGGGCCGTCGTCGAAGGTGAGCGCGACCGTGCCGGGCGGCAGGTGCCGGGTGGCGACGTCGCTGCCCGCCTCGATCCGCAGGACCGGCCCGCCGCCGCGCACCGCCTTCGGCGCAGCCGGTCCCGTGGCCGCCGCCCGCGGGGCGCCGCCCTCGCCGCCGACACCGTTGACGATGCCGCCGAGCGCCAGCTCCGCCAGCAGGGCCAGCATCGCGAACAGGAGCAGCGCCCAGTGCGCCCGGGGCACCTTGGCACCCGCGCGCGGGTCGCGGTGCCGGCTGGAATACCGCGCCACGTCCGCTACCGGTCCGTCGGCTTGCCGCGGTGCGTCGGTGCCCGGCCCGGCCGTGAGGTCGGCGCTTCGGAGGTGCCCGTCGTCCGCGCGGCCGCGCGCGTCGTGCTGGTCGCGGGCCTGGTCCGCGTGGCGGTCGGGGTGCGCGTCGGGGCGGCGGTCGTCGGGCGGGCGGCCGGTCGCGTGGTGACGCCGGCACCCGCCGCCCCCGGCAGGTCCGGGGCCGTGCCAGCGGGCGCGCCGGACAGGGCGAAGGCCAACATGCCCAGGGTCGCGGCGAGCAGGACGGCGACGCCGACGCCGACCAGTCGGGTGAGCCGGAGCCGCCGACCGGTGCGGTCGACGAAGACCGGTCGGCCGCGTCCCGGGGACCGGATCTGTCGCGGTTGCGGGGCGGGCCGGAGAGGCCGGGGCGAGGCCACCGGTGTCCGGTTCGGACCACGATGGGACCGTCCGGGGATCCTGTCTCTATTCATGTCACCGGTAATAGCGCCGTGCGCGCCGGAGGTGTCACACACCACCCTCGACCCGGTGAAGGCTCCCGCGCGTCAGAAGGTGACCGGGTCGCGGATGATGGGACACGTCATGCAGTGCCCGCCGCCGCGCCCGCGCCCCAGCTCCGCGCCGACGATCGTGATGACCTCGACGCCCGCCTTGCGCAGCAGGGTGTTCGTCAGCGTGTTGCGGTCGTAGGTGAACACGACGCCGGGCTCCACGGCGACCGCGTTGTTGCCGCTGTCCCACTGTTGGCGCTCGGAGGCGTACACGTCGCCGCCGGTCTCGATGACCCGCAGCTCGCGTAGGCCCAGCGCCTCGGCGACCACGTCGACGAAGGCGCGCGACCCGTGGTCGACGACCTCCACGCCGGGGGACCTGTCCGACGGGCGCAGCGAGAAGGTGTGGATCGCGTCCACGATGGTCGGGTACAGGGTGACGAGGTCGCGGTCGGCGAAGGTGAAGACCGTGTCGAGGTGCATGGCGGCCCGCAGCTTGGGCATGCCGGCGACGACGACATGGTCGGCCGCCTGCTGTTCGAAGAGCGCCGCGGCGACCTGGGTGATCGCGTGCCGGGAGGTGCGTTCGCTCATGCCCATGAGGACGGTGCCGTTGCCGACCGGCATGATGTCGCCGCCCTCGAAGGTGGCCTGCCCCCAGGAGAGTTCGGGATCGCCCCACCAGACCTTCGAGCCGACGAAGTCCGGGTGGTACTGGTAGATCGCCTTCATGAGCAGGGTCTCGTCGTGTCGGGCGGGCCAGAACAGCGGGTTGAGGGTGAGGCCCCCGTACAGCCAGCAGGTCGTGTCGCGGGTGTAGAGGGTGTTGGGCAGCGGCGGCATCAGGTACTCGCGCCCGCCCGCGGACTCCCGGGCCAGGGAGACGTACCCGGGCCGGAAGTCGGCGGGCAGGTCGTCGGTGGCGAGCCCGCCGATGAGGTATTCGGCGAGCTGGCGTGGCGCCAGGCCGTCCAGGAAGGCCCGCGTGTCGTCGATGAGGCCCAGGCCGACCTCGTTGCGATTGATCTTGCGGTCCAGCAGCCATGCCTTCGCCTCCGGGATGGCGACCGTCTGCGCCAGCAGCTCGTGCAGCTCGACCACCTCGACGTCGCGCTGGCGCAGCTTGTTGACGAAGTCGGCGTGGTCGCGTTGGGCGCTCTCCACCCACATCACGTCGTCGAACAACAGGTCGTCGGCGTTGGTGGGGGTGAGGCGGCGGTGGGCCAGGCCGGGCGCGCAGACGAGGACCTTGCGCAGCCGGCCGACCTCGGAATGCACGCCATAGTTGGACGACACGGGCTGCGTGTTCACGCTGATCTCCTTCGCGTTCGGGACGGTGTCAGATGGTGATCCAGCCGGCGATGAGGGCGACGATCCCGACGATCGCGCCGGCGACGGAGACGATGAAGAGCGCCAACTCGGCGGGGGAGAACACGCGCCGACCCTGTTCGCGGCGGGTGAGCGCGAACAGGATCGTCGCGGGGGCGTAGACGATGAACGACACCAGCACGTACTTCAGGCCGGCCGCGAAGAGCAGGAACACGACGTAGACGGTCGCGATGACGCCGATGGTCAGCTCCCGCCGGGTGCCCCGGGCCACGTTGGCGTGCCCGAGCGCCACCTTCACCGCGTACGCCGCGGCGAGCAGGAACGGGATGAGCGTCAGCGCGCTGGTCAGGTCGAGGGCGAAGCTGAACGCGTCCTCGGAGAAGAGGGTGACGATCAGGAACACCTGCGCCAGCGCGGTCGACATGATGAGCGCCGGGACGGGCACGTCGGCGGCGTTGATGCCACGCAGGAACCGGGGCATGTCGTCGTCCTTGGCGGCGACATAGAGCACCTCGGCCGCCATGAGCGTCCACGCCAGGTACGCGCCGAGCACCGAGACGATCAGGCCGATGCTGACGAAGACCTTTCCCCACGTGCCGACGGCCGCCTCCAGCACGCCCGCCATGGACGGCTGGCGCAGCTCGGCGATCTGCTCGATGGGCAGGATGCCGTACGAGACGATCGTGACCGAGGCGAAGACGGCGAAGACGCTGAGGAACCCGAGGACGGTCGCGCGCCCCACGTCCTCGCGGCGCTTGGCGTGCCGGGAGTAGACGCTCGCGCCCTCCACGCCGAGGAAGACGAACACCGTGACCAGCATCGTCCCGCGCACCTGGTCGAACAGCGACCCGTACGTCGCGCCGGTGAAGTTGTCGGCGAACACCTTGAGGTCGAGGTAGAACAGCGCGATCAGGACGAAGACCAGGATCGGTACGAGCTTGGCGACCGTGACGATCCGGTTGATCGCGGTCGCCTCCCGGATGCCCTGTTTGATCAGGAAGAAGAAGCCCCACAGGCCGATCGTCGACAGCAGGAGGGCGAGGAACGTGTCGCCCTCGCCGAGGGCCGGCCAGACCGCGCCGACCGTCGACATGATGAGCACCCAGTACGTGACGTTGCCGACGCACGCGCTGGCCCAGTAGCCGAACGCGGCGAAGAAGCCCGGGTACTCCCCGAAGCCCTCCTTCGCGTAGGCGTACACGCCGGCGTCGAGGTGCGGCTTGCGCACGGCCAGGGTCTGGAAGACGAACGCGAGCATGAGCATGCCGGCACCGGCGACGGTCCAGGCGATCAGCGCGCCGGCGATGCCGGTCTCCTGCGCGAAGCGGCGGGGCAGGGAGAACACGCCCGCGCCGACCATGGAGCCGACGACCATCGCCGTCATGGTCCAGAAGGTCAGCTTGGCTGTCAGTGGTTGCTGCGTCTCGGTTGCCACGTCGTCAGCTCTTTTCGATCCGGAAACCGGTCACGCCGTACAGGACGCTGAGCGTCGGGCTGGCGTAGTTGAAGATGGCGAACGGCAGGTAGGACAGGGTCGGCACGCCGAGCACGGCGCTCATGAAGGCGCCGCACGAGTTCCACGGCACCAGCGCCGAGGTGACCGTGCCGCTGTCGGCGGCCAGCCGGGACAGGTTGGCCGGGTGCAGCCCACGGCGCTGGAACTCCAGCCGGAACACCTTGGTCGGCAGCACGAGCGCGATGTACTGGTCGCCCGCCACGACGTTGAGGCCGAAGCAGCACGCGAAGACCGTGAGGAACAGCCGGCCGGTGCTGCGGGCCGACCGGATCAGCGGGTCGACCAGGCGGCTGATCATGCCGAACTCCTCCAGGATCGCGCCGAAGGTGACCGCGCCGATGATCAGCCACAGCGTGAGCAGCATGCTGTCCATACCGCCCCGCGACAGGAGCTGGTCGATCTCGCCGATGCCGGAGTTGATCGAGAATCCGTTCGCCATCGCCGACCAGATGCCCTTGATGGACCCGACGACGGCGTGGTAGTCGTCCCCGCCGACGAAGTCGCGCACCACGCCTGGCTGCAGGAAGGCCCCGAGGAACCCGGCGAACAGCGTGGACGCCATCAACGCGAGCGTCGCGGGGACCTTGCGCAGGGACAGAAAGGCGAGCAGTACGAGCGGCAGCAGGTTCAGCGGCGTGATGCGGTAGATGCCGTCGAGGCTGTTCAGCTCCACCTCCTCGCCGACCGGGTTGCGCACGTCCGGGGCCTTGGCCAGGCTGATGACCAGCAACACCACGAAGGCGATGGTGAATGCCGGGATCGACGTCCACGCCTGGCGCTTGATGTGCTGGTGCACGTCGACGCCGGCGAGCTGGGCCGTCAGCACCGTGGTCTCCGACAGCGGGGAGAGCTTGTCGCCCAGGTACGCCCCGGAGATCACCGCGCCGGCCGTGATCGCGGGCGACACGCCGAGCATGGTCGCCACGCCGAGCAGCCCGACGCCGATCGTCCCGGCGGTCGTCCAGGAGCTGCCGATGGTCATCGCGACGACGCCGCAGATGAGCGCGGTCGCCGCGTAGTACCAGGTGGGGGACAGCGCCTGGATGCCGTAGTAGACCAGGGTCGGGATCGTGCCGGACAGGTTCCACACCCCGATGAGGGCGCCCACGGCGAGCAGGATCAGCACCGCGCTGGTGATCGACGTGAACGCCGACCGGGCGGCGCGCTCCACGTCGGCCCACGTATGGCCGTTGCGCATGCCGATGAGCGCGGCCACGAGGACGCAGATGATCAACGCGACCTGGACCGGCCCGTCGAGGGCGTCGAGCCCGAACAGTGCCAGCGACGCGGCGATCAGCCCGGCGAGTGTGATCAGCGGGATGACGGCGTCGACGAGCGACGGCTCACGTACGGGGCGCGCCGGGGTTTCCTGCTCCTGCTCCGCCATCCGTCCGCCGCCCTCATGTCGATAGCCGTAAGAAAGCATTATTACGACAAATCGGTATTCATGGCGTCGATATCGCGGCACTGGGTCTGTCCGACCCGTCCGGTGCGGTTCCGGGCGCTGGCGGCGGCGGCCTGCTCGGCGGACCCGCGCGCCTGCCCTGTCGGTGGGGCGACGGTACCTGGATCGTCGTCGGTCCAGGTGCCGTCGCGGATGACGCTGGAACCGGACTACGCCGGCGTCAGCACTTCGACCCCGTGCATGTCGTCTCCTCGGGCCGCGACTGCTCGTCTTTCGACGACGCGTTGAAGAACGCCGCGAGAATGACCGCGATGCACAGGCCGATGAAGAGGTTCTTCACGGTTACCTCCGGTAGCCGCCCAACAACCCTCAGTTGTAATGACGGTAAGGGCTGTGCCGCCCGGCGGACCGTGATCGCGCGTGAGTGAACGGGTTCAGTCACCACCGGTGGCCGGCCGGCCCTGTCGGGCTGGCCGGCCACCGTCGGGAGGTGCCGCCTCAGGCGGGCTCCGGCCCGGCCACGCGGGCGACGGTTTCGCGCCGAGGTCGGCGCCCACGCAGGACCTTGACCGCGATGGTGGGGGAGAACAGCTTCTGCGGCGGGTCGATCAGGTTGGCCACCCGCAGGAACGCGCGGCCCACGGCGGCGTCGCGTTCGGCCACCCGGTGCAGCCGTCCGATGTACCAGTTGAGGAAGCGGACCTGCCCGGTGCGGGGTCCGACCACGCTCGGGAAGCGCAGGTCGGCCGTGACCGAGATGCTCCACGGGATGGCGATGATCTTCGCTGCCGCCCGGAAGTAGCGCCGGGCGAGGTCCTCGCGGCCGGCCGCGAGGCAGGTGCGCAGCGCGTCCGCCTCCACCGCCGCGGTGGTCATTCCCTGGGCGTACGCCGGATTGAGCGCGCACATCGCGTCGCCCACGACGACCAGGCCCGCCGGGAAGCGGCGCAGCTTGTCGTACCGGCGCCACGTGCTGGCCGGCAGGCGCATGCGGTGCGGCTCCTCCACCGGCTCGGCGTCGTCGATGACGCCGTGCAGGTCGGGGACGGGCAAGCCCGCCGCGTACGCCAGGTAGCCCGCCTGATCGGTCGGCGCGACGTCGTCGCCCATGCCCATCAGGGTGACCATCCAGCGGTCGTTCTCCACCCCGACGACCACCCCGCCACGCGGGTTGCCGGTCGTCATGCCGACCACCACGGCCGCGCCGTCGTAGTCGTCCGGCTTGCGCCGGTACGTCGACGACACGTACGTGAGGCCGGCGTCTACCTTCTCCTCTTCGGGCGCCGCGTAGCCGAGCGCCTTGAGCCAGGTCGGGCCGCGGTTGCTGCGACCGGTCGCGTCCACGACGAGATCGGCGTCCAGAGTGGACTCCGTGCCGCCCTCGCGGACGCGTACGCCCGTAATGGTGCTGGCCCCCTCGTCGGCGACCAGGCCGAGCGCCTCCGCCCTCGTCACGATGGTGACCTCGGGCACCGCCGCGAGGCGGGTGCGGACGTACCACTCCAGCAGGGGACGGCTCACCGACAGGGCGATCATGTCGGCGGCCTCCTGGCACAGGAGGTGGCCGTCGTTGAACCAGGCGACGTCGCGCTGCGCGTCGCACGCCACGGCGCCGTGCTCGCGGACGAGGTCGTCGGTGAGGCCCGGGAACAGGTCCTCAAGGATCTCCCGGCCCCGGGCGAGCAGCCCGTGCGCGTGCCGGGCCTGCGGCACGCCGCGCCGGGCCAGGGGCCCGTCAGGCAGGGTGTCGCGGTCGACGACCGTGACCCGGGCGAAGGACTCCGTGAGCACGCGGGCGGCGAGCAGCCCGGCCATGCTGGCCCCGACCACGACCGCGTGCCCCGTGCGCTGTGCGGATTGTGCGACCATCTCTGGCTCCTGTGTGAGGTTTCTGTGTCCGTCACACGGTGTGCCGACGTGCTTGCGGAGCGCTTGACGCGGGCTTGGGTTCGGCTTACCCGGCCGCCGGGACCGGGTGGCTCGCCACGAGCAGCCCGCCCGGGTCGACGGCGGCGCGGATCGCGCGCAGCCGGTCCCACGCCGCCGGATCGAACCCGGCGCGCACGTCGCCGCGTTCGGCGGCCAGGCCCAGGTAGCGCCGCCCGGTCGCGTACGGCGTCAGCGCCGCGAGGCCGTGCCGGGCCGCGGCGGAGCTGACGAGCAGGAACTCACCCTCCACATGCGACAGGGCGCCCGCGTTCGGGTGCCGATCGGCCAGGGCGCCGCCGAGGTGGCGCAGCTCCACGTCGGCGCCCGCCGCGACGGCCAGCAGCGCGTCGGCGTCGACCGACCCCAGCAGCAGGCCGTCGCGATCGTCCGGGCGGGGACCCTCCGGCTCCAGGTGCAGGCGGGCCAGCGCGGCCGGCTGAACGGCGGCGAACGTGTCCACCTCCGGCCGCAGCGCGCGCAGCGGCGCGAGCGGCGCGCCCGCCGCGCCGGTCACCGCCCCGCTGATCACGACGATGCGCCGGCCGCGCAGCTCGGCGGGCGCGCCCGCCGGCGCGGGCATCACCCGCAGCGTGGTGGTCGCCGTCCGCGGGGCCGTCGCGGCCCACGCCACCCATTCCGGGAGTACGCGCTCAGCGCGCGCCGCGTCCCACGCGAGCATGCCGGCGGTGACCTCGCCGACGTCGTGCAGGGCGAACTCGATCGCGGTCACGACGCCGAAGTTGGCGCCGCCGCCCCGCAGCGCCCAGAACAGGTCAGGCTCGTGGCCGGCGTCCGCGCGTACGGCGTCGCCGCCGGGCGTCACCAGTTCCACCGCGGTCACGCTCGTCGACTGCAGGCCCCGCTGCCGGCCGTACCAGCTCAGCCCGCCCGACAGGGAGTAGCCGACCACGCCGACGTCCGGGGCGGCCGGGTGCAGGGCCGCCAGCGGCGACACCGCGCCGACCACGTCGGCCCACAGCATGCCGGCGCCGACCCGGGCGCGCCGGCCGGCCCGGTCGACCGACAGCCCGGTCATGGCGGCCGTGCGCAGCAGCACGATGTCATCGAGCGGCCCGAGCGCGGCCGCGAGGTGGCCGGTGCCCTGTGGCGCGACACGCAACCCCACGGCGCGCGCCGCGCGCAGCAGCGCCGCGACCTCGCCGGCGTCCGCCGGATAGGCGACCGCGGCCGGCCGCTGGTCCACGGCCGTGTTCCAGGGCGTGCGCGCGAGGTCGTACGCGGGATCGCCGGGCAGGTGCACCGCCCCGCCGCACAACCCGCGCAGCGTCACCTGCGCCGCCGTCGGCTCCTCGATCATTATGGGACCCTGCCCCGCGCCACTTGGCGCCGACTTGACGCCTACTGAACGAGGCCGCGCTCGCGCAGCGCCGCGAGCGTCGTCTGCACCAGGCGCGGGGTGACCAGCAGCGCCTGGGCGATGGCGCGCTCATCCGCGCCGGCCGCCGCGTGCTCGGCGACCAACCGCTCGGTGCGGGTCAGCGCCGCCTCGGCCACCGGCGGGGGCGGCGGGACCCCGGCGGCCGCGAGCCGGGCGGCGACGGCCGAACGCAGCCCGTCCGCGCCACACCGCTGCGCGATGTCGTACGCCTCGGTGAGCAGCGGCACGGCCGCCGCCCGGTCGTGATGCGCCGCCAGCGCCGCCAGCGCCCGCCCGTACTCCAGGCGCGCCCGGCTGCCGGCCAGCAGCGCCACGGCCGCGCGCAGATCGTCGCCGCCCTCGGGCCCCTTGACCTCACCGACGACGCGCAGCGTGCGACCGACGAGGCCGGGCGTGCCCCAGGCGCGGGCGGCCCGGAGCTCCTCGGCGAGCAGCACCAGCGCCTCGTCGCGACGGCCCAGCCCGGCCAGCGCCAGCCCGCGCAGCGTCCGGGCGGGCCGCCACACCGGGTTGCGGGTGGCCCGCTGCACCAGGCGTACCTCGTCGAGGGCGGTCAGCGCCGCCTGGTGGTCGCCCTCCTCGATGAGCAGCCGCGCGTGCGCCTCACCGAACAGCCGGGACCCGTCGCCGTAGCGCGCCCGGTGCCGCACGCCCTCCAGGAAGGTCCGCGCCCCGGCCACGTCACCCCGGTCGATGAGCATGCCGATCGTGAACGCCTCCGTGTACGGCAGCCCGACGCTCGAGCCCCAGATCGCGGACTGCTCGTGGGAGGTGGTGACCGACTCCAGGCCGGCGCGCAGGTCGCCGGACTCCCACTCCGCGTACCCGCGCCACAGGTGGGTGGCCAGCGCGGAGAACATCGCCCCGCGCTGGTGGGCCCGTTCGAGCGCGCCGTCCCAGAACGCCGTCGTGTCCTCGCCGGCCATGTGCAGCACGACGCCGGCCACGACCCACAGCAGCCCGATGTCGACGTCCATGAGCACCCCGTCGGCGAGGGCGAACCGGGCCAGCTCCACCGCCCCGGCGCGGTCCGTGCCGTCGATCAGCTTCTCCCAGGCCAGATCCGCGGCGAGCATCCGGGCACCGGGGCCGTCGCCGACGACGGCCGGGTTGCCGACGCGCCACAGGCGCGGGTCGAGGTCGTGCATGTAGCCGCCGATGCGCTCCAGGCCCTTGAGCCCCTGCCACTCGTCGACCAGGTCGTCGGGCAGTTCCCCGGCCGCCCGGGCGGCGAACGCCGTCGCCGACCCGGGGGTGCCCGCGAACACCATCGTGCGGGCCAGCATCTGCGCGACCGCCGCGCGGCGTGCCGGGTCCGTGATCAGGTCGTACGCCGCGCGCAGGTCGGCGATCGCGGCCGGCCCGTCGGCCATCGACTCCAGGCGGCCCAGTTCCTGCAGCACGTCGGCGCGCGCGTCCGCGGGCGGCGGTTCGAGCAGCGCGCGGCGCAGGTACCGGGACGCCGCGTCCGGCGTGCCGCGGTCGGCGGCCGTGGCGGCGGCCGAGCGGAGCACGGCCACGACCCAGGGGTCCGCGCGGTGCGGTACGTGCATGAGGTGCGCGGCCACGCGTTCGGCCGGCGCATGCGCGTCGTGCAGGATCCGGGCGGCCCGCTCGTGCTGCAACTGCCGCTGCCCGGGCGGCAGGTCGCGGTACACCGCGTCGGCGACCAGCGGGTGCACGAACCCCAGCGGGTACTCGTCGCGGAGCACCTCCGCCTTCGCGAGCGTGGCCACGACCGCGGCCGCGTCGTCCTCCGTGGACCCGCACAGGGCGGCCACGGCGGGCAGCGTGGCGCCGTCGCCGAGCACGGCGATCGCCCGCGCCGTCGCCGTGGCGGCCGGTGGCATGCGGCCCAGGCGCATGAGGACCAGGCTGGAGATGGCCCGCGAACCGATCGCGGTGACCGTGTCCGCGTGTGACGAGTCCGGCCGCACGGCCTCGGCCTGCAACGCGCGCAGCAGTTGGCGCAGCAGCAGCGGGTTGCCCGACGTGGTGCGGTGGCACGCCGTCACGAACGCGGCGTCGGCGTCGGCGCCGAGCCGACCGCGCACGAGGTCCGCGACGCCCGTGGCGCTCAGCGGGCCGGGCCGTACCGTCACGGTGGCCGGGTCGTGCGCGAGTTCGGCGAGCAGCGCCTCGTCGGCGTGCGGCTCGCCCGTGCGCAACGTGGCCACGACGAGTACGGGCAGGTCCTCGACGCGGCGCACCAGGTAGGCCAGGAAGCGCAGCGAGCCGCTGTCGCACCACTGCACGTCGTCGACCGCGAGCAGCAGCGGCGCCCGGGCGGACAGGTTCACGGTCAGCCAGTACAGGCCGTGCAGGGCGGCCAGCGTGCCCTCCGAACGCGCCCGGGTCGCGTCGCCGGCGACGTCGAACACCGGGGCGGCCGACGCGGCGGCCCCGGCCATCAGCTGGCCGGCCGCGTCCGGATCGGCGACGACCGGCTCGAACAGCTGGCGCACCGCGCCGAAGCCGTACTCGCGCTCCAGTTGGCTGCCGCGCGCGGTGAGGACGCGGATGCCGTCCCCGGCGGCGATTCGCCGCGCCTCGGCCAGCAGCCGGGTCTTGCCGATGCCGGCCGGTCCCTGCACGAGCGCCAGCCGGCCCTGCCCGGCCAGCACGTCGTGCAGGCACGCCCGCAGGTCCGCCATCTCGGCGCCCCGCTCGACCAGCGCCTCGCCGGCCGGCGAGGCGCCGATGACCGGCTGTTCGGCGGTGAGCGGTGCTGACGCGGGGGCGTCCGGGCGGGCGGGCGGTGCGACGGGCTGTCGCGGCAGGGCCAGGGCCGGGGACTGGGCGAGCACCTCGGCCTCGAGTTCCCGCAGCGCCGGGCCGGGATCGACGCCGAGCTCGTCGGCGAGGACCTGCCGCGCCCGGCGCAGCGCGGCGAGCGCGTCCGCCTGCCGGTGGGCCCGGTAGAGCGCCAGGACCAGCAGCCGCCAGCGTTCCTCGCGCAGCGGCTGCTCGCCCACCAGCCGTTCGATCTCGGGTACGAGCACGGCGCTCTGCCCGCAGGCCAGGCGCGCGGCCACGAGCTGTTCGCGGGCGACCTCGCGCAGCTCGCCGAGGCGGGCCGCCTCGGCCTGAGCCCACCGGTGGTCCGCGTACTCCACGAGCGCCGGTCCCCGCCACAGGTCCAACGCGGCACTCAGGACGGCCGCGGCGACGGCGGGGTCGGGCTGCCCCGTGGCGCGGTGCAGGTCCCGCTCGAAGCGCCACGCGTCCACGGCGTCGTCCGGTACCCGCAGGGCGTATCCGGGGCCGACACTGACGATCACCGTGCCGCGCGACCGGGCGGTGCGACCCGGCTCCAGCCGGCGACGCAGGTGCGACACGAACGCCTGCAGCGCGCCGGTGGCCGTGGTCGGGGCGTCCTCGCCCCACAGGTCGTGCACGAGCCGGTCGGCACCCACCGCGTCGCCGCGGGCGAGCACGAGCAGGGCGAGTACGGAGCGCTGGCGGCGCCCGCCGAGGTCGAGGGGTTGCCCGCCACGGGCGGCGCTCACCTCGCCGAGGACGCTGATGTGCAGGGCCGACTCGTGGTGCCCGCCGTCAGGCATTCATCCCTCCGACCCGGCTCGCGCGTCCGCCTTGGTGCACGCTGAGCATAGTTGGCTGAGCGTTCTGTGACGGTCGGCCGAATCGGCAGGGTTGCCGGCGGCCCACGAGGGACAGCTGGTGTGGGCGCACCGCTAGTGCTGCGGCGCTTTGGCGGGCCGTTCCGTCCGGACGTGGGGCTCGCGGTCGATACGCAGCTCGCGCTCGAGTTCGGCGACCAGCTCCCGCAGGTCGTCCAGGCGCTGACTGATCATGATGCGGTCGATGTCGTCGGGGACGCCGTCGTGGTCCTCATCGGTGCCGAGGCTCTCGGTCATCTCCAGCCGGCGCGCCTCCTCCATCGAGTTCACGATGACCGCGATCAGGATGTTGAGCAGCAGGTTCACCGTCACGATGACGTAGCTGATGTAGTACACCAGCGTCCACGTCGACAGGGCCATGCCCTGCTCCATCAGGTCGGGCAGGGTCTCCAGCGACAGCAGCACGAACAGGGTCAGGACCGCCTGGCCGAGCGTGCCGTAGTCGTCGGGCTGATGCTCGGCGAAGATGAGCCAGCCGGCCATGCCGTACACGTAGAGGGTGACCACGGCGAGGGCGAGGAACCCCGTCACACCTGGCAGGCTGCGTAGCAGCGCGGCGACGATCGTACGCAGGCCGGGAAAGAAACGCACCAGGCGCAGGACCCGCGCGATGCGGATGACGCGCAGCATCGCCGAGTCGCCGTGCAGGCCGGGCAGGAACGCGGCGACGATGACGACGAAGTCGAAGATGTTCCAGCCGTGTTTGAAGAAGTCCTGCGGCCGCCGGCCGTAGGCCAGGACCCGCAGTGTGATCTCCGCGACGAACACCACCCGGAAGATCCACTCAAGGGTGCGCAGGAGCGGCGCGGCGACGCCGAGGTCCGGGTACGTCTCGATGCCGAGGACGATGGCGTTGGCGCCGATCAGGACGATGATGGCGATGTCGAACGGTCGCGACTCCGTCACCCTGGCGCACCACGCGGTCAGCCGCTCGTGCGTCACTTCCTCTGCCTCCTGACGGCCCAGCGGCCGACCATCCATAATGGACAGACCGGCACCCGCGTTGGCGTGCGGTCGGTCATGTTACCGGCATCGGATGGTGTTCGGTCTGACGATAAAGCGGGGGCGCCCGCCGTTCGGCGGACGCCCCCGGACGCGTCAGTTCTCAGGCAGCCGCGCAGGTCAGGGTCGGGGCGCTGTTCGTGCCGGTCGCCGACGCCAGGAACCCGAACTCGGTGCTCGCCCGGGCGGCCAGGTTGCCGTTGTAGCTCACGTTGCGGGCGGTCACGGCCGCGCCGGAGGTGGTGACCGTGGCGTTCCACGCCTGGCTGATCGCCTGTCCGTTGCCGAACGTCCAGGTCACCGTCCAGCCGGTGAGCGGCGCGGCGCCCGCCACCACGGTCACGGACGCCTGGAAGCCGCCCGGCCACTGGTTGACCACGGCGTACGTCGCCGTGCACGCGCCGCCGGCCGTAACCGGAGCGCTGGTGACCGGCTGGGTCGTGACGACCGGGCTGGTCGGCGGCCGACTCGACACCGCCGCCGAGGTGACCGGCGCCGACGTGACCGGGGCGGAGGTCGCCGGCCGGGTGGTGGGCGGCGTGGACGTGGGCGTGCCGTTGGAGATGCTGCCGGGGACCGATCGCAGCGCCGCGTACCAGGCGGCGGCCATCTTGTCGTACCCGGTGGCGTTGGGGTGCACGTTGTCCGCGAGGTCGGCGGTGGTCAGCGCGGCGTACATGTCGACGAAGTGCACGCGGCGTCCGGCGTTCACCTTCGCCTGCACGATGCCGGGGATCGCCGAGTTGAACGATCGCACGCTGGCCTGCATGTTGCCGTAGCCGATCGGGATGATCGAGGCGACGAAGACCTCCGCGTTGGGCGCCGTTGAGGTGATCTTGTCGATCAGCCCGGAGAGCCGGTTGGGGGCGTTGGACAGGTCGCGGTTCTGCGTGATGTCGTTCGTGCCGATGTGCAGCAGTACGGTGCGGGGCGTGTAGTTGCGCAGCCAGGTGACGATGTTGGCGTCCAGCTGGTCGATGCGCCAGCCGGAGTGGCCCTCGTGGTCGTGGTCGCCCAGGCTGGCCGGGCCGTTGAACTGCGAGCCGACGAAGTCGACGGTGTAGCCGCCGCCGACGAGGCGCTGCCACAGGCCGTTGCGGTATCCGCCGGGCACGTTGAAGCCGTCCGTGATCGAGTCGCCGAGCGGCATGACGCGCACGCCGCCGTTGGACTCCGCGTACGCGGACGTGATCGTCGTGACGGCCGCAACCGCCGCGAGGGCGACGGCGGCGGCCGCGCTGATCAGTTTCCGACTCGCTTTCGACATGGTTCCTCCACCGATCCGACGTGGGCGAACGCGCGGGATCGAAACATATCCACGTCTGCCCTTCCATGGGAACATATTCCAGAGAATCGCCGAAACATTTCGGATGCGGTGCGGCAGGAGACACATCTGCCGGCTGGCCCACTGGAACTCTCAACGCCGGCCCCGGCGGCGCTCAGATCGCGCGTCGCAGCGTCACGAGGCCCGCGACGGCCACGTCCCCGAGCCCGGTGCCGGTGGCCGCGTCGAGCACCGCCACCCGATCCGGTAGCCCCACGTACAGGCGGCTGCCGTCGCGGCTGGCCGCGAGCCCCCGGATCCCGCCGGCCACCGGCCAGGTCGCCAGCACCGACCCGTCGCGCGGACGTACGACGTGCACGGACGAGTCCCCGGACAGGAACAGCAGGTCGCGGGCCGCCGCGGCGTACGCCGTGCCGCCGGAGCGGGGCACCGACACGACGGCCGGCTGCTCCGGCGTGCCGGAGCCCAGCAGGGCGGCGTTGATGACGGCCAGCGAGCCCGACGCGGCGTCGAGCACGTAGACGGACCGCTCATCGGGGTCGGCGGCGATCGTGTGGGCGGTGCCGGTGCCCTCGCCGAACGGCGCGGGCAGGTCCACGCAGTACGCCCACCGGGCGATGAGGTTCAGGCTGTGCACGAAGGCGTGCACGCCGGTGGACCGGCCGGCGAGGCGGTCGCGGGTGTGCCGGTGATCGGGCTGGTGGGTGTAGAGCGTGTAGAGCATCGACTGCCCCGGGTTGAACACGGCCAGGCGGCCCTCGCCGGCCATCTCCTCCTCCGCGCCGGGCGGCACCGGCACCTTCGCGATCGTGTTGAGGGGCGTGAGCGCACGGCTGGCGAGGTCCACGCAGCGCACCCGGTAGTGGCGCGGCGCGGTGGCCGGCAACCAGTCGAGCACGAACAGCCCATCCCCGCCGGCCGTGAACGCGTCCGGCACCAGGTTGCCGGGCAGGTCGAGGCGGACGGGCTCCGTGTCGGCGCCGGCCACGACGATCTCGGTGCGCCTGCGGCCGGCCGGCAGAAAAGCGGTCGCCCCGGGGCCGTCGGGGGCGGTCAGCGCGACGAGCCGGCCGTCGGCGGAGCCGGCCCGGGGCACCCACCGGCCGGCGAGCCGCCGCGTGTCCACGACGCTGCCCGACCGGGTGTCGATCGTGTGCAGGGTCGTGTCGTCCCCGGCCGCCTCCGCGCTGAACAGCCGTGCGCCGTCGAGGCTCAGCACACCGGCCGCGAGGGCCGGCGCGACCCGCGCGCCGCGCACGGCCGTCACCCCGTCGGCGACGTCCACGACGAGGACGTCGCCGACGCTCACGGGCGTACCCGCTGGTTTCGTGCCTGTGGTGTCCCGGCAGCCGACGAGGGCGACCGCGGTGCCGATGCCTGCGGTGGCGAGCAGGCGACGTCGAGTCATCATGTGCCGTTGACACCGTGGGAACCGGATCGGTTCCCGCGGTGTCGGTGAGGTGAGAACCTCGACACCGGGAGGACGCGGTGGAGGACACCGAGCTTGTGCGGTTGGCCCGCAACGGCGACCGGGCGGCGTTCGACACGCTGCTCGCGCGCCATCTGGCGGCCGCGCGCCGGACCGCGACCCTGCTCGGCGCGGGCGACGACACCGACGACGTGGTCCAGGAGGCGTGCGTCAAGGCGTACCGGCGGCTGGGCGACTACCGGGGTGAGTCGCCCTTCCGGGCCTGGCTGCTCGCCATCGTCGCGAACGAGACGCGCAACCTGCACCGCTCGCGCCGACGCCGCGACGACATGACCGCCCGGATGGCCGCCGTGACCGGCCGTGGCGAGACGGTTCCCGACCGCCCGGTGGACTCCGCGCTCGTCGCCGCCGACCGCCGGTTGCTGGTCGACGCCGTGCGCGGGTTGCCCGAGGGCGAGCGGGACGTGGTGGTGCGCCGGTTCCTGCTCGACATGAGCGAGGCCGAGACCGCCGAGGACCTCGGGGTGCCCCGGGGCACCGTCAAGTCGCGCGCCTCGCGCGGCCTGGCCAAGCTGCGCCTGCGGCTGGGCGCGGCCGTGGCCGTCCTGGCCGCCGTGGCGGTCGTGATCGCCGTGCCGCCGGCCCGCCGGGCCGTCGCCGGCATGGTGGAGGACGTGCTGCGCTTCGCCGGCATCGAGGTGGACCTGCGCGCCGCGCCCGTCCAGCTGCCGCCCACGCCCGCCCCGCTGCCGTCGGCCGAGCCCACCGACCTCGCGGCCGCCCGCGCGGCGGCCCGCTTCCCGATCGGGGTACCGGCGGCGTGGGGCGTGCCCGAGCGGGTCGAGGTCGCCGACCCGGGGCCGGACGGGTCGCCCCGCGTGGTCTCCCTGATCTACCGGGGCGGCGCGGCGCGCGTCGACCAGTTCGACGGCGTCCTGGACGGCGCCTTCGCCAAGTCCGCCCCCGACGCCGAGTGGACGGACGTCGGAGGCAACACGGCGATGTGGCTGCCGTCCCGGCACCCACTGACCTACGTGGACCGTGACCTGCGACGACACACCGAGTCGGCGCGGTTGGCGGGGCCGACGCTCATCTGGCAGGTCGGCATGGTCACCTACCGGTTGGAGGGGGTCGCCTCGCTGGACGAGGCCCGGGCGGTGGCGGGCTCGGTGCGATAACTCACCGGACGGTGGCTTGTGCGTCGCCGTCCCGGCTGGTCAGGATGGCTTGTGACCTGGTCCACGACCGACGACGTGCACGCGTTCCTCGCCGCGGCCGGCGGGTTCCTCACGGCCGACCCGGTGGCCAACACCGCGCTGCTCACCGAGGCGGCCTACCTCGCCGCGTGGCCCGACGACGACCCCGATCAGCGCTACGGCTGGTGGCAACCGGACGGTGACGCGGTCGCGGGGGCGTTCCTGCGCGCGCCGCGCCACAAGCCGATCCTGTCGACCCTGCCGGACGACGCCCTGCCGGGGCTGGCCCGGCTGGACCCGAAGCTGCCCCCGCTCGGCATCGACGGGCGCCTGGCGGAGGCGGCCGTGGCGGCGTGGCGCGAGGTGGGCGTGGAGCTGGCGGAGCGGTCCCGGGTCCGCCTCTACCGACTCGACAGGTTGCGCGCCCCGATGCCGCCGCCCGGCCGGCCTCGGGTGGCCGACGAGGGCGACCGGGACCTGCTCGTGTCCTGGTACGAGGCGCTCATGGCGGCCCACCCGGACGACCCGAGCGATCGGGCCTACGTGGTGGACGACCCGCTCGCCGAGGGCGGCATCACGCTGTGGGAGGTCGACGGCGTGCCCGTGGCCATGGCCGGCCGCAGCCGCGTGGTCGCCGGCATGACCCGGCTCAGCGCCGTCTACGCGCCCGAGGACCCGCGACACGGCGATGCCGCGTTCGTGGCCGCGTGCGCGGCCGCCCAGCGGGTGGCCGACGACGTGCTCGTCTTCGCGGACGCGACCGACCACGCCGCCGACGGGGCGTACCTGCGGTGGGGCTTCGTGCCCGTCCTGGACCGCGTCACGATCGGTTAGGCGGCGGCCCCGGCGGCGCGCTGGTGGCGGGCGATCACGCGCAGGGTCTGGGCCAGGCTGATCGCCTCCAGCGCGGACAGCTCCGGTCGCAGCAGCTCCACCGCGTACGAGTCGGGCCGGAAGCTGAAGGCGCGGGTGGTGGGGGTGATCCGGCCGACCAGCCCGACCGTGTCGCCGAATTCGAAGGTGCGGTCCGACCAGGCGCTGACCTGTCGGATCGTCAGGGACCGGCCGCGGGCCAGGGCCACCTCGGCGCCGTTGAACGGACGCCAGCCGCCGGGGCGCACCGCGACGACCTCGCGTCCGTCGGGGGTCATCACCGGGTACCGGCGCCGGAAGAAGCCGTGCGGGCGGCACTCGGCGACCAGTGCGCCGACCGCGTCCAGCACCTCGAAGCGCTCGGCCCACGTGTGCCAGAGGATCGTGGCGACCGCCTGGCCGTCGGGCAGCAGGACCGGCGAGCCCTGCACGCGGAACTCCTTGTCGGGCATGTGGAGGGTCCCGGTGAACGGCGCTTCGAGCTGCATGTCCTCACGGTAGGTTGTCGTCACAACCGGCGCGCATAAGATCATCGGTGTGCCGATGAGCCCCGAGGCCGCCTTGCGGCCGGCGTACCCGATCCGGACCGAGCGGCTGACGCTGCGCCCGCTGACCCCCGCCGATGCCGATGACCTGCTCGGTTACCGCAGCCGGGCGGACGTGTGCCGGTACCTGCCGTTCGAACCGATGACCCCCGAGGCGATCGCGGGCCGGCTGGCCGGCGACTGGGCGCGGGTGGCGCTGACCGACGAGGGGCAGGCGCTGACCCTGGGCGTGGCGGACACCGCGACCGGCGAGCTGGTCGGCGACGTGGTGCTGTTCTGGCACAGCCGCCTGCACGGGTCCGGCGAGATCGGCTACGTGCTGCGGCCGGACGTCGTCGGGCGCGGGTACGCCACGGAGGCGGCCACGGAGCTGCTCCGCCTCGGCTTCGACGGGCTGGGCCTGCACCGGATCGTGGCGCGCCTCGACGAGCGCAACGAGCCCTCCGCGCGCCTGGCCCGGCGCCTGGGCATGCGCGGGGAGGCCCGCCTGGTGCACAACGAGTTCTTCAAGGGCGAGTGGAGTACGGAGCTGGTGTTCGCCTTGCTGGACGTCGAGTGGCGGGCACGCGCCGGCTAGGACAGTGCCCGCTCGTAGTACTCGATCTTCGCGGTGATGTACCGGCGGCGGTCGCGCAGCGTCGCGATCTGCTCGCCGACCCGCTCGTCGTGCTCGCGCAGCAGCGCGATGCGCTCCGCGAACGTGTGGTCGCCCGCGCGGACCAGCTCGGCGAAGCGCAGCATCTGCGCGATCGGCATGCCGGTGTCGCGCAGGCAGCCGATCGTGCCCAGCCACTCCACGTGCGCCTCGGTGTAGCGGCGCTGGCCGGCCGCCGTGCGCTCGACGTCGCTGAGCAGGCCGATCTTCTCGTAGTACCGCAGCGTGTCGAGGCCGAAGCCGGTCTTCTCCACGACCTGGGCGGGGGTGTAGGCGCTCACGCGGCCATCGTTACAGCTGGAGTCCGCTCCAGGTCAAGCGGTTGACCTGGAGCGGACTCCAGCTCCGAGAGTGGTCGGCATGAGAATCGCACTCGGCACGATCCCCCTGGGCAGCGCGGTGAGCCAGCGGGACAGCTTCGCCATCCTGGACCGCTTCGTCGACGCGGGCGGCACCCTGCTCGACACCGCCAACAACTACCCGTTCTGGGTCGAGGGCTGCACGGGCGACGAGAGCGAGGCCACCATCGGGGCCTGGCTCGCCGCGCGCGGCAGCGCCGTGCGCGACCGGGTGTTCGTCGGCACCAAGGTCGGCGCCCGGCCGGTGGTCCCGGGCGACCGGACGCTCGACAACACCGAGGGCCTGTCCGCGGCCGCCATCAACGCGGGCATCGAGGGCAGCCTGCGCCGCCTGCGCACCGACCGCGTCGACCTCTACTGGGCGCACGTCGAGGACCGCTCCGTCCCGCTGGAGGAGACGCTCGGCGCCTTCCACGGCCTGGTCAGCGCGGGCAAGGTCCGCGAGCTGGGCGCGAGCAACCTGCCCACGTGGCGGCTGGAGCGGGCCCGGGCCCGCGCCGCGACGCCCTACACCCACGTCCAGCTGCGGCACACGTACCTGCGCCCCAGGCCGGGGGTGGCGCTGCCCGAGGGCGGCCACACGCTCGCGTCGGAGGAACTTCTCGGGTACGTGCGGGAGGAGCCCGACCTGACGCTCTGGGCGTACAACACGCTCATGTTCGGCGCGTACACACGGGCTGACCGGCCCATTCAGGAGATTTTCGACCACCCGGGCACGACGGCGCGCCTCGCCGTGCTGCGGGAGGTGGCCGGCGAGCTGGGCGTCACGGTCAACCAGGTGGTGCTCGCGTGGCTGCTCGCCGACAACGTGGTCCCGATCGTGGGGGTGTCCACGATGGACCAGCTGGAGGAGGCGATCGGGGCGGCCGACGTGAAGCTGGACGCCTCGGTTCTGGCGCGGCTGGACGCGCCGGCGTGACGGCGGGGCGTCCGGCCGGCGGCGCGGCGTTAGCGGCGTGACGGCGTTAGCGGCGCGACGGGGGCGGCCAGTGGGCCGGCAGCTCAGCGTTGCCGGCCCCCTGGCCGGGGGCGCGCGGCGTCCATCGGGGGAGGACTACGCCGCCGCGCCGGAGTGGGCGAGGGTGTTGGTGCGCCGCTCGCCCGGCCGGATGGGGCAGAGCGCCTCCGGCCTGGTCTTCCTGGTCCCCGCCATGCCCCCATCGTGCTGGCGGCGCGGGAGCCCGACCACGGCTGACGGACACCCGTCCGGGTGACCAAGGTCCTCAATCGGACAAATCTTGCAAATCCACAGTGGGTGGTCACTGGGTGAGGGTGCGGAGGCGGGCGCTCAGGGCCTCCGCGCGCTTGATGTACGCGGAGTAGTCCGTCTCGCGCCGTTCATCGGCTTCGGCCACGTCGGTGAACAGCGTCACGTAATCGGCGGCGATCGTCTGGTACCGCGCGGCGAAGTCCGGCGGGCTGCCCGGCCGCCGGCGCTTGGCGCGCTTGGCACCGCGGGCCGCGACCACCGGCTCGGGGTTGGTGACCCGTTTGCCGGCCAGCGCGAGCTGGTACTTCCCGTCCAGGTCGATGATCTGCTGGGCGACGACGGCGGCGGCCGCGCTGAACTGGGTACGGCTGTCCGCGGCGTCCTCGCGGCGGGTGTGCGTGGCGAGCACCGCGCGCCCCGCCCGCCGCGCCGCCACGAACAGCAGCAGCGAGCCCAGCGCCACACCGCCCAGCGCGGCGCCGGCGACGAGGAAACGCGGCAGCGAGGGGCTGATCGTTCGGGCGCCGTCCGGAAGGTAGCCGAGCTTCACCAGTTGGTCGTAGTTGACGACGACGACCTTCACGGCGTCGAGCCACCGGTCGGCGAACGCGTCGACGCCGTCGGACACGGTCGTCTCCACCACGGCCCGGCGGCCGAGGGTGCCGCCGTCGATGGTCGAGCAGCCGTACGTGTCGACGTCGTCGCCGCCGTCGGCCTTGAGCAGGACGACGAGGGTACCGGCGGCGGCCCGTTTCACGTCGTGGCACGTGTCGCGGAGGTCGTCGGCGGGCGACATGATGATCACCACGAGGTGCCGGTACCCGATGACCCGCTCGGCGGCGGCCTCGTCCAGGTCGACGCCCGGCGCCGCGTACACGGACGAGGTGCGTACGTCGCGGGCGACCGCGGTGTCGAAGACGCCGCCCGACCACAGCGCCCAGCCGGCCAACCCGAGGCAGGCCAGGGCGGCCAGGCCGAACGGGGTGGGCAGGAGTCGCGCGATCATTGTCCTCATGCCAGCCGCTTCCGCAGGTACTCGCTGGGTCGCAGGCCGGGGTAGGGCAGCCGGCGGCCGATGTCGTCGAGCTCGCGGTGCGCGTCGTTGAGCAGCGACCGCGCGACATGATCGGGGACCTTCTCCGACAGCGATTCGCGGGCCACCGCGAGCGCGCCGATGGCCCGGATGACCGCCGGGTCGTCGCGCCCCTCCGGCAGGCCGGACACCTCGACCGCGAGCGCGGTGAGCCCCGCCAGCCGGGCGCGCAGGTTGGCGGTGCGCAGGGTGCCGAACCGGCCGCGGGCGAGCGGCGCCGGGTCCAGCAGCGAGCGTACGGACAGGGCGAGCAGGGCCACGACGCACGCGGCGAACAGCCAGGGCAGCGCCGGCAGCGCGACGCGCAGCGGGTCGAACGGCTGGTCGGGCAGCGGCTGGTCGAACAGCCCGCCGTTGCGGATGTCCGCGACCCGGCCCAGGTAGACGTTGAGAATGTTGCGCTGCGGGTACGCGTAGCGGCTGAGCCGGTCGCCGTAGCGCGCGTAGACCCCGGCCGCCGCGATGTCGGCGAACTCGGCCGCGTGCGGGCCGTGGTACTCGATCCAGTCGCCGTACATGACCACGATCGGCCGGTCGGGGAACTCCCGGGCCAGCGCCGGCCCGTAGTCGGGGGCGGGCCTGTCGCCCGGCAGGGCGGGCAGCACCGCGAACAGCGCCTCGGCGCCGAACGCCTCGGCGGCCAGTGCGCGCGGCACCTCCGTGAGGGTGGCGCCGGCCGCGATGTGCGCTCCCGTGGCCCGCAGGTCGGCGACGACCGGGGCGAGTTCGGCGGCGGTCGGCTCGCGCCATGGCGCGTACACGGAGGTGTCGACATCGGGCTGGTCGGTCAGCGCGGGGATGAGGGCCAGCAGGCCCGATGTGATGTCGTGGCGGCCGAACTGGGCGCGCCAGTCGCCGGCCCGGTCGCCCACGGCGACATAGAAGTCGCCCGTCACCCGCGTGCCGATGATCGTGATGGTGGCGTTCTCGACCTCGTTGACCTGCTTGCGCTGCTCCTCCGTCAGCCCCGGCGGGGCCACCAGGATGCGCACGTCGTTGCCGGCGATCGCGGCCGCGACCGCCGCGGCGTCCCAGTGCGCGACCGCGCCGTCGAGCCGCACGACCGGGTCGGCGGCGACCATCGCGGTCATCTGCTCGACCGACGGCAGCGTCGTGTCCGTCAGCTCGCCGGCCGACCCCTCCGGAATCGTCTCGCGCGGGGGCAGCTGGCCGTAGCGCACGTCGGCACTCTGCCGCTGGGCCAGGAGGAAGACGGCGACGAACGTGGCGGCCAGGCCCAGCAGCAGCCAGCGCAGCCAGGGTGCGGTGAGGCGGTCAAGCATCCGCGGCCGCCCGCCACAGCTCGTCGGCCTGCCGTGCGTAGCGCGTCGCCGCCCGCGCGGCCGACCGCCCGCCCCGGTGCGCGGCGATCGTCTCCGCGCGGCTGAGCAGCTGGTCGGCCGCGGCGACGGCGGCAGGGACCGCGTCGCGGCTGATGGTCGCGCTCTCGATGGCGGCCCGCGCCCGCGCCCACGCCGCGCGGCGGTCCGCCGACCGCCGCCGCCAGCGCGGCACGAACGCGGTGGCGAACCCCGCGACCAGCAACAGGACCGCGCCGATCACCCAGACCGGCCAGTACGACGGCACGACACCCTCCCCCAGGTCGGCACACGTCCGGCCGATTCTTCCGGATCATGTCAAGGGACGGGTCGCCGCCACGTGGGGCGACGCGGTGGCCGGTCGGCCGTCGATGCTCGTGGGGTCGACGCTCCACGCGGCCGCGACCGCCATCACGTCGTCCTCCGACACGAGGATGTCCAGGTCGTCGTCGAGCGTGGCGGGCAGGCCGGCGGCCAGCTCGGCCGCGTCCGGCTCGCCGTGCCAGACCACGACCTCGCCCCGGTCGCCGGCGTGCTCGAAATCCCGCAGCACGAACCCGCCCACCGCGCGCGCCCAGCGGTGCGTCTCCGAGACCCGGTGCGTGGCGAACAGCTGCACCTCCGTGCCCAGCGTCGTCGACAGCGCGCCGAGGTCGAGCGTCCGGTATGCGCGCAGCAGCAGCCACCGGCCCGCCACCAGCAGCCAGGGCCCGCCGGCGCCGGGCAGGGGCGGCGTCACGACGACCCGGTCGTCGGTGAGGTAGGCCATGTCGACGGCCGTCCGCCACGGCGCGGGGCCGAGGTCGCGCAGCCCCAGCGCGGCCACGACCGCGGCCGGGTCGCCGTCGCGCACCGCGAGCCACGCCTGCTTGAACCCGAAGCCCATCATCGTCTCGCCGCTCACGCCCCGACTGTAACGAGATCAGGACGGTGGCAGCACCAGGCGTGGTTGCACGATGCGGAACGAGGTCGGCGCGCCCGGCCCGCCGCCGCGCCGGGCCGCGTACTCCGGTACGCCCACGCACGTGAACAGCAGCGTCACGAGGTCGTCGGGCTCGCCGAGCAGCCCGGGCACGAGCGAGTCGATGAAGGTCATGCCGGTGGCGCTGGCGCCCAGGGCGTACGCGGCCAGGTGCAGGCGGCCCTCCACCAGGCCGGCGGCGAGCTGCGCGTCCCGGTAGGCGCGGTCGTCGAGGTCGGCACCGGGCGTCGCGGCGATGACGACGAACGCCGCCTCGCCCGCGAGGCCCTGGTCGAGGCAGATGCGGGTCAGCTCGTCGCGCAGGTCGCCGGTGCGCAGCGGCCGGTCCAGGTCCGGCCACCGGTAGACGCCCGGCTCGACGCCGTCGACGCCGTGCACGACGACCCAGTGCGGCACGTCGACGCCGCGCAGGGCCGCCCGCAGCGACCAGTCGAGCAGCGCGCGGGGCAAGGTTTTCGTGCGGTCCATCCGCCGCTGCGAACCCCGCCGGAGCACGACCTCGTCCAGCGCCGGCGACGGCGGCACGTCGGGCAGCGCCCCGCCGGCCGGCCAGGGCGCGCCCCACTCGTCGCGGTCGCCGGCCCGCTGCGCGATCGTGCACACCGGCAGCTCCACGTCGGGCAGCTCACCGGTGGCGGCCGGGCCGGTGGCGGCCAGGGCCGGCTCGCCCTCGCCGAGGCTGAGCAGAAAAACCGGAAATTCGTGTACGCCGTCGGCGCCGACGAGCGCGCGTACCGGCTCGTCCGGGAAGCGGCTGCGTGGGCGGGGGTCCAGGCCGGCGCTCGCGGCCGCCGCCCACAGTTGCGCCAGCAGCGTCCCGGCGTCCCAGTACACGTGGCGCCAGCCGCGTTCGGCGTAGCGCCAGCCGCTGCGCCACGGCACTCCGGTGACGACGATGGTGGTCGCCTCGCCGCCGGCCGCCGGCCCGATCCGCACGAGGGCGTGCTCCAGCGGGTCGTACCAGTGGACGCCGTCCGGCACGCCCGCGACGCCGCGCGTGCTGACGTAGACCTCCAGCGGGAACCGGTTGCCGGCCGAGCCGGACGCGCGGAACAGGATGCGCCGGCCCTCGGGCTCGAAGACCCGCACGACGCCCGCGCCGAGGAACAGCACGCGGCCGAGCTGCGCGGCGTCCAGCGGCCGGGCCGGCGCCGGGCTGCCGGCGAGCGCGGCGGTCGCGGACATCCCCACCTCGGGCAGGTCGCGGGGGAGCGCCACGACGGGCAGGCCGGCCGGGTACGACTTGATGGCGGGCGGCCGGGTCGCTGGGTCGTTCTGCGCCAGGTCATGGCGCAGGCGCGGGTCGTCGGGCCGCTCGTCCCACTCGCGGTCCGGCACGTAGGACGTCAGCCGGTGCAGCAGCCCGGCGCCCGATTCGAGGTTCACCTCCGGCATCCTGCCAGGTCACAGGCGTACGGGTGACGGCGCGGTGGCGGCCGGCTGGCGCCGCGATGGCGACCGCTGTCGGCCGCGCGCGGTGCGTGTCAGCCTGAGGCGATGAGTCGGACCCTGGACAGCAAACCGGTCAGTGACCTGCGCCGCGACGACCTGCACGCGAGCCTGTCCGACCCGGTGCTCGACACGATGAACTTCCTCAACGAGGTGACGCTGCGCTACCCGAAGGCGATCTCGTTCGCGCCGGGTCGGCCGTACGACGGGTTCTTCGATGTGGAACAGATCTTCGCGCACTTCCGCCGGTACCTGGAGTATCTGGCGGCCCGGGGCGGCGGCGAGCGCGAGATCCGCGACGCGCTCTACCAGTACGGGCCGACGGCGGGGCAGATCCGCGACCTGATCGCGCACTCGCTGCGTGTCGACGAGGACATCGACGTGCCCGCCGAGGCCATCGTCGTTACCGTGGGCAGCCAGGAGGCGATGGTCCTGGCGCTGCGGGCGCTCATGTCCGGCCCCGACGACGTGCTGCTCGTGTCGAGCCCGTGCTACGTCGGCATCACCGGCGCCGCCCGCCTGCTCGGGGTGGCGGTCACCCCGGTGGAGGAGCGCCCGGACGGGTTCTCGTGCGCGGACCTGGAGGCGGCGATCCTGGCGGAGCGGGCGGGCGGGCGGCGCCCACGGGCCTTCTACGTCGTGCCCGACCACGCGAACCCGACCGGCACGACCATGCCGGCGTCGACCCGCGCCGACCTGCTGGACCTGGCCGTGCGCCACGACCTGCTGATCCTCGAGGACAGCCCGTACCGGTTGGTGGCGCCGGGGTCGCCCGTGCCGACGCTGAAGTCGCTCGACGCGCACCGGCGGGTCATCCACCTCGGTTCGTACTCGAAGACGCTGTTCCCGGGGGCGCGGGTCGGCTTCGTGGTCGCCGACCAGCGGGTCCGGCACGCCGACGGGACGGTCGGCCTGCTCGCCGCCGAGCTCGCGAAGATCAAGAGCATGGTCACCGTGAACACGTCGTCGTTGAGCCAGGCGGCCGTCGCCGGGGCCCTGCTGGCGGCGCGCGGCCGGGTGTCGGAACTCAACGCCGACACGGCGGCGTACTACGGCCAGGCCATGGCGGCGACGCTGCGGGAGCTGGACCGCTGCTTTCCCGAGGCCCGCCGGGACGAGCTGGGGGTGAGCTGGAACCGGCCGGGCGGCGGGTTCTTCCTCACGATGCAGGTGCCGTTCGTGGCCGACAACGCCGCGCTGACCCGCTCGGCGGAGGAGTTCGGCGTGATCTGGACGCCGATGTCGTACTTCTACCCGCAGGCCGGCGGCCAGCGCAGCATCCGGCTGTCGATCAGCTACCTGAGCCCGGTGGAGATCACCACGGGCATCGGCCGGCTGGCGCGGTTCGTTGCCGCCCAGCGCGAGAGCGACGGCGGCGGACCCGGTCGGCACGCTTAACCGCGCCGGGTCCGCCCCGCCGTCATGCCACCGTCACACCGAAACCGACGGCGGCAACAGGATCGTGCCCGGCACCTGCTCCAGGATGGACTTGTGGAGCTCCTGCAGTTCGGGGCCGGGGTCGATGCCGAGGTCCTCGCGGAGTTTCCGCCGGATCACGGCGTACACCTGCAGGGCCTCCGCCTGGCGGCCGGCGCGGTAGAGCGCGACCATCAGCTGGGCCCGCAGGGTTTCGTGGTACTGGTATCGCGAGACCACTTTGCGCAGCTCCGGGACGATCGTCCGGTGGTTGCCGAGCAGGATCTCCGTGCTGAACAGGTCCTCGTAGGCGGCGATCCGCTCGTCCTCCAGCAGCCGCGCCTCCTGCTGGATCGACTTGCCGGGCACCCCGACGAGGGCCGTCCCCCGCCACAACGCCAACGCCGCGCGGAGGCTGCGCACGGACTCGCGCAGCTCCCCGTTGGCGTTCAACCCGGCCGCCTCGGCGACCCCCTGCTTGAACGACCAGACGTCCGTCTGGGCCGGGTCCACATGCAGCAGGTAGCTCGCGGAGCTGGTCTCCAGCCCCACCCCGCTCACCGGCTTGAGCAGCTGTCGTAGGCGGTAGATGTAGGACTGCAGCGTCGTCTGCGCCGCCGCGGGCGGCTGGCCGTCCCACACGTACCGGATCAGTCGTTCGACGGGAACCTCGTTGTTCACGTCCAAAAGAAGCGTGACAAGAACCGCACGCTGTTTTGGGGCCGTAATCGGGATTCGATTGCCCGATTCACGTACTTCCAGACTCCCCAGGATTGCGAAATTCACGTCGTCCCCCGTCCAGGACTATTTGATGGCACAAACAATTCGAGCTGCCCCGCTGTCATGCTGTGCGCCAGGAAAGCGGTGGTCCGCGCGCCCGTACCATCGCTGGCGCCCTCGTGGCGCCTGGCCTGGAATGGTGCTGGAGGATTGCCGGAATTGCCATGGAAGCTCTCTCCAGGGATCTCGAAATGTGGCCCAATAATACATGATCAAGAATATAGATCATTTTGTTTAACCCGAGGTCCTGCGCGCAAAGTCCCGCCCTGAATCGGCCGGTCGGTGGAGTGAAGTGGCCGAACCGCCGAGGGCGCTGATCTGTGATCCGTGTCAGTCGGGACGCCGTTCGGGCGACGGGCCGCTGTTGTTAACCTTCATTGCCAATAGGCGTCTGTGTCGCGTTTCCGGCTCCAGCGAGGCTCCATTATTCGGTCAGCCGAACACCGCGATATCGCCAGTAATTCAACGCCGGAAATCCGGCACTGCGCGACGCCGCACTTCTTGACCCGGCTCGATTTTCTCGCATATCTTTCCGCTGCCCACTGCTCGCGAAACGCTATTTCGACGCAATTGTGGAGGATGGCAAGTGATCAGAAGAAAAGGCACCCTGCGCGCCAAGCCGCGAATGTGGGGGTGGACCTTCCGATGACCATCAGCATCGAGGCCCCCGCCGTCGGGGCCCGCGACCCGCGCCCGCTCGCCGAGGACCTGCCGGACGACCCCCGGCCGGCCGGTATCGCGCGACTGCTCGGCGTCGGCACGGCCGTGTCCGAGGACTCCTACTCCCAACCCGAACTGCTCGACGCCTTCGGCATCACCGACTCGCGGGTCCGGTCGGTCTTCCTCAACAGCGCGATCGACCGGCGCTTCCTGTCCCTGCCGGGCCGCGCACGGGGCGGCGGGCTGGCCGAGGAGGCCCAGGGCGACCTGCTCGACAAGCACAAGGCGGTCGCGGTCGACATGGGCTCGCGCGCCCTGCTCACCTGCCTGCGCAACATCGGCGCCGAGCTGTCCGACGTGCGCTACCTGTGCTGCGTCACCTCCACGGGCTTCCTGACCCCCGGGCTGAGCGCGCACATCATCCGCGACCTCGGCATCGACCGGCACTGCTCCCGCGCCGACATCGTCGGCATGGGCTGCAACGCCGGCCTCAACGGGCTGGGCGCGGTCACCGGCTGGGCCGCCGCCCACCCCGGCGAACTCGCCGTCATGGTGTGCGCGGAGGCGTGCTCGGCGGCGTACGTGTTCGACGGTTCCATGCGTACCGCCGTGGTGAACAGCCTGTTCGGCGACGGGGCCGCGGCGGTCGCCGTCGTCGGCGGCGCCGCCGCGGACGCCGCGGCCACCGCGACGCCGACGCCCCGGGTGCTGAAGTTCGCCAGCACGATCATCACGGACGCGGTCGACGCGATGCGCTACGACTGGGACCGCTCCGCCGGCAAGTTCAGCTTCTTCCTCGACCCGCACATCCCGTACGTGGTGGGCGCGCACGCGGAGCTGACCCTGGACCGGCTGCTCGCCGGCACCAGCCTGCGCCGCAGCGACATCAGCCACTGGCTGGTGCACTCCGGCGGCAAGAAGGTCATCGACGCCGTGCTGGTGAACCTCGGGCTCACCCACCACGACCTGCGGCACACCACCGGGGTGCTGCGCGACTACGGCAACCTGTCCAGCGGCTCCTTCCTCTTCTCGTACGAGCGGCTGCAGAACGAGAACTGCGTGCAGGCCGGCGAGTACGGCGTGCTGATGACCATGGGACCCGGTTCGACGATCGAGATGGCGCTGGTGCAGTGGTGACGGGCGGGAGTGAGGCAGTGTCCACAGAGGAGAACGTCGTCCGTGTCGACGGCGGTCGGCCCTTGTCGGCCGCGTCCGTGGCGGCGGTCGTCGCCGCGTGCGACCGGGCCGAGGACGGCGGGCCGGCCGTGGTGCGGCTCATCGTGTCCGGCGTACCGGCGCAGCCGTGGCCGGCCGACCTCGACGTCGCGCTCGTCAACCGCTGGGAGCGGGCGCTACGACGGCTGGAGCGGCTGCCCGCCGCGACCGTGGCCGTGGCCATCGGCGACTGCGGCGGCCCCGCGCTCGACGCGCTGCTCGCCACGGACTACCGGGTCGCCACGACGGACGCGCGGCTCGTGCTGCCCGCGGCCGGTGGGGCCGCGTGGCCCGGCATGGCCCTCTACCGGCTGGCCCAGCAGGCCGGCGTGGCCGGCGTGCGCCGGGCCGTGCTGTTCGGCGAGCCGATCGACGCCCGGCGCGCGCTGCAACTGCGTCTCGTCGACGAGCTCACCGACGACCTCGACGCCGCCGTCAGCGAGACGGGGCCGGGGTCCGACGCGGGCGCGGAACTCGCCATCCGGCGCCGGCTGCTGCTCGACGCGACCAGCATGAGCTTCGAGAACGCCCTGGGGGTGCACCTTGCCGCGTGCGACCGGGTGCTGCGGCGGGGCACGGAGGTGGCGGCGTGACCGCCGCGCCCGCGGCCGTCGGGACGCTGGACGCCACCACGCCGGCGCCCAGCGTCCCGGCCGCCGGCGTCGAGGAGTCCTGGCGGGCGGTGGCCGCGACCGCCGCGGCGGCGGGGCGCCCGCTCGCGGAGCTGCCGCCGCCGGCCGACCGTACGCCGGCGCAGCGGCAGGCGGCCGAGGAGGCCAAGGCGGCGGCGCGTGGGCTGCGCGCCCGGTTCCTGGCCGAGCACGTCGAGGCCGTGTACGACCGGCTCACGGCAGGCCGCACCCGGCAGCCGCGGCTGGCGGACCTGGTCGACGCGGCCGCGCGCGTGTTCACCGGCCTCGTGCCGGACGCGGCGCGGCTGGCCGACGAGCGGGCCCGGCCACAGGCCGCCAAGGAGGGCCACGAGATCGACCAGGGCATCTTCGCCGGCGCGGTGCTCGGCTCGCCCACGGCCGGGCGGCACCTCATGGCGTCGATGCGGCGGCCGACCGAGCGGGCCCTGGCGCTGCGCGCCGAGTTCGCCCGCACCGGGCGGCTGGACCTCGGCTCGGTCCTGCTCACCCGCGACGGCGTGGCCGCCCACCTCACGCTGACCCGGGAGGACTGCCTCAACGCCGAGGACGACCGCCAGGTCGACGACATGGAGGCGGCGGTCGACCTGGCGCTGCTGGACCCGGACGTGCGGGTCGGCGTCATCCGTGGGGGCACCATGAGCCACCCGCGCTACCGCGGCCGGCGGGTGTTCAGCGCCGGCATCAACCTGCGCAGCCTGCACGCCGGCGGCATCTCCCTGGTCGACTTCCTGCTGCGCCGGGAGCTGGGCTACCTCAGCAAGCTGGTCCGGGGGCTGACCCCGGACGCCGACGCGGCCTGGCACGTCACGGCCGTGGAGAAGCCGTGGGCCGCGGCCGTGGACACCTTCGCGATCGGCGGGGGCTGCCAGATCCTGCTCACGGTCGACCACGTCATCGCGGCGTCCGACGCGTACGTGAGCCTGCCGGCGGCCAAGGAGGGCATCGTCCCCGGCGTGGGCAACCTGCGGCTGACCCGGGCGGCCGGGCCGCGCGTGGCCCGCCAGATCATCCTGCAGGGCCGGCGGCTGTGGGCCACCGAGCCCGCCGCCCGGCTGCTGGTGGACGAGGTCGTGGAGCCCGACCGGGTGGACGCGGCGGTCGCTGCGGCCGTCAACCGGCTCGCCGGCGACGCGGTCCTCGCCAACCGGCGGATGCTGCACGTCGCGGAGGAGCCGACCGACGTGCTGCGGGAGTACCTGGCGGAGTTCGCCGTCCGGCAGGCGTTGCGTCTGTACAGCGCCGACGTCCTCGACAAGGTCGGCCGGTTCAGCGCCGGCCGGCCATGAGCGCGGGAATGCCGGCATGAGCGACGAGCCCCGCGTGCGGTACGAGAAGAAGGACGGCGTCGCCTACGTGACGCTGAACCGGCCGGCCGTCCTCAACGCGCTGGACCTGCGTACCCACGCCGAACTCGCGGCGGCGTGGGACGACGTGGAGGCCGATGACGCCGTGCGCGTCGCCGTGCTGACCGGCGCGGGCGACCGGGCGTTCTCCGTGGGGCAGGACCTGCGCGAGCGCGCCGCGCTGGACGCGCGGGGCACGCCGCCGGCCACGTTCGGCAGTCGCGGCCAGCCTGGCTGGCCGCGACTGACCGAGCGGTTCGGCTTGAGCAAGCCGGTGATCGCGCGGGTCAACGGGTACGCGCTGGGCGGCGGCTTCGAACTCGTCCTCGCCTGCGACATCGTCGTGGCGGCCACCACGGCGCTGTTCGCCCTGCCGGAGGCGCGGCTGGGCCTGGTGCCCGGCGCGGGCGGGGCGTTCCGGCTGGCCCGGCAGGCGCCGCTGAAGGCCGCCATGGGCTACCTGCTCACCGGCCGGCAGATGACCGCCGGGCAGGCCGCCCGGTTGGGCCTGGTCAACGACGTGGTCGCGCCCGAGGACCTCGACGAGTGCGTGGCCGACTGGACCGACGACATCATCCGGTCCGCGCCGCTGTCCGTGCGGGCGATCAAGGAGAGCGTGCTGGCCTCCGTGGACATGCCGCTGGAGCGCGCGTTCGCCACCCGGTTCGCGTGGGAGGAGCGGCGCGCGCGGAGCGCGGACGCGGTCGAAGGACCCCGCGCGTTCACCGAAAAACGACCGCCCATGTGGCGCGGAGAGTAATCCGACAGGGCCGCTGGAGTCGCAATGGAGCCGCACTGAACGGCCCTTGTCGGTGCTATTTCCGGATGCAATTCTGATGGCGGCGAATTGCATTTAAGAATGTCGCATGCTCAATGAAAGGAGCGGTCGTGGGAAATCCCTTCGACTCGGCGGACGGTACATTTTTCGCCCTGGTCAACGACGAGGGACAGTATTCGCTGTGGCCGGGCTTCGCCGATGTTCCCGCTGGCTGGAAAGTCGCATTCGGTGAGGACACCCGGGAGGCCTGCCTCGATTTCATCGAGGCCAATTGGACCGATCTGCGGCCCAAGAGTCTTATTGACGACATGAACGCGCGGCGCGATGCCGCACTGGAGGTTTCGTTGCCATGATCGGTGGTGGCGGTCCGCTAATTCAGATCCGGGGCGGGGCCGGCCCCGAACCCGACTCCGACGTCAAGCAGCAGATCCGGCCGGGCACGGTCCGCCGCATCCTGCCGTACGCCCGGCCGTACCGCTGGCGCGTGGTCATGCTGCTGTTCTTCGCGGTGGTCGACGCGGTCATCATCGTGACCACGCCGCTGCTGTTCAAGGTCCTCATCGACGAGGGGATCCTGCCCCGCGACCGGGGCATGGTCATCGCCGTCGCCCTGGCAGTGGCGGGCCTGGCCATCCTGCAGGCAGGGGTCGGCTTCGCGGAGAGCTGGGCCTCGGCCAAGGTCAGCGAGGGGCTCATCTACGAGCTGCGCACCAAGGTCTTCGCCCACGTGCAGCGCCAGCCGCTGGCGTTCTTCACGCGCGCCCAGACCGGCTCGCTCGTCAGCCGGCTCAACACGGACGTCGTGGCGGCCCAGCAGGCCGTCACCTCGCTGCTGTCCATGGTGGTCTCCAGCAGCCTCGTGCTCCTGCTCGTACTCGGCACGATCTTCTACCTGTCCTGGGTCCTGGGCGTGATCGCGCTGGTGGTGCTGCCGTTCTTCATCCTGCCCGGGCGCGTCGTCGGCCGGAAGCTGCAGAAGCTGCTGCGCGAGTCCATGCAACTGGACGCCGAGATGGGCTCGCTCATGCACGAGCGGTTCAACGTCGCCGGCGCCCTGCTCGCCAAGTTGTACGGCCGCCCCGACGGCGAGGTGGGCCTGTTCGCCCGCAAGGCCGGCCGGGTCCGCGACATCGGCGTGGTCACGTCCGTGTACTCGCGGATGCTGCTCGTGTCCGTGACGCTGCTCGCGTCGCTGGCCACCGCGGTCGTGTACGGCCTCGGCGGCACCCTCGTCGTCGACGGGGTGTTCCAGATCGGCACCCTGGTGGCGCTCGCCGCGCTGCTCACCCGGCTGTTCGGGCCGATCAACCAGCTGTCGAACGTGCAGGCTCAGGCGATGACCGCGCTGGTCAGCTTCGACCGGGTCTTCGAGGTCCTCGACCTGCAACCCCTGATCGTCGAACGGGCCGGCGCCAGGGCGCTGCCGGCGAGCGCGACGGCACCCGAGATCACCTTCGACCGGGTGTCGTTCCGGTATCCGCGCTCATCGGAGGTGTCGCTCGCCTCGCTGGAGACGATCGCGCTGCCGGGGCGGGAGCGGGCCGACGACGCGTGGGTCCTCAACGAGGTCAGCTTCACCGCGCCGGCCGGCAAGCTCACCGCGCTGGTCGGGCCGTCGGGGGCGGGCAAGACCACGATCACCCACCTGGTGCCGCGGCTCTACGACCCGAACGCGGGCGTGGTGCGCGTCGACGGGCACGACGTACGGGACCTGACCCTCGCGTCGCTGCGGGAGAACATCGGCATGGTCACCCAGGACGCGCACATGTTCCACGACACGCTGCGCGCCAACCTCCTCTACGCCCGCCCCGACGCGACCGAGCAGGACCTCATCGAGGCGTGCCGGGCGGCACAGATCTGGGACCTCATCGCCACCCTGCCCAACGGCCTCGACACGGTCGTCGGCGACCGGGGGTACCGGTTCTCCGGCGGCGAGAAGCAGCGCATCGCGATCGCCCGGCTGCTGCTCAAGGCGCCGTCGGTCGTGGTGCTCGACGAGGCGACGGCCCACCTGGACTCCGAGTCCGAGGCGGCCGTGCAGGAGGCGCTGCGCACGGCCCTGGCCGGGCGCACGTCCCTGGTGATCGCCCACCGGCTGTCGACGGTGCGCGAGGCCGACCAGATCCTCGTCGTCGACGGCGGTCGCATCGTCGAGCGGGGCACGCACGACGAGCTCATGCAGGCGGGCGGCCTCTACGCCGAGCTGTACGAGACGCAGTTCGCCCGCCAGCGCGCCCCGCAGGGCGAGCTGGTCGGCGCCGGTCCCCGCCTGTACGGTCCGCCGCCCGGCGAGGGCGGTGGCACCCCCCACCTGTACGGCCCGCCGCCCGACGGCGAGGACGCCGGCGGCCCCGGGCTGCATCTGCTGCCCCCGCCGTCGGGCCCGCCGCCGGGCGGGCGCGGTCTACACCCGCCGCAGCGGCGCCTGATGGGCCCGCCGCCGAACGGCAACGGCGGCGGCGAGCCGCGGCAGGACTACTGACCATGTCCACATTCACCAGTGAGGAGGCGAAGTGACTCAGGCGCAGGTTGAAGACGTATGGCCGCTGGCGCCGCTGCAGGAGGGCCTGCTGTTCCACGCGGAGTACGACGAGGACGCCCCGCGCGACGTCTACGTCGGACAGCGGGTGCTGAACCTGGAGGGCCCGCTGCACCCGGAGGTGCTGCGGGCCTCGTGGCAGGCGCTGCTCGACCGGCACGCCAGCCTGCGGGCAGGGTTCCAGCACCGCGGCTCGGGCGACGCCGTGCAGGTCATCGCCCGTAGGGCGGTCATGCCGTGGCAGTTCGAGGACTACTCGGACCTGCCGGAGGAGCAGGCGCTGGCACGCGCGGACGAGGTGATCGACGCGAACCGGGAGCGGTTCGACCTCGCCGTGCCGCCGCTGATGCGGATCCTGCTGATCAAGTTCGGGCCGGAGAAGTTCCGGCTCGTGGTGACCATGCACCACATCCTGATGGACGGCTGGTCCCTGCCGATCCTGTTCCGGGAGCTGTGGGCCGTGTACGGCGACGGCGGCGATCCGAGCCGGCTGCCCCCGGTCACCCCGTACCGCGACTACCTCGCCTGGCTCGTGCGCCAGGACAAGGACGTCGCGCGCGAGGCGTGGCGGCAGATGCTGTCCGGCCTGGACGACGCCACGCTGGTCGGCCCCATCGACCGGGGCGGCCCGCCCGTCATGCTGCAGCACGCGATCACCCACGCGGGCGACGAGCTGGCCGAGAAGCTGCGCGGCGTCGCCAAGACCAACGGGCTGACGCTCAACTCGGTCGTGCAGAGCTGCTGGGGCTACCTCGTCGGCAAGCTGTCCGGCCGCAGTGACGTCGTGTTCGGCGCCACGGTCTCCGGCCGCCCGGCCGACCTGCCCGGCGTCGAGCGCATGCTCGGCCTGTTCATCAACACCGTGCCCGTGCGGGTGCAGCTCGACCCGGCCTCGCCGTTCATCAGCGTGGCCGCGAAGCTGCAGGCCCAGCAGGCCGGCCTGCTCGAACACCAGCACCTCGGCATCACCGAGATCCAGCGGGCGGCCGGCTCGGGCGCCACGTTCGACACGATCCTGGTCTACCAGAACTACCCGCGTGGCCCGGCGGAGCAGAAGCGCACCGGCGGCGCCCCGGCGGTCGCGGGCGGCACCGCCGAGGCGCCACCCTTGGCCGACAACCCGAACGGGGCGCGGCGCCTCGCAGTCCCCGCCGGTGCCGAGGGCACGCCGCAGCAACTGGGCGGCCCGCAGGGCGGCGGTGGCCCGCGCAAGCTGCTCGGCCCGCCCCCGGGCCAGGGCGGCGAGCCGCGCCTGCTGCCCCCGCCGGACGGCGCGGGCGGCGAGCCCCGGCTGCTCGCCCCGCCACCGGACGGTCAGGGCGGTGAGCCGCGCCTGCTGCCCCCGCCGCAGGGCCAGGGCGGTGAGCCCCGGCTGCTGCCGCCGCCGGACGGTCAGGGCGGCGAGCCGCGCCTGCTGCGTCCGGGTGGCGACGGTGCGGCGCAGGGCGACCTCACCCAGCCTCCGAAGTACGGCGGCATCCGGGTCACCGGCGCGGGCGGCGAGGAGGCGGCGCACTACCCGCTCACCCTGGTGGTGACTCCGTTCGACGAGATGGAGCTGCGCCTGGACTACCGGCCCGACGTGTTCGACCAGCCCTTCGCCGAGGCGCTGCTCGAGCGGCTGCGCCGGCTGCTGACCCAGGTGGCCGACAACCCGCGCGTCCTGGTCAGCCGGCTGGAGGTGCTCGATGAGGACGAGCGCCGCCAGGTCCTGGTCGACTGGAACGACACCGCGTGGCCGGTGCCGGGCGGCTCGGCCGCCGAGCTGTTCGAGGCCCAGGTTGAGCGGGTGCCGGACGCGGTCGCGGTGGTCAGCGGCGACGTGACGCTCAGCTACGCCGAGCTCAACGAGCGGGCCAACCGGCTGGCCCGGGTGCTGCGTGACCGCGGCGCCGGACCGGAGAGCCTGGTCGGCGTGCTCATGAAGCGCTCGGCCGACCTGATCGTGACGCTCCTGGGCGTCATGAAGGCCGGCGCGGCGTACGTGCCCCTCGACGGGGACCACCCCGTGGAGCGGCTGCGCGCGGTGGCCGCCGAGGCCGGCCTGTCGGTGCTCGTGACCGACGCGGAGTCGGCCGGTCATGAGCTGTTCGCCGGCGCGGCCGCCTTCGACGTCGTGAACGTGTCGGCCCTCGCGCTCGCCGGCGGCCCGCCCGTGGGCTACCGCACCGTACGGGTGACGCCGCGCAACCTGGCGTACGTCATGTACACCTCCGGGTCGACGGGCGTACCCAAGGGCGTCGCGGTGACGCACGGCAACGTGGTCGCGTTCGCGATGGACCGCAGCTGGACCGACGACATCGCCGAGCGGGTGCTGTTGCAGGCCAACCACGCGTTCGACGCCTCCACGTACGAGGTGTGGGTGCCGCTGGTGCGCGGCGGGCGGGTGGTCGTCGTGCCACCGGGCCAGGTCGACGCCGTCGAGCGCGGCAAGCTCATCGCCGACCACCAGATCACGAACGTGCACGCCACGGCCGGTCTGTTCCGCGTCCTCGCGGAGCAGAGCCCGCACATCTTCGCCGGCGTGCGGGAGGTCTCCACCGGCGGCGACGTCGTGTCGGCGGCGGCCATCCGCGCCCTGCTGGACGCGCACCCCGACCTCGTCGTGCGCACCACGTACGGCCCCACCGAGAACACCTCGTTCACCACCCAACTGCCGTTCACGGTCAACGACACCGTGCCCGCGACCGTGCCGATCGGCGTACCGCTCGACAACACCCAGGTGTACGTCCTGGACGAGTTCATGCGCCCGGTGCCGCCCGGCGTGGTCGGCGAGCTGTACGTCGCCGGCGCGGGCCTCGCCCGTGGCTACGTCGGTAGGGCCGGCCTGACCGCCGAGCGGTTCGTGGCCTGCCCGTTCCCCGGCAGGGACAACGCGGGTGGCCGCATGTACCGCACGGGTGACCTCGGTCGCTGGAACAACGCCGGCCAACTGGAGTTCATCGGCCGCGCCGACGAGCAGGTGAAGATCCGGGGCTTCCGCATCGAGCTGGGCGAGATCGAGGCGGTGCTCACCGCGCACGAGCTGGTCAAGCAGGCGGCCGTCATCGCCCGCGAGGACCAGCCCGGGGTCAAGCGGCTGGTCGCCTACGTCGTGCCCGCCCCCGGCGCGCACGTCGACCAGGCGGCGTCCGTCAGTACGGTGTTGCGCGAGCACGTGGCGGCCCGGCTGCCGGACTACATGGTCCCGGCGGCTGTGGTGCTGCTCGACGCCATCCCGGTCACGGTCAACGGCAAGCTCGACCGGGCGGTGCTGCCCGCGCCGGACTTCGGCGCGGTGTCCACCGGCCGCGGCCCGGCCACCCCGGTCGAGGAGATCCTCTGCGAGCTGTTCGCCGAGGTCCTCGGCCTGGACCGGGTCGGCGCGGAGGGGTCCTTCTTCGCGCTGGGCGGCGACTCCATCATGTCGATGCAGGTGGTGTCCCGGGCCCGCCGGGCGGGGGTCGTCATCACCCCGCGGCAGGTGTTCGAGCTGCAGACCCCCGCCGAACTGGCGCGGGTGGCCAAGTCGCTGGCCGAACTGGAGCCCGCCGAGGGCGAGGCCGACGTGCCCACGGGCATCGTGCCGCTCACCCCGGTCATGCACGACCTGGCCCGTACGGCCGGGTCGGTGACCCGGGCGGGCAGCCAGTCGATGCTGATCACCGTGCCGGCCGGCATCACGCTGGCGAAGCTCGCCGGGGCGCTGCAGTTCGTTCTCGACCAGCACGACGTCCTGCGGGCCCGCTACGACGCGGCGGGCAACCAGCTCGTCGTGCCGGTCGCCCGCTCGGCGGAGGCGGTCCCCGCGGTCGACCTCGTCCGGCGCGTCGACGCCGCGGGGCTCGACGAGCAGGCGCAGGCCGAGCTCGTGCCCGCCCAGGCACATGAGGCGTTCCGGCGCCTCGACCCGGACAACGGCGTGCTCGTGCAGGCCGTGTGGCTCGACGCGGGGCCGGATACGGACGGGCGGCTGCTGCTGGTCATCCACCACCTGGTCGTCGACGGGGTCTCCTGGCGGGTGCTCATGCCCGACCTGGCCATCGCGTACAAGGAGCTGGAGGCCGGCCAGGAGCCGACCGTCGACCCGACCGCCACGTCCTTCCGGCGGTGGGCGACCGCCCTGGCCAACCAGGCGGTCAGCCAGGAGCGGGTGAGCGAGCTGCCGGCCTGGCGCGCGATGCTGGCGGGCTCGGACAACCTGGTCGGCGACCGGGCGCTCGACCCGGCCCGCGACACCGTGGCGGCGGGCCTGCACCGCGCGCCGCACGAGGTGCCGCCGGCGTTGACCACGGCGCTGCTCACCCAGGTGCCGACGGCGTTCCACGCGGGCGTCGACGACGTCCTGCTCGCCGGCCTGGTCGCCGCGGTCGCCGAGTGGCTGCGCGGGCAGGGCAGGGGAGTGGACGGCGGGTTCCTGGTCGAGGTCGAGGGGCACGGCCGCGAGCCGCTGACCGCCGACATGGACCTCACCCGCACGGTGGGCTGGTTCACCGGCTCGTACCCGGTGCGGCTGGACCCCGGTCCGGTCGACTTCGCCGAGGTGCGCGCGGGCGGGCCGGACGCCGGCCGGTTGCTCAAGCGGGTCAAGGAGCAGCTGCGCGCGGTCCCCGGCGACGGGCTGGGGTACGGCATGCTGCGGTTCCTCAACCCGGCCACGGCGGAGACGCTGGCCGCGCTGCCGGTGCCGCAGATCGGCTTCAACTACATGGGCCGCTTCGGCGGAGGCGGCGGCGGTGAGCGCCGGCCGGACGGTGGCCGGCCGGACGGTGGCCGTCCGGAGGGTGGCCGTCCTGAGGGCGGGTCGCCGGACGCCGTCGCGTGGCAGCCGGCCGGCGAGCGCGCGCTCGCCGGTCAGGTCGACGACGACATGCCGTCGCGGCACGCGCTCGAGGCCGGCGGCATCGTCCGGGACACGGCCGAGGGCCCGCAGCTGTCGCTGAACCTGGCCGCCCCGGCGGGCCTGCTCAGCGAGCAGGCGGTCGAGCAGCTGCTCGCGGCGTGGGTCGACGTGCTCAGCGGCCTGGCCACGCACACCACCACCCCCGGCGGCGGTGGCCACACCCCGTCGGACTTCCCGCTGATCGCCCTGGACCAGGACGACATCGAGCAGTTCGAGAGCAAGCTCGGCTGATCCACCCCGGAAACGCTGTGGCCCGGGCCGTCACGACGGCCCGGGCCACAACGCGTCATCCCGACGTGGGACATGTGTCCTCGTGGCCGCATGGACGTTTTGTAGACGTTCTGTGGAACCGCTGTGGAAGACATGTCGCAACACGATCCCGGTGACCATATGCCCCGACGGTCGCTCGCCCAGCGTGTCAGCGGGCCAGCGCCGGCTCGGCGTGGGGCTTCGTGGACGCCGCCACCGGCACCGGGAACACCACCCGCACGACGAGACCACCGTCGACGCGCGCCTGTGCCTCGAGCTCGGCGTGGTGCGCCAGGGCGATGGCCCGCACGATCGACAGGCCCAGCCCGTGGTGGCCCTCCCGGCCGCGGGTGCGGTCCAGCCGCTGGAACGGCTCGAAGAGCCGGTCGACCTGCTCGGGCGGGATGGCCCTGCCGCTGTTGGCGACCGTCAGGACGGCGTGGCCTTGCTCGCTGCCGGTGCTCACCCGCACCCAGCCGCCGGGCACGTTGTAGGCGATCGCGTTGTCGAGCAGGTTGGCGACCAGCCGCTCGACCAGCGCGGGGTCGCCCGTACCCCAGGCCAGCCCGATCTCGGACTCCAGGCGCACGTCGCGCCGCTGGGCCGCCGGCCGGTACGTGGCGGCGGCCTGCCGGGCGATCAGCGACAGCTCGACGGGCTCGTGGCGGTCGAGGCCGCGCTCGCTGCTCGCGAGCGTGAGCAGCGACTCCAGCATGCGGGCCTGCTGGCGGCGGATCGACAGCAGGCGCTCGAACGTCGACCGGAAGGACTCCACCGTGGCGGTTGAGTCGGTGAGCGTCTCCTCGATGAGGGCGTGCTCCAGGGTCAGGGGGGTGCGCAGTTCGTGGGCGGCGTTGGCGACGAACCGCTTGTGCGCGTCGAGCGCCGTCTCGAGCCGTTCGAGCAGCCCGTCGACCGTGTCGGACAGGTCGCGCATCTCGTCGCGGGGCCCGGTCGCGGCCAGCCGGTCGTGCACGTTGTGCGCGGAGATCTGCTGGATCGACGTGGTCATGGTGCGCAGCGGGCGCAGGATCCGCCCGGCCAGCAGCCAGCCGAGCACGAGCGAGACCGCGACCATGATGGCCAGGGCGGTGAGCGAGTGGACGAGGAGGTTCTGCAGCTCCGCGTCGTGCTGGCGGGCGGCCTGCTCGGCCATCTGCTGGCCCACGACATCGACCTGCTCCGGCGGCAGCAGCTGGCCCGGGTCCAGGTCGGGGCTGCCGGGCAGCAGGGTGCCGGGGGCGTTGACGTGTGTGGTGAACGCGGACCTCGGCGACTTGGCCACGAGCAGGTAGGTGATCGTCAACAGGATGGCGCCGGACACGGTGAACAGCAGCCCGAACAGCAGCGTGAGCCGGGTGCGTACCCGGCTGGGGCGTGGCACACGCATGGGGGACCTCAGATCCGGTAGCCGCCGCGGGGAACGGTCTCGATCAGGGGCGGGTCGGCCAGCTTGGCGCGCAGCCGGTTGATGGTGGCCTTGACGGTCGTGGTGAACGGGTCAGCGGCCTCGTCCCAGACGCGTTCGAGCAGCTCCTCTGCCGACACTACGCGGTTGCGGGCCGCCAGCAGGTACTCCAGGACGGCGAACTCCTTGGGGGTGAGCGCGAGGCGTACCCCGCCGCGGGTAGCGACCCGCTTGGCCGGGTCGAGGCTCAGATCGCCGGCGACCAGCACGGGCGGCAGCGCGGGTTGCGAGCGCCGGCCGAGCGCCCGCACCCGCGCGACCAGTTCCGCGTACGCGAAGGGTTTGGGCAGGTAGTCGTCGGCGCCGAGGTTGAGCCCCTCGACCCGCTCGGCCAGAGTGCCCGACGCCGTGAGCATGAGCACCCGGGTGTGCGGCTCCTGACCGGCCAGGGTGCGGCAGACATCGTCGCCGTGCACCTCGGGGATGTCGCGGTCGAGCACGACGACGTCGTAGGCGACCACGCCCGTGCGCTCGAGCGCCTCCGCGCCGTCGTAGACCACGTCCACGGCCATGCCCTCGCGGCGCAGCATCCGCCCGACCGAGTCCGCCAGCTCGGTCTGGTCCTCGACCACCAGAACTCTCATCGCCTCAGGCTGCCTGCCCCCCGGTCACATGCCCGTCACAGCCTAGCGTGCGCGGGCGGTCACAGCGTGGTCACAAACTCGCGGACCGTCGTGTGACCGCCCGGCTCGTAGAACAGAACCCGGAAACGACCGTCCCTGATGGAAGGACACTCCATGGCATTGCAGCGAAGGCGGGGCCTGCTGGTGGTCACCGCCGTGATGGCGATCGGGCTGGCGCTCGCCGGGTGTGGCGACGACGAGCCGAAGAGCACGGGCAGTTCGGGCGCCACCGCCGGCAGCGGTCGCGGCGGCGGCGGGGGCGGGGGCGGGGGCAACGACGAGCGCGAGGCCGCTCTCGTGAAGTACGCGCAGTGCATGCGCGACAACGGCGTCGCCAGCTTCCCCGACCCGGTCGGCGGCCGGCTGCAGTTGCAGGCACGGCGCGGCAGCGAACTCGACCCGGAGAACCCGACGTTCCAGGCCGCGCAGAAGGCCTGCAAGGCCCTTGAGCCGCCGGGCCTCATGCAGCAGGGCGCCCAGCCCGAGCAGCAGGAGGCGATGCTGAAGTTCGTCAAGTGCATGCGCGAGAACGGCGTGCCGAACATGCCCGACCCGCAGCCCGACGGCCGCATGCTCATCGACCGCGGCGCCGGGGTGGACCCTGAGTCGTCGGCGTACAAGGCGGCGCAGGACAAGTGCCGCAACCTGCTGCCGGGCGGCGTCGCTCCGGGCGGCGGCTCATGAGCTCGGTGACCACCGGCGAGGGTGAGCTCACCCCGACGACGGCACCGGAGCCGGACGTGAGCGAGCGGGCGCCGCAGGCGCCCGCTCCCCACCGCCGGGAGCCCGGCCGCCGGCGCCGGTTCCTGTTCGTGGGCGGCACCGTGCTCGTGCTCGGTGCCGCCGCCGGCGGCGTGTTCGCCGTGACGTCGACCTCGCAGAACGCGGCGGCGGAACCCAACGCGGCCGAACAGACCGCCGCCGGCCTGGTGCCCGTACGCAAGGGCGCGCTGTCCGCGCAGGTCAACCAGAGCGGCACGCTGTCCTACGCGGCCCAGGCCGACGGCTCGTCGTACTCGGTGATCAACCAGCAGGCCGGCATCTACACGAAGCTGCCGGCGGCCGGCTCGGTGGTCAAGTGCGGCAAGGTCCTGTACTGGGTGGACGACAACCCCGTGCTGCTGCTGTGCGGCAGCCGTCCGCCGTACCGCGACCTGTCGTACGGGCGGGAGGGCTGGGACGTGAAGGCCCTCAACGCCAACCTGCGCGCGCTGGGCTACGCCTCCGAGGACGAGATCGACGACGGCGAGGACGAGTTCACGGGCGAGACCGCCGAGGCCCTGGAGGACCTGCAGGAGGACATCGGCGCCGACGAGACCGGCCGGCTGAACCTGGGCGACGCGGTGTTCCTGCCCGGGCCGCTGCGCATCACGAAGGCGATCCCGAAGCTCGGCACCCGTGCGGCGCCCGGGACGGCGGTCGTCGAGGCGGCCACCACGGTGCGCCAGGTGGTCGTGCAGCTCAACGCGGCGCAGCAGTCGTTCGTGAAGAAGGGCTTCAAGGTCTCGATCACCCTGCCGAACAACAAGGTCACGCCCGGCAAGGTGAGCCGCATCGGCACGGTGGCCAGCTCGTCGGGGGACCAGGGTGACGTGGCGACGTCCGGGTCGACCTCGTCCGACGCGACGATCCCGGTCTACATCAGCCTCGACAAGCCCAACGACGCCGGCACGCTGGACGCGGCGCCGGTACGCGTGCAGATCACGACCGAGGGGGTGAAGGACGCGCTGATCGTGCCGGTCACGGCCCTGATCGGCATCGCCGGCGGCGGGTACGCGGTGGAGCGCGTGAACGCGGACGGCTCGCGCGAGAGCGTGCCGGTCGAACTGGGCCTGTTCGACAACGCCAACGGGCTCGTGCAGGTGGAGGGCGCCCTGGCGCCCGGTGACCGAGTGGTGGTGCCCGCGTCATGACGATGGTCTCCGTTGGCGCGCCGTCCACCATTCCGGCCGTTGCCGACCGGCCCGCGGTCCTGGAGCTGCACGACGTCACGAAGACGTACGGCGAGCAGCCGCCCGTGCCCGCCCTGCGGGGGGTGAACCTCACCATCCGGCAGGGCGAGCTGGTCGCGATCGTCGGGCCGTCCGGCTCGGGCAAGACGACCCTGCTGCACGTGATGGGCACGCTCGACCGTCCCAGCGGCGGCGTGGTGCGCATCAACGGCGTCGACATCTCGGGCCTGGGCGACCGGCAGCTCGCGGCGCTGCGCGCGCGCAGCATCGGCTTCGTGTTCCAGCAGTTCTTCCTCGCCGAGCACTCCACGGCGCTGGAGAACGTCGCCGACGGGCTGCTCTACGCCGGCGTGGACGTGCGGACCCGCCGGGCGCGGGCGAGGGAGGCGCTGACCCGGGTCGGGCTGGCGCACCGCGCCTCGTTCCGGCCCACGAAGATGTCCGGCGGCGAGCGCCAGCGCGTCGCGATCGCGCGGGCGCTCGTGGGCCGCCCGGCGATCGTGCTGGCCGACGAGCCGACCGGCAACCTCGACAGCCGTACGGGCGAGTCGATCGTCGCGCTGCTGCACGAGCTGAACGCCGGCGGGGCCACGATCGTCGTGATCACCCACGACAACGACCTGGCCAACCGCCTGCGCCGGCAGGTGCACGTCCTGGACGGAAAGATCATTTCGGATACGGGGGAGGAACGATCGTGAGCGCCATCACGGCGCCCGCCCGGCTGCGCTTCGGCGACCAGGCCCGGGTGGCCAGCATCGGGATCCGGGCCCGCAAGGTACGGGCCTCGCTGACCGCGCTCGGCATCGCCATCGGCGTCGCCGCGATCGTGGCGGTGCTCGGGCTGTCGTCGTCGTCGCAGGCCGGGCTGCTGGCCGAGATCGACCGGCTGGGCACCAACCTGCTCACCGCCACCAACGGCCAGTCGTTCTCCGGGCAGACCGCGCGCCTGCCGCTGTCCGCGCCGCTGCGGGTCTCGCACCTCGACGCCGTCGAGCGGGTGGCCCACGTCGGCACGGTCGGCACCGCCAAGGTCTACCGCAGCCCGCTCATCCCGTCCGTGACGACCAACGCGTTGCAGGTCAAGGCCGCCAGCCTCAACCTGCTCGAGGTGGTCGCCACGACCGTGGCGACGGGCCGCTGGCTCAATCCGGCCACCGCGACCGAGCCGGTCGTCGTGCTCGGCTCGACCGCCGCGCGCCGCCTCGGCTTCGACCGGGTGTACCCGGGCCAGCGCATCTGGCTCGGTGACCAGTGGTTCTACGTGGCCGGGATCCTGAAGCCGGCCACCCTCGCGTCCGAGATCGACAGCAGCGCGCTGGTCGGGTACCCGGCCGCCCAGCGTTATCTCAACTACGCGAGCATCGTCGAGGGTGAGGTGGCCAACGGCCCCCCGAGCACGCTGTACGTCCGGGCGGAGACGAGCCAGGTCGGCACCGTGCAGGGCCTGCTCGCCCAGACGGCGAACCCTGAGGCGCCCAATGAGGTCGACGTCAGTCAGCCGTCGGCGGCGCTGACCGCCCGCGCGGCGGCCGAGGGCGCGTTCAACACGTTGTTCCTCGGGCTCGGTGCGGTCGCGCTGGTGGTGGGCGCGGTCGGGGTCGCCAACATCATGATCATCTCGGTACTGGAGCGGCGCTCGGAGATCGGCCTGCGGCGCGCGCTCGGCGCGACCCGCCGGCAGATCCGCAGCCAGTTCCTCTCCGAGGCGATCATGTTGGCATTCCTGGGCGGCGCGGTCGGCGTGGCGGCCGGCGTGCTGGCCACCATGGTGTACGCCCGCACGAAGGGCTGGGAGGTTGTCGTCCCCGTGGAGGCCTGGGCGGGCGGCATCGGCTCCGCGATCGCAATCGGCGCGTTGGCCGGCCTGATCCCCGCGCTGCGCGCGGCCCGGCTGTCCCCGACCGACGCGCTGCGCACGGTGTGAGGACCGTGCCGGACAACGAAAGGTACGCGCAATGGCGACCACGACGACCTTTCCGGAAGTACGCATCTCGACCGACCGGCTGACCATCCGCGAGTTCGCTCCGGAGGACGCCCCCGGCGTGGGTGAGGTGATCGCCGCCCAGGAATGGGAGGCGTTGCCCCCCGGCGTTCCCCGGGCCACGATCACGCTGCCGCGCTGGCTGCGCGACGACGTGCACCGGTTCCGCGACGCGGGACACGGCGTGCACCTGGCCGTCCAGCACAACGCCGACGGGGTGCACATCGGAGCGATGAGCCTGTTCAACACCGACTGGAAGCGCGGCTGCACGGAGGTCGGTTTCGGCCTGCGGGCCGGCTGGCGTGGCCGGGGGTACGCCACGGAGGCGCTGCTGGCGCTCACCGGGTGGGCCCTGTCGGCCGGCGCGATGCGCCGCATCGAGCTGCTCACCGCCCCGGGCAACGCGGCCGCGCGGCTGGTCGCCGAGAAGACCGGCTACGCGTACAAGGGCATCGTTCCCGATCCCCGGACGGGCGACGACATGCTGCTGTTCCACCGTTCGCGCTGAACCGAGCGGCGAGGCGCCCGGCTCCGGCCGGGCGCCTCGCCGACGTCGCGCCCGTCCTCCCGCGCAGATCGGCCTCCGGTGCGGTATCCGGTACCTCACCGGGCTGAGCGCGGCACCGGCCCGGGCGCGTCCACGCCGCTCACCGTGCCGCCGTCAGGCACCGGCTGATGCGGCCCTGCGTTCCCGGTATGCGACCGTCTGGCGGGCCAGCGCCAGCGCGAGCGCGGCGGTGACCAGCAGCGCTGCGGCGGCGGCCGGCGCGTGCCCGTCGAGCCACAGGTACACCACCACGATCGGCACGAACCCGAGGATGGCCGCGCCCGCGGCCATGACCACGGAGGCGTGCATCCCAGTGACGCAGAGCGAGCCGACGAACAGCAGCCCGACGAAGACCCCCACGAGCCAGCCGCGCCGGGAACCCGCGCCGAACGCCGCCCCGATGGCGCCGGCCAGCACCACACACGCCACGGCGCCGAGCACGGTCGGCCACATCGGGCCCGTGGTCGGCGGCGGCGCGCCGTCCTGGACCTGCCGGGCGAACGCCCAGTGGTCGCTCAGCGCCGGGCCGGCGAACGGCAGCGCCACCAGGAGCGTGACCCCCGCGAACACCAGGCCCAGCACGGCCCCGCCGAGAGCGCGCCGGACGACCTCCCCGGCCCGCGCGCCCCGGCCGAGGTACACCCCGCAGGCCAGCGCCAGCAGCGCCGCCCACCCGAGCCCTGAGGTGTACGCCGCCCGGGCGTCGCTGCGGAACGCGTCGAGGTTCTGCTCGGCGCCCTGCGGGTCGTTGTAGATGTAGGTCAGGTAGGAGTCCGCGTTGACGGGCAGCATGATCCACGCGGCGATGAGGGTCAGCGGAGCGAGCGCGAGCAGCAGCCGGTTGCCTCGCAGGTTCATGGCCGCCAAGCTACCGAGCGCTCTCGTCCCAGTCGATGCGATAGTTGTGCATCCATCCCTGGGCGTCCTTCGCGGCGATCCGGCGCATCACGACCGGCAGGATCAGGTCGCGGATCGCGGCGCCCACCGGACCGGCCATCTTGCCGTTGCCGTTGCGTCTGCCCTGAGCCACGACCCGCTCGACGCGCTCGCGCCGCAGATGCCGGAACGTCGCGAACGCGGCCGCCGGCTCGTCGATGTCGCGCAGGCAGCGGCCGAGCACGACGGCGTCCTCGATGGCCAGCGACGCGCCCTGCCCCGAGGAGGGGGAGGTGGCGTGCACCGCGTCGCCGACGAGGACCATGCGCTCGTTGTGCCAGGTCGGCACGCGCGGGAAGTCGTAGGTGTTCCAGGCGGGGACGATGTGCTCGGTGGCGGCGATGATGTCGAGCATCGGGCCGGGGTCGTCGGCGAACAGGTCGTTCAGGCGTTCGCGCCACTGCCGCCCGGTGATGGCGAGCAGTTCCTCGCGGCTGGGCTCGCGCCTGGCGGGCGGGTTGGCGAACCACCACACGTCGCTGGCGGGGTGGATGAAGTACCCGAAGAAGCAGCGCCGGCCGAACACGAAGTGCGCCACGCCGGGCGGGCCGGACAGGCGCAGGCCGCGCGCGTACCCGCCCGTGTTGAGCAGGCCGATGTGGCGGGCGGCGGGAGCCTTCGGGTCGATGATGGCGCGGGTCCGCGAGCGCAGCCCGTCGGCGCCGACGAGCAGGTCACCGTCCGCGGTGGTGCCGTCCGCGAACCTCGCTTGTACGCCGGACGGCGTGACGGTCGCGTCGACGAGGCGCTTGCCGTACTCGATCGGCACGCCCCGGCGGACGGCTTCGTCGCGCAGCGCCCCGTAGAGGTCCGACCGGGAGACCGTGCGGGCCCGCATGGGGGCCGTGGCGAGCTGCCGGCCGCGGCTGATCATCACCATGGCGGGCGTGTCCATGCCGAGCCGCGACAGGTCCAGATCCAGCACGGACAGGGCCGCCAGCCCGTTCTCGGCGAGGGTGAGGAAAGCCCCGACCCCGTCGGAATCCCGGTCGTACGCCTCGTAGACGACGGGGTCGAGCCCCGCCTTGCGCAGGGCCATAGCGGTGACCGTTCCCGCGATACCGCCCCCGATGATCAGTGCTCGCTTAGTCATGTTCACACTATACATACTATGACTAAGACCGAGTCAAGGTCGTTAGGATCTGCCCATGTCCGCACCGCGCCGCTCCGTGCTGGCCCTGGCCGTGCTGTCGATGCTCACCGAGGAGCCGATGCACGCCTACCGGATGCAGCAGTTGATCAAGGAGCGGCACAAGGACGACGTCGTCAACGTCAGCCAACGCACGAGCGTCTACCAGACCATCCAGCGCCTGGCCCGCGACGGTCTCATCGAGGTCGAGTCCACCGAACGCGCCGACAACCGGCCCGAGCGCACCACCTACCGGATCACCCGGGCCGGCCGCGACACTCTGCGCGAGTGGCTCTACGCCATGCTGTCCACCCCGGCGCCGGAGTACCCGGAGTTCCCGGCCGCCCTGTCGTTCCTGCCGAGCCTCGCGCCGGCGCGGGCCGTCGAGGCGCTCACCGTGCGGGCCGACCGGCTGGCCGAGCGGCTGGCCGCCATGACGGAGTCCACCGCCGAGTCGGCCGCGTTCCTGCCCCGGCTGTTCCTCATCGAGAACGAGTACCAGCTGCGGGTGCTGGAGGCCGAACTCGCCTACGTGCGCGGCCTGCTCGACGACGTGCGCGCCGGCCGCCTCACCTGGCCGGACCACCTGTGACCTGGCGGCCCGGCGACGACCCGCGCGAGCTGGTGCGCGCGCACACGGCGTACTCGTGTGTGGTGGGCTCGCGGGCCTACGGCCTGGACGGACCCGACTCCGACTACGACCGCCGCGGCGTGTTCGTGGTGCCCACGCCCGCGTTCTGGGGCCTCGACGACCCGCCCACCCACATCGACGGGCCGGCCGAGGAGCAGTTCTCCTGGGAACTGCGCCGCTTCTGCGAACTCGCGCTCACCGGCAACCCGACCGTGCTGGAGTGCCTGTGGTCGCCGCTCGTGGAACACGTCGACGACGCCGGCCGCGAGCTGCTCGCCCTGCGCGGCGCGTTCCTGTCGGCGCGCCTGGAGAAAACCTATGGGGAGTACGCGCGGGACCAGTTCGCCCGGCTGACCGCCGTCCGCCAGCGCACCGGCGAGATCCGCTGGAAGCAGGCGATGCACATGATCCGCCTGCTGCTGGCCGGCGCGTACGCCCTGCGCCACGGCGAGATCCTGGTGGACGTGTCGGCGTACCGCGACCGGCTGCTCGCCGTACGCGCGGGCGATGTCGCGTGGGACGAGGTGACGGCGTGGGCCGAGCACCTGCGGGCGGAACTGGTCGCCGCCGCCCGCCGGACCGCATTACCGGTGGAACCCGACCGGGCGGCGGTGGCAGACTTCCTCGTCCGTACCCGCCGGGCACGCCTGTAAGGAGCTGACGATGGCGACCGACCTCGACACCGCCCTGCCCGCGTGGCTCGCCGACGTCGCCGCCACCCAGCCGTACCCCCTGGTCTTCGCCACCGTGTCGGGCGCCCACCTCTACGGGTTCGCCTCCGTCGACTCCGACGTCGACCTGCGCGGCGTGCACGTCCTGCCGGCCGCCGAGGTCGTCGGGCTGCGCACCGGACCCGAGACGCTGCAACACATGGGCGACCGCGACGGCGTCGAACTCGACCTGGTCACCCACGACCTGGCCAAGTTCTGCCGGCTGCTGCTGCGCCCCAACGGGTACGTGGCCGAGCAGCTGCTCTCGCCGCTCGTCGTGGCGACCAGCGAGACGCACCGGGAGCTGGTGGCGCTGGCGCCGGACCTGCTGACCAGCCGGCACGCCCACCACTACCGGGGGTTCGCCGCCACCCAGTGGCAGCTGTACGGCCGCACGGGCGAACTCAAGCCGGCCCTCTACACGCTGCGCGTGCTGCTCACCGGCATCCACCTCATGCGTACCGGCGAGGTGGTCGCCGACCTCGACGCCCTGTGGCCCGACCACGACCTGCCCTACGTCCCGGACCTGATCGCCGCCAAGCGCCTGGGCGAGCACGCCGCCCTGGGCGGCCTGGTCGCTCCCGACCGGCTGGCCGCCGACGTGACCCGCCTCACCGCGACCCTGGACGAGTCGGCGCAGGCCAGCCCGCTCCCCGCCGCCCCGCGTGCGGCCGACGCCCTCCATGCCCTTCTGGTGCGCGTCCGCCTCGCGGACCCCTCCCGCTGACCCGCCCGCCGCGGCGGCCCGCGCACGGTGGCCTCAGAGGACGTCTGATTCACGGATTTTGTGAGTTATCTACGTTCACGTGTCTCGCCAGGTTGGGGTGGATTCGGCGGTAAGGCGTTTGGCGAGGTTGTCGATCATCGCGATGGTGATCATGCTGGCGGAGTTGTCGGGTCAGGCTTCGCAGTCGCGGACGAGGCGGCGGTGGTGCATGAGCCAGCCGATCGTGTTGGGTCGGGCCCGGGCGCGGTGCCTGGATTGCTCCAGGTCCGTTTCCCGG
>NZ_BAAALS010000029.1:0-80225 GCF_039528415.1 Luedemannella helvata
GCGGCCAGCGCGCGGCGCAGCGCCGCCCGGCCGGCGGCCAGGCCACCGGGCCCCACGTGACCGGGCCGCGACCGGCCGGGTCCCGGGCGGCCGGGCGCGCGGGTGCGGCGACCGAACATGTCAGGAGCTCCGGAACGCCGGCGCGGGCACGATGCTGAGGACCCGCTCGATCACCCCGACGGCCGTGGTACCGGAGAACTCGGCCTCGACATCGAGCACGACGCGGTGCGCCAGGGCGGGCACGGCGAGTTCGAGCACGTCGTCGGGCAGCACGTAGTGCCGGCCCTGCGCGGCGGCCCACGTCTTCGCCAGGCGCACGAGCGACAGGCAACCGCGCACGCTGACACCGATCTTGACGCCCTTGGCGCGGCGGGTCTCCTCCGCGATGGCGCTGATGTACGCCAGGACCGCGGGGTCGACATGCACCCCGGCGGCCAGCCGGGACCGCTCGACCACGCCCGTGGGCGTGATGAGCGGCGCGATCAGGGTGGACCGGTCGCGGTGCGCGGCCTCGGCGAGCAGCCGCGTGGTCGCCTGCGCGTCCGGGTACCCCAGCTCGGTGCGGATGAGGAACCGGTCCAACTGCGCCTCCGGCAGCGGGTAGGTGCCCGCCTGCTCGATGGGGTTCTGCGTGGCGATCACCATGAACGGCAGTTCGAGGGGGTAGTTGACCCCGTCGATGGTGACCTGCTCCTCCTCCATGGCCTGCAGCAGCGCCGACTGGGTCTTCGGCGACGCGCGGTTGATCTCGTCGGCCAGCAGGATGTTGGTGAAGATCGGGCCGGGCCGCACGCTGAGCTGGCCGGTCTGCGGGTTGTAGACGTTGCCGCCGGTCACGTCGCTGGGCAACAGGTCGGGGGTGAACTGCACCCGGCGGTGCTCACCCTTGACGCTGCGTGCGATCGCCTTGGCCAGCGACGTCTTGCCGGTGCCCGGCACGTCCTCCAGCAGCAGGTGACCGCCCGTGAACAGGCAGGACAGCGCGAGCCGCACGCAGCGGGTCTTGCCCACGACGGCCAGCTCGACGTTGTTGACCAGCCGGGCGAAGTCCTCGGCGAACATGCCCGCCGCCTGGGGTGTGCAGGCGGTCGTGTCCGGGGCGACGGTCATGATCTGTTCCTCCACTGTGGATTGCCTCGGTGGGCGCCTACCATGCCGGGCTCCTGCCCGTGACGCCGTTGCACGTGACCTCGACGTAGCCGCCCGGCCAACCGAAGTACTTCGTGGTCTGGCCCCGGTAGTAACCGTCGCCATTGGTGCGGTACGAGCCGTTGGAGAACACGTCGCCCGAATGTGATGACTTGAACGAGCAGGAGACCGTGGTGTTCGCCGGGAAGTTCACCAGCTCGATGACGATCAGCGCGCACGCCGAGGTGCTGCAGTCCGGCTCGGACGTGCGGGCGCCCTTGCTCACGTTGACCTGCGGCGGGTCGGTCGTGGCCTGCGCCGCGGCGATCGCGCTGACCTGGCCGGCGCTGTCGATCGCCCGGACCCGGATCTGCCACGTCTGGTTGGGGCCGTCGCCGACGTTGCGGCTGCCGTTGCCCGTACCGACGTTCTCCCAGCCGCCGCCGTTGAGGCTGATCTCCAGGCGGGCGATGGGCCGGCCGTTGGCGGCGGGCTGGCTCCACGACACCGTGACGTGGCGGGCGCCGTTCTTCGCCGCCCCGGCGCCGGGCGTGTTCACCGGCCCGTACGGGGTGACCGCGGCGCTCTGCGCCGACCACTCGCCGCACATGTCGTTGCAGGCGCGCACCTTCAGCCGGTACGCGGTGCCGTTGGTGAGGTTCGGCACGTACCCGCTCGTGGCCGCCGACGCGAAGTTCACCGCGTCGCCGCCCGCGTAGTTGAACTCGTACCGCGCGATCGCCATGCCGTTGTCGTTCGGCGGGTTCAGCGCGTAGTGCACGCGCCGGTCGTAGCCCGTGCCGCCGTTGTTGTCCGCGACCGTCAGGGAGGTCACCTGGAACGGCTTGCCGTGCGCCACCGTGGCCGCCGAGTCGGCGCTCGGCGCGGATTTGCCCGCCTTGTTGATGGCCACGACCCGGAACGTGTAGTTCACGCCGTTGTCGACGTCGACCGTCGCCGTCGTGGTGTCGCCGTCCACGGCGACCGTCCGCTCGGCCACGCCGGCCCGCACGACCGTCAGCTCGTACCCGCTGATCGGTGCCCCGTTGGTGTTCGGCGGCGCCCACTGGACGTTCATCTGCTTGCCGATGCCGTCGACGACCCCGGCCGCCGTGGGGGCCGCGGGCGGGTCGGGCGCCTTCGCGGGCGTCTCCGGCGCGGAGTCCGGGCTCCACTCGCTCGGCGTCGGCGAGGCGTTGTAGGCCCGCACCCGGAACGTGTACGCCACGCCGTTGGTCAGCCCGGTCCAGGTGTACGTGGTGCCGGTGACCCGGCGGGCGCCGCCCACGGGCGGGGACACCTCAAGCTCGTACCCCTCGATCTTCGACCCGCGACTGGTCGGCGCCGACCACGTCAGGGTGACCGACGCGTCGCCGAACTTCGTGCGCGGCGCGGCCGGCTGGTCGGGCCGCACGTCCGGGCGCACCTCGGCCGACGGCGCGCTGTACCCGCCGCAGCCGACCACGTTGCAGGCGCGCACCTGGAAGTGGTAGCGGTTGCCGTTGCGCAGGCCCTTGAGCTGGCACACCGTGTTGGCGCAGCGCTGCTTGAAGCCGCCCTCGCCCATCACGTCGTAGCCCGTGATCGCCGCGCCGTTGGCGTCGGGCTCCAGCCAGGTCAGCACGGCCACGCCGTCGCCGGTGGAGCGGGCCGCCGGGCGCGCGGGCACGCCGGGCTTGCCGACGACGTTGACCACGATCTGGCCGCCGACCAGCCGCGCGGGGTCGCCGGTCGCGTCCTGGACCTGGTAGGTCAGCGCGCTGCGGCCGAAGAAGTCCCCGTTGGCTCTGATGACCACCTTGTTGCCGTCCACGCGCGCCGTGACCCCCTCGCCGGTGCCGACCGCGGTGACCGTCAGCGGCTTGGCGGGGAACGGGTTGACGTCGTTGGCGGTCACGTCGACCGTGGTCTGCGCGCCCGCGCGCAACCCGTCGACCGTGTCCGTCATCGCCATGGCCAGCGCGGCCGGGCGGACCACGATGCCGAGCCTGCCCTCGGCGGAGCGGTTGTTGACGTCGGTGACCCTCAGGGTCAGCTCGGCCAGCTTGTCGACCGCGACCGACTCGTCGGCGGAGACGCGCAGCCGCGTCCCGTCGAGTTCGGCCGTCACGCCCGACGGCACGCCGGCCACATCGGCGAAGGTCAGGCCCGCGCGCGCCTTGCGGTCCGGCGTGGGCACGCAGTTGGCCAGGTCCACGGTCACGGGGGGCGCGCCGGCCTGCGGCTCCGCGGGCGGGCACGCGAACGTCGGGTCCTGGCCGGCCGGCGGCATGATCGTCACCGGCAGGCTGATCGTCGCCACGCGCCCGTCCGGGTCGTCCGAGGTCGCCCCGTCGGTCACCTCGATCACCACCATGGCCGGGCCGGTCGGCGCCGTGGCGGCCACCAGGGTGAACGAGGTCGCCGTGGTGCGGCCGGAGTCCAGGCTCAGCCCCGGCACCGGCGAGGTCGACATGGCGGCGCCCGTGGTGAGCCGCACCGGCTTGCCCTCCGGGTCGCTGACCTGGGTCGCCAGGTCGACCGCCAGCTCACCGCCCGCGTTGACCCTCAGCTCCGGGGCGTCCTTCCTCCGTACGGGCGGCTGGTTGCCGGCGGCGGGCACCCGGACGAACGCCGTGGCCGTGCCGCCGCGCTCGTCCGTGATCCGGTACGCGACCGTGCGCGGCGCGTCCGTCAGGCCCACCCGCAGCAGCCGGCCCGGCGTGACCGCGCTGGCCGGGCCGTTGCCCGCGTCGAGCGGCTCCAGCTCCAGCGCGGCGCGCGTGCCGTCGAGGTCGTCGTCGTTGGCGAGCACGTCCACCTCGACGGCGCTCGCCCCGGCCGGCACGTCCGTGACCAGGTCGTCGCGGGCCACCGGGGCGAGGTTGGCGTCGTCCTTGGCGGTCACCGTGATGGTCGCCGAGGCGCGCTGTCCCCGTCCGTCGCTGATCCCGTAGGTCACGTGGACCACGTCGCCGTCGTCGCCGCCCGCCCGCACGGCCACCCGCTGGCCGGCCTCAAGGGATGCGCCGGCGGGCAGGTTCGGGTTGAGCGGGGCGAGGGGTTCGACCGTCAGCGCGTCGCCGTCGGCGTCGCTGTCGTTGGCGAGTACGGGCACCCGGATCGTCGTGCCCGGGGCGACCGTGTAGACGTCGTCGACCGCCACGGGCGCGGAGTCGTGCTCCGGCCGGGCGACCACGCCCACCCGCACGGTGCCGGTGCCGCGCGCGGAGTACCCGTCGCGCACCCGGTAGCTGAACTCGTCCGTGCCGGCCATGCCCGCGTACGCCTGGTAGTCCAGGTAGTCCGGGCCCTGGGCGATGATGCGGCCGAAGTGCGGGGCCTCGGTCGGGCCGAGCAGGGTCACCGCGTCACCGTCGGGGTCGCTGCCCTCCAGCGGAATCGGGATGCGCACGGTCGCGCCCGCGAAGACGCGCGCCTGCACGGTCGCCGGGCGCGGCGGCTGGTTCTGCGCGGCCTCGGCCGCGATGACGGTCACGGACAGCTGGGCCACGGCCGAGCGGCCCTCCGGGTCGCGGATGGTGTAGCTGGCGGTGGCCGTGCCGGGCCGGTCGGGGGCGGCGTAGCGCACCGCGTCGCCCACGACCGTCCAGGGGGTAGCGGTGGATCCGTCCGGCACGACCGTGCGGTCCAGGGTGACCGGTTCGCCCTCCGGGTCGCTGTCATTCGCGAGGGGCCGCAGGGTCACCACGCCGCCCGCGCGCACCACGCCCGCGTCGTCCGTGGCGGTGGGCGCCTGGTTGTCCGATGTGGCCGACAGCCGGCTGACCTGCACGACCCCCTCGTCGGTGTTGCCGCCGTCCGAGACGACGTAGCGGACGGCGACCGTGCCGTCGCCGGCCTGCGACGAGGTGATCCGCAGCCAGCGCAGGCCCACCACGGAGACCGTGATGCCGGAGTTGCCGGGCACCTCGACCGACTGCACGACCAGCACGTCGCCGTCGAGGTCGATGTCGTTGGCGAGCACGTCCACGGACACGGGCGCCCCGCCGCGCAGCACCGCGCTGTCGGTGACCGCGACCGGCGGGTTCGCCGAGGAGGGCGCGCGGGCGTCCACCCGGATGCGCGCCCGGGCGGTGTGCTCCCCGTCGGTGATCTCGTACCGCAGGTAGTAGGTGCCGGGGCGGTTCGCGGTGAACGCGATCGTGCCGTTCTTGTCGTTGAGGATCACGGAGGTGTTGGCGGGCGCCTGGGACACCCAGGTGACGCGCAGCCGCGAGTCGCTGCCCGGCACGCCGCTCTCCGGGTCGGAGTCGTTGTCGAGCGGTCGCAGTGTGGCCCGCAGCCCGGCGACCGTGGCGACCCGGTCGTCCATCGCCAGGGGCGGCCCGTTCGTCGTCGCCGGCAGGACCCGTACGGGCAGCTGCCCCTCCGTGCCGGCCCGCCCGTCCGACACGGTCAGCGCCACGCTCTTGCGGCCGTTGGACGTCCCCGCGTCCGTGTAGGTGACCTCGCCGGCGGCCGTGAACCGCACCGAGTCTGGATCGCCGACCTCGGCGGACACCAGCACGAGCGGGTCGCCGTCCGGGTCGCGCCAGTCCTTGAGCACCTCGCGGTTGGCCACCCCGCCCTGGCCGACCGTCACCTCCTGGGCGGTGCCGGCCTTGCGCTGGAACAGGTACGGCGGGGAGTTCTGCCGGGTGGTCCGCACGCTCACGGTCACGTCGGCGCTGGCCACGCCGCCCCGGCCGTCGTCGATCGTGTACTTGAACTGGACCGGCTTGTCCCAGCCCGGGGTGGCGACGAACTGCAGCGCCTGGCCGTTGCCCACGATGGACAGTTGGCCGGCCTCCCCGGGGATCTTCGCGACCGCCCGGATGATGAGCACGTCGCCGTCGATGTCGCCGTCGTTGTCGAGCACGGTGAGCGTGGCCGCCTGCCCGGGGCGGGCGCCGAACCGGTCGGCCCGGGCCACCGGCGGGTGGTTCTTCTTCGTGACGTCCGGCTTCTTCTCGGACTTGTCGTCCTTGTCCCGGTTGACCGGGGGCAGCAGGTCCTTCCAGTTGCCCAGGTCCTTGCCGCCCCGCTCGTACACGAAGATCTTGCCGGAGGCGAGTTCGTTGAGGACGATCATCTGCCGGTTCACCCGGAACGCCAGGGCGCTGCCCGGGGTGGCGTCCGTGAGCTGCCTGGGCTCCTCGGCCGCGAGGCCGTCGCAACGGCGCAGGTACGACGGGCGCTTGGCCCACGCGGCGTGCACGCAGGGGCCCAGGCGCACCGGGGCGGCGGCGTCGCCGGTGCCCAGGTCGGAGATGACGTCGACGTCCCGGCTGGACAGGTCGACCGCGACCAGCCCCTTGTCGGCGGCCACGAGCACGGTGTCCGCCCGTGGGCCGCTCTGCTGCAGCACCGCGCCCGCCTGGTACTCCGGCGGCAGCGTCCCCACGCCCCCGGGCAGGACGAGCCGCCCGCCCGCGCCGAGCACGACCGGGGTGTCCCCGACCGCCGTGACGGTCGCGGTCGACACGTCCGTCCCGAGGGCACGCTTGCCCGCCGACGCCGCACCGCCCGCCCCGCCGGTCACCGTGACGAGCGTGTCCGCCGCGGCCGAGACCACGAACGCGGTGCCGTCCGTGCTCATGGCCAGCGCCGCGCCGCCGCCGGCCTCGGCGGACGGCGGGTCCTTGGCGAAGTTCAGCGACAGGACCGAGTCGATCGGGCGTACCCAGACCTTGCCGGTGTCGGGCGCCAGGATCGCGACCGCGCCACCGCCGAGCGCCACCTCCGCGCCGGCCGGCAGGTCCAGCGACTCCTGGCCCAGGTCGACCAGGGCGACGTCCATGCGCCGCAGCGTCGACCCGCTGCGGTCGTAGACGAACACGACATCGGCGTCCTGCAGCACGTCCACGTCGGGTTGCGCGTCCGGCGTGGGGCTGAGCTGGGCGTCGAGTTGCTCGACGGGCCGGTTGAACCGCCCCACGAGCCCGAAGTCGCGGTTGGTGACCCACACGCCGCCGTCGTTGAGCGACACCTCCGCCTGGGCGTACCCCTGCCACAGGTAGGCCATGGTGGCCAGCACGCCGGCGGCGGTCGCGAGCGCGACGGCCGAGAAGGCGCGCCGGCCCCGCCGGGCCAGCAGGCCGCGCAGGACGCCGCGGACGTGCACGCTGTGCCTCCTCGGATGTTCGCCGGGTGGGGCGTTTAGTCGGTCACGACTCGCAGGGTGCGGTCGCCGAAACGGACGGTGGCCGGCAGGCGCAGGTACACCCGCTCGCCCGGTGGGCAGCGCATCCGGCCGGCGGCCTCCAGGACGGCCGTGCCGTTGGTCGAGTGCCGGTCGACCACCCAGGCGCCGCGCTCGTCGCAGCCCAGGGCGAGGTGCGTCTTGGACACGGACCGGCTGTCGTCGTCGACCGCCACGAGCTGGGCGGCGAACTCGTCGGGCGAGGCGGCCGGGTTGCGGCCGACCAGGATGAGCAGGCCGAGCGACGCGCGCCGGCCGTCGTCGAACTCGACCGCGATCGACTGCGGTCGGGGGCCCGCGGCCATCGGTGTGGTCGGCGGCGCCGTCACCGCCGCGCCCCATCCCCCGGGCCCTGCGGCGGGCAGCTGACCAGCCTGCGGTTGGCCGGCGGGCGGGGAGGTGGGCGGCGGGGGCGGCATCGACATGGCCGGCATCGGCGGCCCGGTGTACGCGGGTGGCGCGGCCGTCACGGTCGGCACCGTACCGCCGAGGGCCAGCCGTACGGCGTGCAGCGTGCCGGCCGGCAGCCGACCCTCGAGATACACCACGGTGTGCCCCGTGGCCTGGTCGACGCCGATGGAGACGTCACAGGTCTCCGTGCGCGACGGCAGTGGCCACATCGGACGGTAGCGGCGCGTCAACCGGTACGTGCTGGGCCCGTGGCGGACGACCTGGTGGGCGCCGGCGTGGGTGACCACGGCGAGCACCCGCTCGGCCGCCTCCCCGGTGGCGAGCGCGACCACGGGCACGAACTCCCGCACCGCAACACCGGCCCCCGCCACGTCCGCCTCCCCCATCGCTCCGACGTATGTACCACACCGCCGTCAACAGCGGCACACTGTAGAGGAGCCGGATCAGTCGGCGCAGGCCCGGCCCGGTTGCTGGGACCCACGCCCGTCGGCACGATATACGTACACGTCGACGCATGGCGTCTGGCCGTCCTTCGGGGTGACGACCAACTCCGGCTCGGTGAGGGTACGCACGGCCGCGCCGCTCACGTCCGTGCGGCGGACCTTGAAGTAGTCGCCGTCGGCCGGACTGTCATATGTCCAGGTGAACCGCACCGACCCAGTCGCCAACCGCTCGGCGGTGACGGTCGGCGACGGCACGGGTTTGCCGGCGCCCGGCACGGCGTCGAGGCCGGGCGCCGCGGGCGGGCGCGTGGGCGTAGCGCCCTGGGTCCTGTCGTCACCACCGCGCAGCAACAGGACGCCGGCGCCGAGCACGACGACCACCAGCACCGCGAGCACGGCGACGGCCGCGCGGGGCACCCCGCGTCCCACCGGGGCGGGCGCGGGCGGCGGCGGGTCCGGCAGGGCACCGGGCGGGTCCGGCAGGGGCACGGCGCGCTCGCGGGTGGGGCGGGCGGCCGGGTCGTCGAACGGCACCCGCTCCCAGTGCGGCCGGAACACGTCGCGGCGCGGGATGGGCGCGCTGGCCGACACGGGTGTCCCGGCCGGGGCGGCCCCGGCGCGCGTCGTCGCGCTGCCGGTGTCCTCGACCACGGTGACACCGGCGCGGGTGGTCCGGCTGCCGGCCTCCGCCACGTAGTCGGGCGACGGGTCCGCGTCCGCGCCGACCGGTTCGTAGACCACGGCGTCCGTCGCCGCGTACCCCTGCGCCTGCTGGATCTCACGCAGCCGCAGGGCGAACTCGCCCGCGCTGGCCACGAGCCGCTGGCGCACCCCCGGATCCTTCGTCATCGCGGCGCGCAGGAGCCGGTCCAGGTCCGCGGGCACGTCACCGCGACTGATCGGGGGTACGGGCATGCTGCGGATCCGCTCGCGCAGTGCCTGCTCGTCGGCCTGCCCCGGCACGCGGAACGGCGGCGCGCCCGTGAGCAGTTCGTAGAGCGTCGAGGCCAGCGAGTAGACGTCCGAGGCCGGGCTGGTCGCGCCCGCCGCGACCACCTCGGGTGCCGCGTAGTGCGGCGAGAACCACTTGGCCTGCTCGGTGAGTTCGTGCGCGGACACGGTCGCGATGCCGAAGTCGCTCAGCTTGGGCGCGCCGTCGGCGGCGATGAGCAGGTTTCCCGGCTTGAGGTCGCGGTGCAGGATCCCGACCAGGTGCGCCGTCTCCAGCGCGCTGGCGATCTGCACGCCGACGCGCAGCACCTCGGGTACCCGGATGGTGCCGTCGCGGCGCACCCTGGCCGCGTAGCTGCCCCGCTCGCAGTACTCCATGATGAGGCACGGGCGGCCGTCCACGACCTCGACCGAGTGCACGGCCACGATGTGCGGGTGCTGGCCGCGGTGCGACAGGCGGCCCAGCGCCCGCGCCTCGCGGAGGAACTGCTCACGCTCCTCCTCCGAGCTGTCCTCGCGGCGCAGCACCTTCACCGCGCGGCGCGCCTCGGTGATGCTCTGGCGGTACAGGAAGACGTCCGCGAAGCCGCCCGAACCGAGCAGCGACAGGTACTCGTAGCCCGGGATGTCCGGCGCGACCGGAACGCGCGGCGCGCTGACGCTCACTCACTCACCTCGAAACGGATGGACACCTCGCCCGCGAGGTCGATGACCCCGCCGGGCAGCAGCGGCACCGGCTGGCGCGGCTCGAGCTGGATCGGGTCGCCGACCGGGTTCAGCACCCGGGTGCCGTTCGTGGAGCCGAGGTCGACGACCTCGACCGTCCACTCCCGGACGCGGATCTCGGCGTGCAGGCGCGAGATGTTGCCGCTCGCGCCGCGCGGCGCGATGAGCTCCGCGTCCAGGCCCTGGGCGCGCGGCTCCCGGCCGATGACGGTGACCGCGCGGGCGAGCGGCACGTTCTGCCCGGTCGACAGGCGCAGCATGCCCAGCGTCGGGGCGGGGATGTCGACCGGCGCCTGCGTCTCGTCCAACGGCGCCCGGCACACCCGGCAGTGCGCGTCGGCGGGCCGGTTGGGGTGACCGACCGGGCACGTCACGGCACGCACCGTCCGCGCCGGCCCGGCGGCCGCGGGCGCGACCGGGGGCGTGCCGGGCGGCGGCAGCATGATGTCCCCGGTCGGCTCGCGCGCCACCGTGAAGTCGTCGTGGTCGCCCAGCCGCGACACCCGCGGCTCGAACGCGAACGGCTGGGGCGCGCCGGCCACGGGCTCGGGCGGCGGCCCGTCGGGCAGCCGGTCCATGGTCCCGTTCGCTGGGCCGGACGGGGCCACCCACTCGGTGAGCTGCGGCCCGGCCGACCAGTTGGCGACCGGCCCCGCCGCCCAGTCCGACCCGCCGCCCCAGGGGACGTTGCCGGAGACCGCCGGCGACGCCCCGGACCAGCTCGGCTCCTCCGGCCGGCGCACCCACGCCCGCTGCGAGTCCTCTTCGGGCACGGACGCCGGCTGCACGGGCGGCCCCGCCCAGACATGATCCGCCAGCGGCACGGCCTCGGCGACCGGCTGGACGACCGGCGGCGCGGCGGGCTGTGGTACGGGCGGCACCGGCTGAGGCACAGGCGGCGCTGGAGGCGCTGAAGGTGGTGCGGGTCGCGGCGCGGGTCGCGTCACGGCCGGGTATGCGGGCGCGGGCTCCACCACGGTGGCCTCGACCGCCACCGGCCGCGCCGGCGCGCCGGGCCCGAAGCCGGCGGTGGCGTCGACGTCCTGTCGCAGGCGCGTGTCCATCGCGTCGTCGGCGGCATCGTGGACGCGCACGGTTCCCGGCCCGCCGTCGCGGGCCGCCAGGAGGTCACAGGACACGGTGGCCGCGCGCGCGACGCCGACCACGAGGGGCAGCACCCCACCGGTACGGTCGCCGGCCTGCGGGCCGGTGAGCACGACGCGCGCCGTGTCGACGAAGCCGCGCTCCAGCCAGGTCGTCACCCCGACCGCGGACACCTGCTCCCGATTACCGCCCCCGAGGTGCACGGTCGCGCCCACCCGACCGCGTACCAGCAGCGTCGCGTGCGCGCCGATCCAGCTCACGAGGCCGAAGTCGGGCAGCCCGGCCAACCCGTGACCGGCGAACGTCTCGATCAGCTGCGGCAGGCCGGCTCCCGCGCGCACGACCGGCCACAGCGCGCGCACGAGCGCGGCCTCCGGCTCGGCGCACACGAGCACCACGGTGCGCTCACCCGCCACGACCGTGAGCCCGGTTCCGCTGTACGTGACGGCGTCGCCGCTCACCCGAAACCGCCCGCGCCGAGGCCATCCCATCCTCGGGGATTCGTCGACGCGCCCGGGTCGCTGTCGACGTGCGGGCCACCGTCGACGTCGACGACGACGACGGTCACGTTGTCCCGGCCGCCGGCCTCGACGGCCGCCGCGACCAGGCGGCTGGCCGCGCCGTCCGGCGTGAGGTCGCTGGCGAGGAACGCGCCGATCTGGGCGTCGTCGAGGTGCCCGGTGAGCCCGTCGGAGCACAGCAGGAACCGCTCCCCCGGTACGGGGTGCAGCAGCCAGCAGTCCGCCACCGGCGCCGGTACGGTCCCGAGCGCCCGGGTGACGACGTTGCGGCGCGGGTGCGACGCGCGCTGCGCCTCGCCCACGATGCCGGCGTCGACGAGTTCCTGGATCTCGGAATGGTCGACCGTGAGCTGTTCCAGCTCCCCGCTCGCCCACCGGTAGAGGCGGCTGTCGCCGATGTTGACGGCGCACCACCGCTGGTCGCCGGACTCCTCCACGAGGACGAGGCCCACCAGTGTGGTGCCCATGCCGGCGCCGGTCTCGGTGGCGCGGGCGGCGGCCAGGATGGCGTCGTTCGCGCGGGTCACCGCGTCGAGGACCGCCTCGGTCGTCGGCCCGCCGCCGCCGGCCAGCCGGGCGAACTCCCCGGCGGCCAGCCGGCTCGCCTCGTCCCCACGGGCCCGGCCGCCCATGCCGTCGGCGACGACGAAGACGGGCGCCTCGGCGACGAGACTGTCCTCATTGTTCTGGCGGACCCGACCGACGTCCGTGGCGGCCCCCCACCTCAGTGTCACCGTCACGGCACACACCGCCTTGCTGTCGACCCGGATGCGGTGCCGCCGACTCTATCGGGTCGCGTCACTGCGCAGGTCCCCACCGCGCTCCCCCGCGCCCCGCCGCCGTCCGCTCGCCGCCGTCCGCTCGCCGCCGTCCGCTCGCCGCTGGCGGGGACGTTTGGACAGTTGCGCGTGTAATTCGGAACCGAGTTAGACGCGGATTCGTCCAAACGTCCCCGCCGGCAGGCGCGCGCGGGCGTGTGGGGACGTGTGGGTGTGGGTGTGGGGGTCTAGCGGTCGGCGATGTGAACGAAGTCGCGTTCGGTGGCGCCCGTGTAGACCTGACGGGGGCGGTTGATCTTGCTGCTCGGATCCTCGATCATCTCGCGCCACTGGGCGATCCAGCCGGGCAGGCGGCCCAGGGCGAACAGGACCGTGAACATCTTCGTCGGGAAGCCCATCGCCTTGTAGATGAGGCCCGTGTAGAAGTCGACGTTCGGGTACAGCTTGCGGGAGACGAAGAAATCGTCCGCGAGCGCGATCTCCTCCAGCTCCATGGCGAGGTCGAGCAGCGGGTCCGGCTTGTCCATGCGTTCGAGCACGTCACGGGCCGCCTTCTTGACGATGGCCGCGCGCGGGTCGTAGTTCTTGTAGACCCGGTGGCCGAAGCCCATGAGCTTGACGCCCTGCTCCTTGTTCTTCACCCGGTTCACGAACGACGCGACGTCGCCGCCCGCGGCCTGGATGCCCGCCAGCATCTCCAGCACGGCCTCGTTCGCGCCGCCGTGCAGCGGGCCCGACAGCGCGTGGATGCCGGCCGAGACCGAGGCGTACAGGTTGGCGTGCGAGGAGCCGACCATGCGCACGGTCGACGTGGAGCAGTTCTGCTCGTGGTCGGCGTGCAGGATGAACAGCATGTCCAGGGCCTTGGCGACAACCGGGTCCACCGGGTGCTCCACCGACGGCACGCCGAACGTCATGCGCAGGAAGTTCTCCACGTACCCGAGCGTGTTGTCGGGGTAGATGTAGGGCTGCCCGATGGAGCGCTTGTACGCGTACGAGGCGATCGTCGGCGCCTTGGCCAGCAGCCGGATCGTGGAGATCTCCACCTGCTGGGGGTCGAACGGGTCGAGGCTGTCCTGGTAGAAGGTGGACAGCGCGCTGACCGCCGACGACAGCACCGGCATGGGGTGCGCGTCGTGGCGGAAGCCGTCGAAGAAGCGCCGCATGTCCTCGTGCAGCAGCGTGTGGATGCTGATCTGCTCCGAGAAGGCGTCCAGCTGCGCGCGCGTGGGCAGCTCGCCGTAAATGAGCAGATAGGACACTTCGAGGAACGACGACTGCTGTGCCAGCTGGTCGATCGGGTACCCGCGGTAGCGCAGGATCCCGGCGTCGCCGTCGATGTAGGTGATCGCCGACGCGCAGGACGACGTGTTCATGAAGCCCGGGTCGTACGTGACGTACCCGGTTTCCTTGAGCACCTTCCCGATGTCCAGGCCGTGCGGGCCCTCGCTCGCCTCGTGCACCGGAAGCGGCAGCGGACCACCTGGGTAATCGAGCTTAACGTCCGCCATTCGCCCTCACTCCACCGCAGATCCTCTGTTTACAAGTTAATTTCACCGTAGTTTCTTGTCGTGCGGTAGTGCGCGGGCGGGACCAGGGCTGAGGCGGAGATCACTGTCCAACGGATCGATCCCAATGGTCACGCGGGCCTCACCGGGCACGGGCGCGCAACGGCCGCACATGAGGAACGACCACTTTCAACCCATTTGTAGTTATCCATCCTCAGCACACGGAACGCCAACCGCCGTGCACGCCGCGACGCCCTCGGCGCCCGGGCCTCCGACACCCGGGTCCTCGTTCACTCGTTGATCGGTTGTCTGTTCCACGGGACGGTCACCGCCGAGCTGCTCGCCCTGCGCGGCGCTTCCACCGGCAGCGCCCCGGCCCGCGGTGGCCCACCCCCGGATAGGCCCTGCCGGTCCTCGGCGGCGCCGCCTTCACGGGCCTCGTCGTCTCCACGGTCGGCCGCACATTCTGACTGGAGATCTTCATGGACACACACGAAGCTGCCGGCTGCGCGGAGGGCGCGTCCCGGCGCAGCGTTCTGGCGGCCGGCGCGCTGGGCGCCGGCGCACTGGGTATGGGGGCACTGGGTATCGGAGCGCTGGGCGGCTGCGCCGCAAACGACGCCGGTCCGGCGCCAGCCGCCGGCGCCGCCGTCGGCGGCCACGCCCCCGGCGATGCTCCCGGGCGCGGCCGGGTGCTCGGGCCGGCGGACGCCATCCCGGTCGGGGGCGGGCAGGTCTTCGTCGCCGAGCAGGTGGTCGTGACCCGCCCGGCGGCCGACACCTACCACGCCTTCACCGCCGTCTGCACCCACGCGGGCTGCCTCGTCGCCAACGTATCGAACGGGACGATCAACTGCGCCTGCCACGGCAGCAGCTTCGACGCCACGACGGGCGGGGTCGTCAATCCGCCCGCACCCGCGCCACTGCGGGAAGTGACCGTCACCGTGACCGACGGTCAACTCGTCCTCGCGTAGGCCCTCGTCACGCGAGCCGGGGCGGGTGAGCGGCCAGCAGCTCCGCGAAGGTCATCGGCGGATGCCCGGCGACCGTGCGGACGGTGTCGCTCACCACGTCCAGCTCCCCGGTGGCGATCGCGGCGTACGAGGTGACCCAACCGTCCACCGCCCAGCGCGGCGCGCCGAACCGCTCCCGGGAGGCGTAGGCCTCCTCGAGACTCTCCGGGTGGTACGTGATGATCCGACCGGTCGCCGCGGTGAGGGCGCCGGCCGCCTCGGCCAGGGTGAACGCCACCGGGCCGGTCACGTCGTACGTCCGGCCGGCGTGCGGGCCCGGGTCGGCGAGGATCGCGGCCGCCACGTCGGCCACGTCGTCGCGGGCGACCGCGGCCACCCGCCCGTCGCCGGCCGGCCCGCGCAGCACCCCGTCGGCACCGACGAAGTGCGGGAGCACGTCCAGGTACAGGCTGTCGCGGAGAAAGGTGCGCGGCAGGCCCGTACGCTCGATGTGTCGCTCGGTGTGCCAGTGGTCGCGGGCGAACGTGAAGGTGGCGTCCGGCGCGGCCCCGAGAAACGAGACATAGACCAGGTGGCGCACCCCCGCCGCGACGGCGGCGTCCACGGCGGTCGTGTGCAGCGCGACCCGATCGGCCGCCTCGCCGGCCGAGATCAGCAGCACGGTGTCCACGCCGGTCAACGCCGCCCGCATCGCGGCGGCATCGGCATAGTCCGCCACCGCCACGTCCGTCGCGGGCAGCCGGGGCGCCCGCGCGGCGTCCCGGACAACCAGCCGCTGCGCGAGCCCGGCCGCGGCGACCCGGGCCGCCACCCGCCGCCCCAGCTGCCCGCTGGCCGCGGTCACCGCGACCAGCCGCCCCGCTCCGCCAGATGACAGGTCACCCATGCCACCATCCTGCCGGATCGTCCCGCCCCGCCGTGGCGTGGACCACGGTCTCAGCGGGGAGTGAGCAGGGCGACGCACTCGACGTGGTGGGTCTGCGGGAAGGCGTCGAAGGCGCGTAGCGCGGCCAGCTGCCAGCCGCGTTCGGTGAAGGTACGCACGTCGCGGGCCAGTGCCGCCGGGTCGCAGGCGACGTAGGCGACCGCCCGCGGTGAGCGGGCCACGATGGCGTCGACGACCTGGCGGCCGGCGCCGGCGCGGGGCGGGTCGAGGACGACCAGGTCCACCGAGGTCCAGCGCCGGTCGCGCAGGGCGCGCTCCACCGGGGCATGGACGAAGCGGACATTCCACAGGTCGTCCAGCGCGCGGCGGCCGACGGCCACCGCGCGGGGGTCCGACTCGACCACCGTCAGGCGGCCCGTGGCGCCCAGCCGGGGAGCCAGGGCCGCCGCGAACAGGCCCGCGCCGCCGTACAGGTCCCAGGCGCGTTCGCCCACGCGCGGATCCAGCAGCTCCACGACCGTGTCGGCGAACGTGGCCGCCGCCGCGGGGTGTACCTGCCAGAAGCCGCCGGCGGCCAGTTCCCACTCACGGCCGCCGACGTGCTCGCGCACGGTGGCCGGCCCGGCGACCACGCGCCTCTCCCGACCGCGCTCCACCACCACGCTGGCGGCCGGGGCGCCACCACCGCCGGCCGAGCCGCCGCCGGCGGCCTGGGTGGCGGCCACGACCTCGACGCGGTCGGCGTCGGGCCAGGGGCGGGAGGTCACCGGGATGCCGTCGACCGTGGCCGACTGGACGGCGGGGGACGCGATGAGGCAGCGGTCCACCGGGATGACCTCGTGGGAGCGGTGCAGGGTGAAGCCGACGCGACCGGCGGCGTCGACCGTGTACTGCACCCGGGTGCGCCAGCCGAAGCCCTCCGACGAGGAGTCGTCCAGCGGGACCACCGCCACGCCCAGGGCGTCGACCTGGTCCGGGGTGAGGCCGCCGAGGCGCTGGAGCTGCTCGCGTACCACGGAGGTCTTGAGAGCGCGTTGGGCGGCGAGCGTGGCGTGCTGGAAGTCGCAGCCGCCGCAGCGGCCCGGCCCGGCGTACGGGCAGGGCGGCGCGACGCGGTCCGCCGACGCGGCCAGCACGGTGACCGCGTCGGCGCGCAGGTAGCCGCGGCGCACCTCGGTCACGACGGCGCGTACCCGTTCGCCGGGCAACGCGTGGCGGACGAAGACGACCCGGCCATCGACCCGGGCGACGCAGTGGCCACCATGGGCGACTGGCCCGACCTCGCACTCGATCTCTGCCCCGACCAGTTCGTCGAGCAGGTCGGGGTCGGCTACCGGATGGTCGACGGTCATGTCCGGGGCGAGCTTTCCGCGGAGGGACGCTCAGCGGCGGACGAGCGCGGCGGCAGCGGCTCGTCGTAGCCGGGGCGCGGGCCGCGCAGGACGTCGCGGCCGAACGAGCGGTCCAGCTTGTCGAGGTCCTTTGTGGATGCCGAACCCAGCTGCCACGGCACGCTGACCACCATGACGCCGGGCTCGAACAGCAGCCGGCCCTTCAGGCGCAGGGCGCTCTGGTTGTGCAGCAGGTGCTCCCACCACTTGCCCACCACGTACTCGGGAATGAACACCGTGACCACGTCGCGGGGTGAGGTACGGCGCAGGTCCTTGACGAACTCGATCACCGGACGGGTGATCTCGCGGTACGGCGAGTCGATCACCGTGAGCGGCACGTCGAGGCCGCGGCGGTCCCACTCGGCCTGCAGGGCCCGGGCCTCGTGCTCGTCGACGCTGACCGTGACGGCCGTGAGCGTGTCGGGCCGGGTGCCCTGCGCGTAGGCCAGCGCCCGCAGCGTGGGCAGGTGCACCTTGCTGACCAGGACCAGGGAGTGGTTGCGGGCCGGCAGGGTGGGCCGCGTGTCGGCCGCGGCCAGCTCCCGCGCCACGTGGTCGTAGTGGCGCCGGATGCCCAGCATGACGAGGTAGATCACCGCCATGGCGGCGATCGCGATCCAGGCGCCGTGCAGGAACTTCGTGAAGAGGACGACCACGAGCACCGCACCGGTGAGGAACAGGCCGAACGCGTTGATCGCCCGGGACCGGACCATGCGGCGGCGGGCGGCCGGGTCGCGCTCGGTGCGCAGCAGCCGGTTCCAGTGCCGCACCATGCCGGTCTGCGACAGGGTGAACGACACGAACACGCCCACGATGTAGAGCTGGATGAGGCGGGTGACCTCCGCCTGGAAGGCCACGATCAACACGATCGCGAAGACGGCCAGGAAGATGATGCCGTTGGAGAACGCCAGCCGGTCGCCGCGCGTGTGCAGCTGGCGGGGCAGGTACCGGTCCTGGGCGAGGATCGAGCCGAGCACCGGGAAGCCGTTGAACGCCGTGTTGGCGGCCAGGAACAGGATGAGCGCGGTCGCGGCCACGACCAGGTAGAGCAGGATCGACCCGCCGCCGAAGACGGTCTCGCCGAGCTGCGCGGTGACGGTCTTCTGCACGTACCCGACCGGGCTCGCGAGGATCTGCGTCTTCGGGTCCTCGACGAACTGCAGGTGGGTGAGCTTGGCCAGCCACACGATGCCGACCAGCATGGTGACCGCGACCGTGCCCAGCAGCAGCAGCGTGGTGGCCGCGTTGCGGCTCTTGGGTGGCTTGAACGCCGGCACGCCGTTGGAGATGGCCTCCACGCCGGTCAGCGCCGCGCAGCCGGAGGAGAACGCCCGCAGCAGCAGGAACGCGAACGCCAGCCCGGTCACCGAGTGTTCGGCCGTGATGTCCAGCTCCGCGCTGGGCGCCCGGAGTTCCTCACCCAGGACGATCACCCGGAACAGGCCGGTCAACACCATGCCCAGGATCAGGATCATGAAGCCGTACGTCGGGACGGCGAACGCGCTGCCGGACTCCCGGATGCCGCGCAGGTTCATGGCGGTGAGCAGGGCGATCGCGATGACCGCCACGGCGACCTTGTGGGTGGCCACCCACGGCACGACCGAGCCGAGGTTGGCCACGCCGGAGGCGGTGGAGACCGCGACGGTCAGCACGTAGTCGACGAGGAGGGCGCTCGCCACCGCGAGGCCGGCCTTGGGACCCAGGTTGACGGTGGCGACCTCGTAGTCGCCGCCGCCCGAGGGGTACGCGTGCACGTTCTGCCGGTACGACGCGACCACCGTGAGCATGACCACGACGACCGCGATGGCGATCCATGGCGAGTACAGCAGGGCGGTGGCTCCCGCGATGGACAGCGTCAGGAGGATCTCGTCCGGGGCGTACGCGACGCTGGAGAGCGCGTCCGAGGCGAACACCGGCAGCGCGATGCGCTTCGGCAGGAGCGTGTGCTGCAGGCGGTCGGACCGGAACGGTCGGCCGAGCAGCAGCCGCTTCAACAGCGAGGTGGGAGTGGCCACAACCGACAAGCGTACGGGCGATGCGCCCGCGGCAGGTGCCGGTGGGTGATCGTGGCGGGACATCGGCAACGGTGTACCGTCTGCTCGGGAGACCATAACGATCACCGGAGAGCTAGCGGGCAGGGGTTGACGTGCACGTCGTGATCATGGGATGCGGTCGTGTGGGCTCGACGGTCGCCCAGAGTCTGGAGAACCGGGGCCACACGGTCGCGGTGATCGACTCGAACCCGGACGCGTTCCGGCGGCTCGGCGCCGACTTCACCGGTCTCACGGTCACGGGCATGGGCTTCGACCGCGAGGTGCTCATCGAGGCCGGCATCGAGCGGGCGGACGCGTTCGCGGCCGTCTCCAGCGGCGACAACTCGAACATCATCTCCGCCCGGCTGGCCCGCGAGACCTTCGGCGTGGGCCGGGTGGTGGCCCGCATCTACGACCAGAAGCGCGCCGAGGTGTACGAGCGCCTCGGCATCCCGACGGTCGCCACCGTGCGGTGGACGGCCGACCGGATGGTGCGCCACCTGCTGCCCGAGGGCACGATCGAGCTCTGGCGCGACCCGACCGGCCTGGTGACCATCATGGAGGTTCCGCTGAACGCCGGCTGGATCTCCAAGCCGCTGCGCGCGCTCGAGGACGCGAGCGGGACCCGCGCGGCGTACATCATGCGCTTCGGGCTGGGCACCCTGCCGACCGCGTCGACCGTGCTGCAGGACGGCGATCAGGTCTTCATGCTCATGACCGACGACATCATCGAGGCGGTCACGCAGGTCACCGGCAATCCGCCGGCCGGCGTCTGACAGGGGTCGACATGCGCAAGTCAGGTTCAATGCGGGTCGCGATCGCCGGGGCCGGCAACGTGGGCCGCTCCATCGCCCAGGAGCTGATCGAGAACGGGCACCGCGTGCTGCTCATCGAGCGGCAGCCGTCCGCGCTGCGCCCGGAGCGGGTGCCGGCCGCCGAGTGGGTGCTGGCCGACGCCTGCGAGCTGGCCAGCCTGCAGGAGGCGAACCTCGCCGAGTGCGACGTGGTCGTCGCGGCCACCGGCGACGACAAGGTCAACCTGGTGGTGTCGCTGCTGGCGAAGACCGAGTTCGCGGTGCCCCGGGTGGTCGCCCGGGTCAACCGGGCCGAGAACGAGTGGCTGTTCACCGACCAGTGGGGCGTCGACGTCTCCGTGAGCAAGCCGCGCCTCATGGCGGCCCTGGTCGAGGAGGCCGTGACGGTCGGCGACCTGGTGCGGCTCATGACGTTCCGGCAGGGCCAGGCGAACCTCGTGGAGATCACCCTGCCGGAGTCCGCGCCGTACGTGGGTGCGGCCGTGCGGGACGTGCCCCTGCCACGTGATGCCGCCCTCGTGGCGATCCTGCGCGGCAAGCGGGTGATCGCCCCGAGCCTGGACGACCCGCTGGAGGCCGGCGACGAGCTGGTGTTCGTCTGCACCGCGCAGGTCGAGGACACGGTCCGCGAGGTCATGCTCGGGTCGGCGACGGAGGACTAGGCCGCGCGAGCTACGCGGTGGCCGCCATCCGTTCGCGGGTGCGGCGCACCGCCCACACGGTGAGGGCCAGGAGCAGCAGGTACGGCGGGTAGCCGAAGACGATCCGCACGACGCCGAGAGCGGTGGCCTGGTCGGCGAGGTAGAGCACCGTCTGGATGCCCGTCTTGAGGACATAGATCACCGCCCAGACGACCGTCAGCCAGCCGAAGGTGCGCACCATCGGCGGCTCCTCGCGCCACTGCTTGCTGCCGCCGGCCACGACCACGGACCAGATCCAGCCGACGAGTGGTTGGCGCAGGGCGACCGAGGCGAGCATCGCCACGGCGTAGCCGAGGCTCAGGAAGATGCCCGGCAGGTAGAAGTCCTTCTCGTCGCCGGACCGGTAGGCCAGCCAGGCGCCCAGCGCGATGCCGAACAGGCCGTTGACGGCGTGCCGGATGGGCTGCTTGCGGCTCAGCCGGAAGATCGCAATGCCGACCGCGGTGGCGACGGACAGCACGATCGCCAGGTTGAGGCGCCAGGCCAGGTCGAACCAGCCGCCGACCACGTTGACGATCACGAACGCGAGCACCGGGATGCTGGACTCCAGCAGCCCGCGCACGCCGCCCAGCTGCTGGGCGACCTGCTCCGAGAAGCTCGGCAGCGGCTCCTCGTCGTCCTCGTCGGCGGACTTCCCGTCAGCGGACTTCCCGTCAGCGGGCGGCACGTCGCCCGGCCGCACGTCCTTGATGGCCGCCCCGTGTTCGCCGAAGATCGCCTCCGCGACGGCCTTCTCGGCCGCGGCGGCGCGCTGATCCGGGGGCAGGTCACCGAAGAAGACCTCGGCGAGAACCTCTTCCTCGGCCGCCACACTCTCCGAGAGCGGGTTGTCGGCCCGGGTGGTGCGGTTGTCGCTGTGTCGTGTCACGGCGCCGCTTCCAGCTCGTAGTACGGGTTGTAAATGACCTTGCGGTCGTCGCGGATCGCGACCCGGCCGCGCGCGGTGAGCGCCCTGCCCGGCTCGATGCCGGCGATCTGCCGGCGGCCCAGCCAGACGAGGGTGACCACGTCACTGCCGTCGTACAGGTCGGCCTCGAGCGTGGGCACGGTGGTACGCGGAGTATAGACCACCGTGCGCAGCCGGCCGGTCACGCTGACGAGCTGACCGCGTTCGACCTGGCGGGCCGGCTGGCAGCCGTGCCGCTCCACGTCACGCTGCAGCTCCTCGGCCTCGATCTCCGCCTCGCTGGCCGTGAGGCGGCGCAGCATCCGCCGCAGCCCGCCGGGCCTGCCGCCGTCCCTGCGGGACGCGGCCGCCGCATCGGGCGGCTCGCTAGCCACGGGGGGTCTCCCCGCCGGCCTGCTGCGGGTTGGCCTCCATGTGGGCCATCATCTCCTTGGGCAGACGCAGCGGCAGCGGCTCGCGGACGGGCATGGCCTGGTCACCGCGCACGATCACGAGGCCACCCAGTACCAGCGCGAGCCGCGGCGAGGCCTCCGGGTCGAGGGCGGCCGCCCCCTGGAACACCGCCCGGACGAACCAGCGCGGCCCGTCGATGCCCACGTAGCGCAGGTGCGCACCGTTGGGCAGCTGTGCGTGCAGTTGCGGACCGTACGGGCCGTCGGTCTCGGTCGCCCGGCCGCCGTCGGCGGCCAGGGACTGGGTGATCTCGGCGCGGATCTCGTCCCAGACCCCCTCGGTACGCGGGGCGGCGAACGCGCCGACGTGCAGCGAGCTGTCGCCGTCGACCAGCATGATCTGCTGGACCTGGCCGCCCGGCGCGGCCTGCACCCGCAGCTCCACGCCGTCCACGGCCGGGATGAGCAGGGCGCCCAGGTCCAGGCGCGGCAGGCCGTCGTCCGGCACCTCGGTGACGTCGAACGGCCCCTCCCCGGGTCCCTTGGCCTGCGCGTCGCTGGCGGCGGGCGCGTTCGCGCCGTCCCGCCCGGCGGCCGGGGCCTGCCCGTTCGCGGCGTGCCGCCCGGGAGTGTGTCGCCCAGCGCCGGAGCGCTGCCGCGAGAAGATCACCGTTCCTCCTCCATGGCACGCGGGCCGGCCGCGTCCAGCGCGGCGTGTCCGCCCGTCGAGCCGTGTCCCTGCGTTCCCCGTGTGGAGTCTGGCAGCTCCTCTACCAGCACGAAGTCTGCCCGTTCGACCCGCTGCACGACAAGCTGGGCGATCCGGTCGCCGCGGGCGATCACCACCGTGGCATCGCGATCATGGTTAATCAAGTTGACCATGATCTCGCCCCGATAGCCGGCGTCGACGGTACCCGGCGCGTTGAGAACGGTGACACCCATCTTGTGCGCCATACCCGATCGGGGATGGACCAGGCCCACGTACCCGTCCGGCAGCGCGATCGCCACCCCCGTCGGGACGAGCGCCCGCTCCCCCGGCGCAAGTTTCACCTCGGCCGCGGCGCACAGGTCCGCCCCGGCGTCACCGGGATGGGCGTACACGGGCGTTGGGACGGGCACGGGCGCCGCACCGTCGGTCCGGCGCACCAACACCCGTACGGGCACCTCAGGGTCCGTCACGGTATCTCCCTCACGTTCGTACCCTCCATCATCCAGGCAGGGTGGGTCGCTGGTTACTCTGCCTAACGTGGTTAACCCGACGCTGCATCGCGAACGGCTCGTCGTCCCCTGGTGGGCGTGGCCCGCCGGCGTCCTGCTGGGCGTGGTCCTCGGGGTGGAGCTGGCCCTCGGCGCGCCCGGGCTGCGCGGCGCGGCGATCGCCGGCGGCGCGGCGCTCGCCCTCGTGGCGCTGGTCTGGCTCAGCCGGATCCGGGTGCAGGTGGACCCCGGGCACCTGCGCGTCGACGACGCGAACCTGCCGCGCGAGTTCATCGCCGGGGCGTACCCCGTGGACGCCGAGGAACGGCGCGCGCTGCTCGGCGTCGAGGCCGACCCGCTCGCTTTCGTGATCATCCGGCCATGGGTGCGCGGGACGGTCCGCGTCGACCTCAACGACCCCGCCGACCCCACGCCGTACTGGCTCATCAGTTCGCGCCGCCCCGACCGGCTGGCGGCCGCCCTCAACAGCGACCGCTGACCGTCCGTCTCAACGCTCCCCGACGCGACCCTCGATGGCCGCGCGGCGCTGCTTGGTGAGGTCCGCGCGGACCTCCTGGGCCAGGCGCTGGGTGGCGCGACGGTTCAGGAACGCGGCGACCGCCGCGCCCGTGAGGATCGGCCCGAGCGTGGTGAGATTGCGGCCGAACCGGCGCAGCAGCCGGTCGCGCAGCTCGTGGCGGGCCGCCGTGCCGAGCACCGCCGCCGCGCCCCGGCCCGGGACGAGCAGGTTGACCCCGCGCCGGCTGGCCCACGCCTGCACGAGCGCCACAGCCCGGTACCTGCCGGTGTAGGCCACCGGCAGCCCGTAAATTTCCTGCAGCTCGCCGATGAGCTTGATCTCCACCGCGACCACGGCGAGCGTCTCGGCGGACAGCAGCACCGGGGCCGTCAGCAGAGCGGGCGGGACCGCCCACTCGACCGCCGCGACACCCCCACCCACGGCGCCGATGGCGGAGGTGGCCCGGGTGGCGTTGCGCACCAGCCGGTCGGCGATCTGCTCGTCCGTGGCGTTCGGGTAATGGGCGCGCAGCGTGGCCGCGTTGCGCATCGGAATGCGCGGCGCGATGTCCGCGACCAGATCCGACATCCAGGCCATGGCCGCCTTCGGCCGGAAGACGTCCCGGAAGCCCCGCTCCCGCAGCGCCGCGGCCAGTTGCCCGAGGAGCCGTCGCCGCTCCTTGGGCGCGAGGTCGTCAGCGGTGAGCCGGGCCACCGTGTCGACGACGGCGTCCGCGGCCGGCGTCGCGGCCGTCCCGCCGGTGCCACCGGTGCGCGGCGCGGGCACCACGGCACCGGTGATCACGTCCGTCGGGTCCGGTGCGCCCGCCCCGGCCCCGGACAGGGCCGTGCCCGACTGGTCATCGGGCACATGCTCATGGTTCGTCATGTGTGAAACCCTTCGGCTGACTCGGACCCGGCACGTCGCCACCGATTGTGCGGCAGCGGCGCACCAACGAGTACCCGTCGCGGGGTCGCCCCAACCCCGCCGAAGGGGTCACCTGCCGAGCGCGGCTCAGACGCACTCGCGGCAGATGAGTTCACCGTTGCGCTCGGTCGCCAGCTGGCTGCGGTGATGCACCAGGAAGCACCGCGCGCAGCGGAACTCGTCGGCCTGCATCGGCAGCACCCGTACGGTCAGTTCCTCGTCGGCAAGATCAGCACCAGGCAGCTCGAAGCTGTCCGCCACGTCGGCCTCGTCCACATCGACACTGCCCGACTGGGCGTCCGTGCGGCGGGACTTCAGCTCCTCGAGGCTGTCCTCACCGAGATCGACCTCGTCACGCCGTGGCGCGTCGTAGTCGGTCGCCATCCCTCGTCACTCTCCCAAGTTGTGTACGCCCAGAACACTCGACCGGGCGTCGTTATGCCCACGCCCAAGTCCCGCGAGCCCCCTGTGGTTCCCAGCCACGCGGTTCCCACACCATCGTGGTAACAACCCCAGCCGAGCGCGGTACCTTACCCGTTCTCTCGCGGACGTTGTACGTCCACGCGCGGAGAAATGTTCCCGATGTGACTCAGGCGACACAAAGGTAGGGGTGCGACCGTCCGCGCACCGCCCGGCGCGCCGAAAGACGATCCACAATCCCCGCGTGGGAACCCGCCAGGCGCTAACCTCGTGGCGGTCAAGTTGGCCGGACGGGCGCGTGGCGCCCGCCCGGCGCGGCAGTTCACGGATTACTGAGGCGGGGAGCACCACGTCATGACGTTCGCGCGCATCCGGGCCCTGGTCGTTGTAGGACTCCTGGTGATCGGCGCCGTGGTGACCGTCGTTATGGCCCTGTCGAAGGACACCCAGACGGGCACGCCGGCCGCCGACGCGTGCCCGCCGGGCGCGGTGCCCGCCCAGGCGAAGATGCCTGAGCGCAGCCAGGTGAAGCTGCGGGTCTACAACGGCACCAAACGGCCCGGGCTGGCCAACACGGTCGGGGCCGAGTTCAAGCAGCGGGGCTTCGTGGTCACGAAGATGAACACCGCGCCGGGCAAGCGCACGTACGACGAGATCGCGATCGTCAAGTTCGGGCCCCGGTCGCTGGGCGCCGCCCAGCTCGTGAACGCGAACTTCCTCGGCGAGGCGGACATGCAGTTCGACATCAAGCGCAAGGACGACCTCGTCGACGTCATTCTCGGCAACAACTTCCAGCAGCTGGCCACCCGGATCGAGGTCAACCAGTCGATCGCGGCGCTGCAGGAGCCGGAGCTGCCGCCGGGCACGTGCGCGGCGCCCGAGTCCTGATCGGCACCGTCCTGAGCTAACCGGCGGCCGCGTCCAATGCGGCGAGGCGCTCGTGCAGGGGCCCGTACAGGGCGGGCGGGGCGGCGAGAACCATGTCGGCCCCGGCCGGGGCGCCCGCCAACCCGGTGACCCGCAGGCCGGCCTCCTCGGCGATGAGGCCGCCGGCCGCGAAGTCCCACGTGTTGAGACCCGATTCGTAGAACGCGTCCACCAGGCCCTCGGCGGCCAGGCAGAGGTCCAGGGCGGCCGACCCGAACCGGCGGATGTCGCGGATGTGCGGCAGCAGGCCCGCCACGACGGCGCCCTGCCGCGCGCGTCGCTGCGGCTGGTAGCCGAACCCGGTGGCGACCAGGGCGACGCCGAGGTCGGTCACAGCGCTGCCGGTGAGCCTGCGGTCATCGCGCCACGCGCCGCCGCCCCGCACGGCGTGCCATTGCGCCCCGCTGTCGATGTCACGGACCACGCCGGCGACGGTCACGCCATTGACCTGGGCCGCGATCGACACGCCGTAGTGACCGAGCCCGTAGACGTAGTTGACCGTGCCGTCGATCGGGTCGACGAGCCAGTTCACCGGCGACCGGCCGGCATGGGTGCCGGATTCCTCGCCGAGGATGCGGTCGGCCGGGCGGGCGTGGCGCAGCCGGTCGGTGATGAGCCGCTCGGCCGCCCGATCGGCCGAGGTCACCACGTCCGTGTCGGTGCTCTTCGTAGCCACGTGGCCAATGCCGCCTGCGCGCTGCGCGCGGACCAGGTCGGCCGCCTCGCGGGCCGCCGCGACGGCCAGGTCGCACAGCTCCCACGCGAACGTCCGACCGGCCGGAACGCTGTCAACGCCCTGCTTGATGTCCACGTCTACCCCTGACCGTTTCCGCGCGCCTGCTCGCGCTGCCGCCGCCCGTCTGCGAGCATTCTGGCGGACCGACCGGTGTACGTCGGCGATGGCGCACGGGCCGTGACGGGATGATCGCAAAGATCAGCGCTACAATTCACGCCTGCCCGCGTGCCTCGAATCGAAAAGCCCCCCAAGGGCCGGCCGAGACGACGCCGGGGGTCTCCAACACCACCGATCGTCCTGACACGGCATCGCCGCGCCTGTGGAGGGAAGATCGGCCGCGCTCGAACCACGCCACGGGAAGGTCGTTCGTGACTGAACTCCGCCACACCGGCGCTGATGTCCGTTCACTCACTGACTCGCTGATCGCTGTCGCCGCCGCCGCCGGTGGGCAGCTCACGTCGGCAGAGCTCGGCCGGACCCTGGACGCCGCGGACGTGAGTCCGAGCCAGGCCAAGAAGCTGCTCCGCTCGCTCGCCGACGCGGGTGTCACCGTGGTCGTCGACGGGTCCGCCGGCACGCCGCGCCGCAAGGTCGCCGCGGCCCGCTCCGCCACTCCCGCGTCGAAGGCCGCGACCGCGCGCGCCGGCGCGGCCGAGGCGGCCGCCGGGGCTGCCGAGAAGGCCCCCCGGCCCGCCGCGAAGACGCCCGCCAAGGCCACGCCGATCAAGGCGGCGAAGGCCACGAAGGCCGTGCCCACCCCGGCCGACGCTCCCGAGTCCGAGAGCGTCGCCGCGGCGAAGGCGGACGCCAAGACGGCGGCCAAGAAGGCGCCCGCGAAGACCGCGGCCAAGGCCACGAAGGCGGCCCCCACGAAGGGCGCGCCCGCCAAGGTGGCGGCGAAGGGCCGGCCCGCCAAGGCCGCCGACGGCGCCAAGACCGCCGACGGCGAGGACGTCCAGCTCGAAGAGGTCGAGCTGGACGAGGAGCTCGCCGCCGAGATCGCCGACGTGCAGGTCGAGGAGCCGGCCGCCATGGTCGTCGCCGCCGAGGCCGACGCGGAGGCCGCCGACGACTTCGAGTGGGACGACCAGGAGTCCGAGGCGCTCAAGCAGGCCCGCCGCGACGCGGAGCTGACCGCCTCGGCGGACTCCGTCCGGGCCTACCTGAAGCAGATCGGCAAGGTGCCGCTGCTCAACGCGGAGCAGGAGGTGGACCTCGCCAAGCGCATCGAGGCCGGCCTCTACGCCGCGGAGCGCCTGCGCGCCGCCGAGGAGGAGGGCGAGAAGCTCGTCCTGGCGCTGCGCCGCGACCTCGACTGGATCTCCCGCGACGGCGACCGCGCCAAGAACCACCTGCTGGAGGCGAACCTGCGCCTCGTCGTCAGCCTCGCCAAGCGCTACACCGGCCGCGGCATGGCCTTCCTCGACCTGATCCAGGAAGGCAACCTCGGCCTCATCCGCGCCGTGGAGAAGTTCGACTACACCAAGGGCTACAAGTTCTCCACCTACGCCACCTGGTGGATCCGCCAGGCCATCACCCGCGCCATGGCCGACCAGGCCCGCACCATCCGCATCCCGGTGCACATGGTCGAGGTCATCAACAAGCTCGGTCGCATACAGCGCGAGCTGCTCCAGGACCTGGGTCGCGAGCCCACGCCGGAGGAGCTGGCGAAGGAGATGGACATCACGCCTGAGAAGGTGCTGGAGATCCAGCAGTACGCCCGGGAGCCGATCTCGCTCGACCAGACGATCGGCGACGAGGGCGACAGCCAGCTGGGCGACTTCATCGAGGACTCCGAGGCGGTCGTGGCCGTCGACGCGGTCTCCTTCAGCCTCCTGCAGGATCAGCTTCAGCAGGTCCTGCAGACGCTGTCGGAGCGCGAGGCGGGCGTCGTGCGGCTGCGGTTCGGGCTCACCGACGGTCAGCCGCGCACCCTGGACGAGATCGGCCAGGTCTACGGTGTCACCCGCGAGCGGATCCGGCAGATCGAGTCGAAGACGATGTCAAAGCTGCGGCATCCGTCCCGGTCTCAGGTGCTTCGGGACTATCTGGACTGATTCGTTCCTTTTCTTCCGGGTGTTATGCCCGTTTCCTGCCCTGCTGGTCACTGAGCGTCGACGATCCACAGCGTGCCGTGACACAACTGTGACCATCGGCGCGCCCAATCGCGCCCCGCGTCACCTGAGCGCGTCGCATGGAGGCGATAGGCTCAGGTGACCTCGGTCGCATCGGCCGACAGCGGGAACGCCGCCGGTCGCTCCGCTGTTGGAAGATGCGTGATCCGAGACAGTCGCCGGCCCGCCGGTGCATGCTCAGCAAGGCGCAACACAGCAATTCCACGCATGACCAGCAGAGGAGGCTGAGGTACGTGACCCCCACCCTCACCCCGTCGACTACGGCGGCTCCGCCCACCGCCGAGGAGCGTTGCGACCGCTGCAACGCTGCGGCCAAGTTGCGGGTCGTGCTCGCCGGAGGCGGTGAGCTGCTCTTCTGCGGCCACCACGCCAACAAGTACGCCGAGAAGCTCGTCAAGATCGCCGTTGAGGTGGTCGCTGACCCCGAGTTCACCTGGCGGGGCGCTGAGTTGCGCACCGACCTGACAGTCGACCCCGAGATTCCCACCAACTGACGTGACAGACGACGGAGCGCCCCGCCCGGTCAACGGTCGGGGCGCTCCGTCGTCTCCACCCGGCCTGGCGTTGCCCTAGCGGTCGGCTCCACGGGTCGCGTCCAGCGCACGGGCGGCATGGGAAGCGCGGGCCGGGCGCCGCGCCTACAACGACTGGATCGTGGCGATCCGCTCCTCCAGCTGCTCGATCGTGGCCTGCGCGCTCGGCGGCCCGCCGCACCGGCGGCGCAGCTCGGCGTGGATCTTCCCGTGCGGCAGGCCCGTGCGGTGGTGGTGCGCGGCCACGAGCCCGTTCAACTGCTTGCGCAGCAGGATCCGCCGCTCGCCGGCCGACTGGGGCCTGCGCTGCGCCGGCGGCTCCGCAGCGGCCGCCCCGGCCGCCGTACGCGCCCGGCGCTCGGCGGCCACCTGATCCGCCTGCCGCTTGGCCAGCAGGGTCGCCACCTGATCGGGGGTGAGCAGGCCGGGCAGCCCCAGGTACTCCTCCTCCTCGGGCGTACCGGCGCCGACCGGCGTGCCGAACGTGGCCCCGTCGAAGATCACCTGGTCGAGTTCGGCGGTCGCGGACAGCGCCTCGAACGTCGCGCCCAGCTCGTCGCTGGCCTTCTCGTCCCGCTGCGCCCGCTCCAGCAGCTCGTCGTCGAAGCCGTCCTTGGTCCTGACCCCGAGCACGTGGTCGCGGGCGGCCTCCATCTCGCTGGCCAGCTCCAGCAGGTGCGGCACGGTCGGCAGGAAGACGCTGGCCGTCTCCCCCGGCCGGCGGGCCCGCACGAACCGCCCGATCGCCTGGGCGAAGAACAGCGGCGTCGAGGCGCTCGTCGCGTACACGCCGACGGCCAGGCGCGGGATGTCCACACCCTCCGAGACCATCCGCACCGCGACCAGCCATCGCTGCTCGCCGGCAGCGAACTCGGCGATGCGGCCGGAGGCGCCCGCGTCGTCGGAGAGCACGACCACAGCCTTCTCCCCGGTGATCTCCCCCAGCAGTTTCGCGTACGCGCGGGCGGCCGTCTGGTCGCTCGCGATCACCAGGCCCCCCGCGTCCGGCATCCCGCGACGCACCACCGACAGCCGCGCGTCGGCGGCGCGCAGCACCTGCGGCATCCAGTCGCCGCGCGCGTCCAGGGCCGTGCGCCACGCCTGCGCGATGAGGTCCTGGGTCATCGGCTCGCCCAGCCGCGCGGCGAGTTCCTCGCCCGCCGAGGTGCGCCACCGGGTCTCCCCCGAGTAGGCCAGGAAGATGACCGGGCGCACCACGCCGTCGCGCAGCGCGTCCCCGTACCCGTAGGTGCTGTTCGACCTGGAGCGCAGGAGACCGTCCGGACCCCGCTCGTAGAGCACGAACGGGATCGGGTTGTCGTCGGAGCGAAACGGGGTGCCGGTGAGCATCAGCCGCCGCTCGGCCGGCCCGAAGGCCGAGGAGACACCCTCCCCCCACGACCGGGAGTCGCCCGCGTGGTGGATCTCGTCGAGGATCACGAGGGTACGCCGGGCCAGCGTGCGCCGCCTGTGCACCGCCGGCGCCATGCCGACCTGGGCGTACGTGACGACGGCGCCGTGGAAGTCCACCGAGGAGTGCACGTCGGCGTTGCGGAAGTTGGGGTCGAGGTGCACGCCCACGGAGGCCCCGGCGGCCGCCCACTGATGCTTGAGGTGCTCGGTCGGGGTCACCACCGTGACCGCCTCGACCGTGCCCGCGACGAGCATCTCGGCGGCCAGCCGCAGGGCGAACGTCGTCTTGCCGGCGCCCGGCGTCGCGACGGCCAGGAAGTCCTCGACGGGCCGGCGAAGGTACTCCACCATCGCCTTGCGCTGCCAGGCCCGCAGCGGTGGGAACCGCTCGATGTCCGGCCGCGACGCCATGCAGTTGCCTCCCCGCACACGATGAAGCCCCCGGGGTCGGACGACCACGAAGGCCGGCTCAGCTTACCGTGCCGCGCGGACTCAGGCGCCGGGGTCCGGCCGCGCGACGGGCGCGTCCCACCTACGGCGCAGCGCGACGACCCGTACGGTGCAGATGAACACCGCGGAGGCGAGCATCAGCGGCGTGTCCGGCACGGGGATCTGGAACCCGACCGCCACCGCGATCGCGCCCAGTAGCGCCGCCACGGCGTAGATCTCGCGACGCAGGACCACCGGGATCTCGCCGGTGAGTATGTCGCGGGCCAGGCCCCCGCCGATGCCGGTGATCATGCCAATGATGCAGGAGCCGACCGCCGGTACGCCCGCCTCCAGGGCCTTGAGCGTGCTCGCCGCGGTGAACAGCCCAAGCCCCGCCGCGTCCAGCAGCAAAACGCTGCGGCGTAGCTTGACCAGCTGCGGGTGGAACCGGAAGACGAGCAGGGAGGCGACCGCGGCCGTGACGCTGTAGCGCCAGTCGGCGAACGCCACCGGGGGCACGACGTCGATGAAGAGGTCACGCAGCACCCCGCCGCCCAGGGCGGCGACGAAGCCGACAAAGACCACCCCGAACACGTCGAACCGCTTCGCGACGGCGGCGGAACCGCCGGAGGCGGCGAACACCGCGACCCCGACGAGATCGGCCACCATGAGGACGTCACGCGTGCTCATGGTGGGCGGTCAGTCCTCCAACGAGTCCGCGATCTCCTTGCAGGTCGGGCAGATCGGGAAGCGCTGCGGGTCGCGGGACGGGACCCAGACCTTGCCGCACAGGGCCTGCACCGGCGTGCCCTCGATCATCGCCTGCATGAGGGCCTCGGCCGAGGTCACGTAATGGGCGAAGCGCTCGTGGTCACCCTCGTCGAGGCGGTAGTCGACGCGTTCCTCGACGGTGGTACCGGACTGGGGGGCGGTCGTCGGTGTGGTCACCCCACCAGTGTGCCAGGCCCACCACGGCCCCGTCGATCAAACCCCACGGCGTACGGTCATGGTCATGACCGAGCGCGCTATTCGCTGTCGGGACGAGGTCGCGGCCGCCATCGCGGCCGGGGCGCCCGTCGTGGCGCTGGAGAGCACCATCGTCTCCCACGGCCTGCCCCGCCCCGAGAACCTCACGGTCGCCCGGCGCATCGAGCAGGTGGTCCGCGAGCACGGCGCCGTGCCCGCCACGATCGGCATGATCGGCGGCACGCTGGTGGTGGGCCTCGACGACGCCGAGCTGACCCACCTGGCGACCGCCGAGGGGGTCACGAAGCTGTCCGTGCGCGACCTGGCGGTCGCGGCGGCGGCCCGGGCCGACGGCGCCACGACGGTCGCGAGCACGAGCGCGGTCGCCGCCCGGCTGGGCATCACCGTGTTCGCCACGGGCGGCCTCGGTGGGGTGCACCGCGACGCGCAGCAGACCTACGACGAGTCGGCCGACCTCACCACGCTGGGCCAGACCCCGATCACGGTGGTGTGCGCCGGGGTGAAGTCGATCCTCGACGTGGGCGCGACCCTGGAGCGGCTGGAGACGCTGGGCGTGTCCGTGGTCGGGTACGGCACCCGCCGCTTTCCGGGTTTCTACCTGACCGACGGCGGCTTCGACCTGGACTGGTCGGCCAGCTCCCCCGCCGAGCTGGCCGCCATCATGGCGGCGCGGCGGGCGCAGGACCTGCACCGCGCCGCGCTCGTGGTCGCCAACCCGCTCCCCGAGTCCGAGCAGCTCGACCCGGCCCTGCACGACGAGGTGCTCACCGAGGGCCTGGCCGGCCTCGAGCGCGACAACGTGGTGGGCAAGGCGGTCACCCCGTACCTGCTGGCGCATTTCCACGAGCGCACCCAGGGTGCCAGCCTGGCGGTCAACGTGGAGATCATCCTGCGCAACGCGGCGCTGGCCGCGCAGATCGCCACGGCGTACCACACCGCGGCCGGACCGTCCCCGGCGTGACCGGGGCGCGGCACGGGCGGGTGCTCGTGGTCGGCGACATCGTGACCGATGTGCTGGCCGCGCATCCCGCGCCGCTCGCCCCCGGCGCGGACACGCGGGCCCGCATCCGGGTGACCGGCGGCGGTTCGGCCGCCAACACGGCCGCCTGGCTGGCCGCGCACGGCGTGCCGGTCGCCCTGGTCGGGGTGGCCGGCGGGGACGCGGCCGGCGAGGAGCGACTCGTGGAGCTGGGCAGGGCCGGGGTGGACCACGCCGCCGTGCGGCGGGCCGCCGACGCGGCGACCGGGTGCGTGGTCGTGCTCGTGCGCGGCGACGAGCGGACCATGCTCAGCGACCGGGGCGCCAACGCGCTGCTGCGCCCGGACGACGTCGACGGTCCGGTCCGCGCGCCGGAGGTTGCCCACGTGCACGTCTCCGCGTACGTCCTGCTCGACCCGGCGACCCGGCCGGCCGGCCGGCACGCCCTGGCCACCGCACGCGCGCTGGGTCGCACGACCAGCGTCGGCGCGGCGTCCGCGGTCGCGTTGCGGGCCGTGCCCGACTTCGTCGATCTCGTACGCGGCATCGACCTGCTCCTGTGCAATGCCGACGAGGCACGGGCGCTGCTGCGCCTGCCGGCCGCCGGACCGGCCGCGACGCCGGGCACGGACCTGGGGACGCTCGCGGTGGCGGTGGCGGCGCACGTGGGGCATGCCGTGGTGACCGGCGGGCCGGCCGGGGCCGCGTGGGCGCGCGGCGGCGCGGTGATCGCCCAGGCGGGCGGGCTGGCGGTCGACGTGGTCGACGCGACCGGCGCGGGCGACGCGTTCGCGTCCGGGGTACTGCAGGGATTCGTGTCGGGCGCGGACCCGCGGGCCGCGCTGCGCACCGGCACCGAACGCGGCGCCGCGGCCGTCACCCGTCTGGGCGCACGCCCGTAAGGGGCCGTCGCGGGCCTAGTCGTCGGCGTCGATGACGGGGTGCTCGCGCGGGGCCGGCAGTGCCTGCGGATCCGCGGGGGTGACCGGGCGGTGCACGAAGCGGGACATGCGGTACTGGGCCTTGGCGGGGCGGTCGTTGGCGATGAGCACCGCCAGCCAGGGGAGCAGGACCATGCCGACGACGCAGACGACCACCCACAGGCCGTAGTGCGGCGGTTTGGTGCTGACCAGGATGGCCGCCACGATCAGGCACGCCGCCCGGGTACCCATCATGATCAGGTAGCGGACCTCGCGGCCGAGCCGCTCGCGCTCCGGGCTCTCCGGAGCGTCCGTGATCAGGACCGGTTCGGGTCGTCGACGGCTCACCCTTGGCATGGTGCCACCCCGGAACCGCGACGGCCAACGCGGGCGGGCCGCTACGCTGCGGTGGGGGGTCAGATGGGCTCGCTTGGGCGGTATCTCGCGGAAGAGATCGCGGTCGACCACGCGGACGGGCTGCTGAACAGGCGCGAGGCGCTGCGCCGGCTCGGCCTGCTGGGCGTGACCGGGGTCGCCGCCAGCACACTGCTGGCGGCCTGCGGCGGCGGGGCGAAGGACGGGTCCGGGAGCGCCGCGGCCTCGACCGGCGGCGGCCCGCCCGCGGGCCCCACGCCCCGGCCGGTCGTGCCGGTCAGCTATCCGGACCCGACCGGCACGATGCTCAACGGCGCCTGGTCGGAACCCGAGGCAGAACCGCTCGGCGGGGTCCTCGTGATCCATGAGAACAAGGGCCTCACGGATCACATCCGCTCGGTCGCGGGTCGCTTCGCCGCCAGCGGGTACGCCGCCCTCGCGCCCGACCTGCTGTCCCGGGAGGGCGGCACGGCCGCGATCGGCGACCCCGCCAAGGTCACGGCGACGCTCGGTACGGTGGCGCCCGCGCGGCTGGTGGCCGACCTGCGCTCGGCCCTGGCCGAGCTGAGCGTCCGGGTCGAGGCGCGCAAGCTGGGCACGGTCGGGTTCTGCTTCGGCGGCGGGCTCGTGTGGCGGCTGCTCGCCGCCGGGGAGCCCAAGCTGAGCGCGGCGGTGCCGTTCTACGGGCCGCTGCCGGACAAGCCGGACTTCTCCCGCTCGGGGGCCGCCGTGCTGGCCGTCTACGCCGAGTCCGACGCCCGGGTCAACGCCAGCCGCGACGCGGCCGAGGCCGCGCTGACGGCGGCCGGCCTGCCGCACGACGTCGTCACGTACCCGGGCGTGGACCACGCCTTCTTCAACGACACCGGGCCGCGCTACAACGCGGAGGCGGCCGCGGACGCGTACCAGCGGGTGCTGAACTGGTTCGAGCGCTACGTGGCGACCTGAGCCTTCTTCTTCTCCTGCTTGAACTCGCGCACCTTCTGCAGGGACGCCGCGTCGACGACGTCGGCGACCGACCGGAAGCCGTCGAGCGCGTAGTCGCCCGCGACCGCCTCCCAGCCCTCGGGCCGCACGTCGAGCTGCTTGGCGAGCAGCGCCACGAAGATCTGCGCCTTCTGCCTGCCGAAGCCGGGCAGCTCCTGGATCCGCTTGAGCAGCTCCTTGCCGGTCTTGGCCTCCGACCACAGCCGGGTGGTGTCACCGCCGTACCTCGCCTCGACCAGCGCCGCCAGCTCCTGCAGGCGGGCGGCCATCGAGCCCGGGAACCGGTGGATCGCCGGCGGCTGACTGCACAGGGCCTTGAACTCCTCCGGGTCGGCCGCCGCGATGGCGGCCGGGTCCAGGGTGCCGAACCGGCTGAGCACCTTCCAGCCGCCCCGGAAGGCATGCTCCATGCCGTACTGCTGGTCGAGCATCATGCCCATCAGGACCGCGAACGGGTACTGGTCGAGGACCTGGTCAGCGGCCGGCTCGTTGGCGATCTGGAAGCCCATACCCGCATGCTCTCATGGCCCGGGTCACGGGCGGCCGGTCCAGCCCGCCGGCAGGTCGTACCGCACGCCGGTGTCGGTCTCGATCGGGGCCTGGACGAGTTTCTCCAGCGGTACGCCGCTGAGCAGGTGGTCCACGGCCAGCCGGGTGACCGGGTGGGCGACCACCGCGATCCGCTCGCCGTCCCACCGGGCGGCCAGCTCGACAAGCAGGTCCCGGGTACGGTCGACGAGCTGGCGCAGGCTCTCCCCGTGCGGGAACCGCGTGTCGATGTGGGTGGCCCGCTCGCGCCACAGTTGCGCCTCGGGTGCCCCGTTGAGCGCGCCGTAGTTCAGGTCGCGCAGCCGCTTGTCCGCGACGACCGGCCCGGGGAACGCGATGAACGCGATCTCCACGGTCTCGACCACGCGGAGCAGGTCGGAATGGTAGACCGCCGCGAGCGGGTCGTGGCGGTGGCGCCGACGCATCTCGCGGGCGTGCCGGCGACCGTTCTCCGACAGGGACGCGGGCAGCCACCCGCTGGCGATGCCCGCCTCGCTGTGCATCGTCTGCGGGTGCGTCTCGAAGACGATCTCCACGCCCACTCCGCACAGCATGCCTAATCGGTCCATGCGAATAGCTATGGGGATAAGGTCCGCTACGGCGCCCGGTTGAGACGCCCGGGCCGGCGGGGACCAGAATCGCCGACATGATCCTCGCGCCCGCTGTCGAATCCGGCGGCGCGCGTTCGTCGGTATGGCAGAGGACCACACATCCGCATCCGAGGAGGACCCGATGCCGCAGTACGGAGTTCTGATCTTCTCTCCCGCCCCGGCCGACCCGATGGCCATCAGCCAGGAGTACATCGACCGGCTGGAGACCTACCCGGCCCAGGTCGAGCAGCTCGGCGGCAAGGCCGTCACCGGCTTCGCGCTGCAGCCGAGCACCACGGCCACGTCGATCCGCGGCGACGTCGTCACCGACGGGCCGTTCATCGAGGCCAAGGAGGTCGTCGCGGGCTTCTTCGTCCTGGAGGCACCCAGCCTCGAGGTCGCCATCGAGATCGCCAAGCTCAACCCGGCGACGATCGAGGGCGGCGTCGAGGTGCGGCCCCTGTTCGAGCCGCCCGCGTGAGCGAACGCGACACCGTCGAGCGGGCGGTCGCCGACGCGCACCGTCGCGAGTGGGCCTTCGTGCTCGCCGCGACGGCGCGCGTCGCCCGCGACCTGGACCTGGCCGAGGAGTGCGTCCAGGAGGCGTATCTGGCGGCGCTCGACGCGTGGGCCCGCGACGGGGTACCCACGAAGCCGGGCGCGTGGCTCACCGCCACGGCCAAGCGCAAGGCACTGGACGTGCTGCGCCGCCAGCAGGTGTTGCGGGCGAAGATGCCGCTGCTCGTGGAGCCGGAGGAGGTGGTCACGGACTCCCCGGACCCCGACGCCGTGCCTGACGACCGGCTGCGCCTGGTGTTCACCTGCTGCCATCCCGCCCTCGCCCCGGAGGCGCGGGTGGCCCTCACGCTGCGCCTGGTGTGCGGCGTCGCGACGCCGGACATCGCGCGCGCGTTCCTGGTCACGGAGCCGACCATGGCCGCCCGGGTGACCCGGGCCAAGAAGAAGATCGCCGCCGCCCGCATCCCGTACCGGGTGCCGGAGGCCAGCGAACTGCCCGAGCGGCTCGACGCCGTGCTCACGGTGGTCCACCTGCTGTTCACCACCGGACACACCGCCCCGTCGGGCGCCGGCCTGGTGCGCGTGGACCTGGTGGAGCGCGCGCTGCACCTGGCCCGCGTGCTGCACGGCCTCATGCCCGACGAGCCCGAGGTGCGGGGCCTGCTGGCGCTGCTGCTGCTCACGGACGCCCGCCGGGCCACCCGCGTCGACGCCGACGGCCGGCTGGTCCTGCTGGAACACCAGGACCGATCGGCGTGGGACCAGGCGGCGATCGGCGAGGGCGCGCGCCTGGCCGTCGAGGCGTTCCGTACGGGCCGCGTGGGCCGGTACGCCCTGCAGGCCGCCATCGCGGCGCTGCACGCGACGGCCGGCAGCTACGCGGCGACGGACTGGCCGCAGATCGTCCGCCTGTACGACCAGCTGCTCGCCGCCTGGCCCTCGCCCGTGGTCGCGCTCAACCGGGCCATCGCGGTGTCCATGGCCGACGGCCCGGAGGCGGGTCTGGCGGCGCTCGACGCGCTCGCGGACGACGGCCGCCTCGCCGGGTACCACTACCTGCCGGCCACCCGGGCGGACCTGCTGCGGCGGCTCGGCCGCCGCGAGGAGGCGGCGCGGGAGTACCGCGCGGCGCTCGTACTCGTGGACAACGACACCGAGCGTGAGTTTCTGGAGGGTCGCCTGGGCGAGGTTGTCGATTCCGGAGCGGGCCGTTCGTCGTACGGGTAGACGACGACCCAACCGGAGGAGATCCGCGATGGACACGACCCGCGCGACCCGGCGCGAGTGGCTCGGACTTGCCGTCCTCGCCCTGCCCACCCTGCTGCTGTCGCTGGACGTCAGCGTGTTGTACCTGGCCCTGCCGCACCTGAGCGCCGACCTCGGCGCGGACGCCACGCAGCAGCTGTGGATCCTGGACATCTACTCGTTCCTGCTGGCCGGCTTCCTGGTGACGATGGGCACGCTGGGTGACCGCATCGGCCGCCGGCGACTGCTGCTCATCGGCGCCGTGGCGTTCGGGCTGGTGTCGGTGCTGGCCGCGTACGCGGACAGCCCGGCGACGCTGATCGCCGCCCGGGCGCTGCTGGGGGTGGCCGGCGCGACCCTGATGCCCTCGACGATGGCGCTGATCCGCAACATGTTCCGCGACCCGGCTCAGATGGCGACCGCCATCGGGATCTGGCTGGCGTGCTTCATGGGCGGCATGGCGATAGGTCCGCTCGTCGGCGGGGCGCTGCTGTCGACGTTCTGGTGGGGCTCGGCGTTCCTGCTCGGGGTGCCGTTCATGGTGCTGCTGGTGGTCGCCGGGCCGGCGCTGCTGCCCGAGTACCGCGACCCCGGGGCCGGCCGCCTGGACCTGGTCAGTGTCGGGCTGTCGCTGGCCGCGATCCTGCCGGTCATCTACGGGCTCAAGGAGTTCGCGCGGGGCGGCTGGGCGGCCGGCCCGGCCGTGGCGGTGGCGGTCGGCCTGGTGGCCGGCGTGACGTTCGTGCGCCGGCAGCGCCGGCTGGCCAGCCCGCTGCTGGACGTGCGGCTGTTCGCTGACCGGTTCTTCAGCAGCGCGCTCGGCATCGGCCTCGCCCTCGGCGTGATCATGGCGGGGGTCAGCCTGACCGCCACGCTGTTCACCCAGACCGTACGCGGCCTGACGCCGCTGGAGGCCGGGCTGTGCCTGCTGCCGCAGAGCCTGGCCATGGCGGCCGGCATGATGCTCAGTCCGGCACTCGCGCGACGCGTCCGCCCGGCGTACCTGATGGCGGGCGGCCTGATCGTGGCGGCCGGCGGGCTTTTCCTGCAGACCCTCGCCGGCACGGACGGCGGGCTCGTCGCGGTGATCGCCGGCATGACCCTAGCCAGCGTCGGCATCACCCCGACCATGACGCTGTCGATGAACCTCATCCTGGGCTCGGCGCCGCCCGAGAAGGCCGGGTCGGCGGCGTCACTGTCGGAGACGAGCGGCGAGTTCGGCGTCGCCGTGGGCGTCGCGACGCTGGGTACCCTCGCGGCCGTGGCGTACCGCGCGGACCTCGCGGTGCCCGCGGGCACGCCGGTCGCCGTCGAGCAGGCCGCCCGGCAGGGCATCACGGACGCGCTCGTGGCGGCGCAGGGCCTTGGCGGGCCGCTCGGCGCGGACCTGATCGACGCCGCCAGGTCGGCGTTCACCAGCGGCGTGGTCACGGTCGCGGCCGTGGGTGGGGTGCTGTTCGTGGGCCTGGCGGCGCTGGCCGCGGTCGCCTTCCGCGGCGTGCCACCGACCGGCGCGGAGCCGGAGGTCGGCGAGTCACCGGAGCGGCAGCTCGCGAGCGCGACCGCATGACATCGGGCCGGCCGTCCGCGCGGTGGCGCGGCCGGCCGGCCCGAAGCGGGCGGCGGGCGGGCCCACTCCCGCCCGCCGCCCGCCGTCTCACGGGCTCGTGCAGGTGACCACCGGTACGGTCGACGAGCTGCCGGAGCCGAGGAACCCGAACGTGGCTGACGCGCCCGCGCCGAGCGTGCCGTTCCAGCTGAGGTTCTTCACGGTCACCGTCGAGCCGCTGGTGGTCATCGTGCCGTTCCACAACTGGGTGATGCTCACCCCGCCCGGGTTGGTCCACGTGGCCGTCCAGCCGTTGAGCGTGCCCGTGCCGTTGTTACGGACCGACACCTCGCCCTGGAAGCCGCTCCCCCACGAGCTGGTGACCGTGTAGGTCGCCGAGCAACCCGTCGGGCCCGCGGTGGTCGGCCCGGCCGTGGTGGGCACCGCGGACGTCGGCGGGCGCGTAGTCGGGCCGCCGGTCGTGGGCACCGCGGACGTCGGCGGCCGGGTAGTCGGGCCGCCGGTCGTGGGCACCGCGGACGTCGGCGGCCGGGTGGTCGGCGCCGCCGTGGTGGGCGGCGCGGTCGTGGGGGTGCCGCCGCCGGGCTGGGTGCCCCAGATCAGCGTGCCCGCCTGGTACAGGGCGGGGTTGTTCGTCGCCGACCAGTCGTTGCTCGCGTCCCAGCTGCCGCTGCTCATGATCTGCAGCTGGACCTCGCGCTTGGACTCCGACTGGCCGCCCGGGAAGCTCAGCGTCCCGGTGCAGTCCACGTTGACGTAGTAGACGCTGCCGGAGAACTGGACCGGGCCGGTGGGCTTCTGGCAGTTCGAGTACGGCGAGGTGACCGTGATCTGGCTCGGCGTGGTCGACCCGTCCAGGGTGAAGAAGTAGCGGATCGAGGCCTTGTCCAGCACCCGGGCCGGCCACGCAGACTTGTTCCATAGCAGCATCTTGACGGTGACGCCGTTGGTCTGCGGGGTCGTCGTCGTGTCGAGGTAGATCTCCGTCATGTCGGGCGTCTCGGCGGGGATGCTCGCCAGCGGCGTTCCCCCGTACTCCGAGTAGAGCCGCGCCAGCGACGAGGTGATGCCGGAGTTGAAGTCGAGCGCCACCTCGTTCTTGACGAAGTCCGACCGCGAGTCGGCCCACGAGCCGTCCTCACCGGGGCCGCCGACGAGCGCGCCGTAGAGGGTGTGGCGGGTGTAGGTCGGCTCGTTCATCGAGTCGGACCAGGAGCCGTGGGCCCCGCGGTGGTGCGGGTTCTTCGGCGGGTTCACCCCGAAGCCGATCATGTAGCTGTGGTTGGCCGGGTTGGTGCCGAGCGCGTAGTCGATCTGGGTCTTGGCGAAGTCCCGGTAGCGCGCGTAGAGCGGGTCGGACGGGCCCAGGGTGTCGGCGTAGGTCAGCGCGACCCACGCGGTGTTCGCGGCCATGCGCAGCGAGGCCCAGTAGAAGATGTACGCGAGCCCGCCGGCCAGGGTCTTGCCCTTGGCTCCCTTGTAGCCCACCGACCAGTAGTCCAGGTAGCGCTGGGTGTCGTCCTTGTACTGCTGCTCGCCGGTCAGCTTCGCCATCATGGCGTAGACGGCGTACGCCTTGTCGTTCCAGCCGTACCCGAACGCGTAGACCGGCACCTGGGTGCTGCTGCCGACGTCGGCCTGGGTACCCATCCTGGGGTAGAAGTCGCGCGCCTTCGTCAGGTAGGACGCGTCACCGGTGGCGCGGTAGAGCCACAGCGCCGACCAGGCCAGCTCGTCCCAGTACACGCGCGGGGTACCCGGGTTCTGGGTGCCGCCCTCGGTGGTGGAGTTGTAGAAGCTCGCGGCCTGCGGCACGCACTTGACGTACGCGGTGTCGCGCCCGTCGGTGCCCTTGGTCGTGTCGGCGAAGGTGAACAGCTGCTTGGCGTGCGTGAGCAGCGTGTCGGCGTACGTCGGGTCGGTGGCCCGGAACACCATGGACGACGACGCCATCGCCGAGGCGGTCTCGGCGGCCACGTCGGTACCCGGGCACGACGCGGTGATCTTGTAGGCGGTGCGGTCCTTGCCCTTGGCCTCCACCGTCTCCGGCGGCGCCCAGTAGTTGTGGTCGGACTCGTTGGCGACCTGAACCCACAGCTCGTTCGGCGCGGAGTGGGCGTTGATGAAGTAGTCGTTGGCCCAGCGCAGGTTGTTCATCAGGTGCGGCAGCTGACCGGAGCTTGAGTAGGCCGACCGGTAGTCCACCCCGCCCCAGGCCAGGGTCGTGATCGCGGCGGCCATCGGGAAGCCGAACTTCATGTGGTCGCCCGCGTCATAGTACCCGCCGGACAGGTCGACGCCCTGCGCCTTGCCGTCGTTGACCGTGGACGGGCCGCGCCACTTCACCCGGTTCCACGACGGGATGTTGCCCGACATCTGGGCCTCGTAGAACAGCAGCGACTTCTGCAGCGCCTCGGCGTAGTTGTGGTTGGTGGCCGCGGTGGCGGGTTGGGTGGCAACGGCGACGACGACCCCGGACGCGACGGCGGCGAGCAGGGCGAGTGCCCCGCTGAGCCGGCGTCGGCCGAGCCGCCGGGAGGTGGCTGACATGGGTGCCTCCGGGGAGGGGACGGTACGTGTCGCCATGGTCGGCACGTCGATCGAGCAGCGTCAACGAGGCGCACCCACGCTGTCCCGATTCCCCCAGCTCACGATCGGCGCGCCGATGAAGCTTCCAGCTTCTTCGAAAAGGCGCCGCACCCCCGGCGGCACGATCGCCGCCGGCCATGACCACATCGGACGATCGTCGCGGATAACGGAACGCCATCGGGCGGGTCACGAAGCGGTCGTTTGGCATCTACTCCGCTAACGCCTTCATTGCGGACCGGTCACGACGGGTACCGCGCGCCGCCGCGTGGCGTCTCACTGGGAGTCACCACCTTTTGAGTGAGGAGCTTCAATGAGGCGCACACATAGACTTCGTGGCGCGGTCGCGGTGCTCTGCGTCGCCGCACTCGCCCTCGCCGGCTGCTCGCCGGGCGACCGGGGCGCGTCCGACAGCGGGGACGTCGCCGCCCCGCGCCAGGAGCCCGGCTCCGGCGCGGACGAGCCCGAACGCGGCGACCCGTCGCGGTCCACGTTCGCGATCGACATCGACACCGCGTCGTACACGTACGCTCGGCGACTGATCCTTGAGGGCCGCCGGCCCAGCCCGGGCGACGTGCGCCCGGAGGAGTTCGTCAACGCGTTCGAGCAGGACTACCCGCAGCCGTTCGGGGACGGCTTCACGGTCTCGGCCGACGGCGCCCAGCTGCCCGCTCACGCGGCGGAGGCCGAGGACGCCGCCGGGGACACCCGGTTGCTGCGCATCGGGCTGCGGACCCGGGCCGAGGACGCGGGGGCACGGCCGGACGCCGCGTTGACCTTCGTCGTCGACACGTCCGGCTCGATGCGGGAGCCGGGCCGCCTGGATCTGGTCCAGGACGCGCTGCACACGCTCGTCGACCAGTTGCGCGACACCGACGCGGTGGCGATCGTCGCGTACGCGTCGAAGGCGCGGGTGCTGCGGCCCATGACGCCGGTCCGGAGCGGGTCGGCGCTACACGCCGCGATCGACGACCTCGGTGCGGACGGCAGCACAAACCTGGAGGACGGGCTCGTCACCGGATACCGGGTGGCGCGCGACGGGTTCCGGCAGGGCGCGACGAACCGGGTGATCCTGCTCTCCGACGGGCTGGCGAACGTCGGCAGCACCTCGGCCGAGCCCATCCTGCGCCAGGTGCGCGAGGAGGCGGCGAAGCAGATCTCGCTGTTGGGCGTCGGCGTGGGCAGCGACTACGGCGACCAGCTCATGGAGCGGCTCGCCGACCAGGGCGACGGCTTCGTCACCTACGTCTCCGAGCCGGAGCAGGCGCGGGAGCTGTTCGTGCGTCAACTGCCGGCGACCCTGACGGTGCGGGCACGCGACGCGAAAGCGCAGGTGACGTTCGACCAGGACACCGTGGTGGGTTTCCGGCTTGTCGGCTACGAGAACCGCAACCTGGCCGCCGAGGACTTCCGCGACGACTCGGTCGACGGCGGCGAGGTGGGCCCGGGCCACAGTGTCACCGCCCTCTACCTGGTGCGGCTCAGGCCCGAGGCGACCGGGCGGGTCGCCCAGGCGCGGGTGCGCTGGCTCGATCCCGCCAGCGGGGCCGCCCGGGAGGCCGCCGCCGAGGTCCGGGTCGGAGACCTGGACCGACAGTTCGCCACGGCGGCGCCCCGGCTGCGGGTCTGTTACGCGGCCGCGGCGTTCGCCGAGGCGCTGCGCGGCCGCACGGAGGTCTCGCGGGGTTACCTGGGCGACCTCGCCGTCATCGCGGACGACGCCGCCCGCGCGACGAATGATCCTCAGGTGACCGAGCTGGCGACACTGATCCGCTCCGTACGTTAAGAACGCTTTCCGTGGGTACGCCCGGCGGCGGCGCCTCGCCGTCGGGCGCACCCGGGTGCCTACGGCCGTCGGGTTGCCGACAGGCCGTACGGGGATTGATCGCGCCACGGGCCCAACGCCCGAATTGTCAATCCACTATGGACAGTATTGCCCGGTGGCTCGCGCGGGCACCCGCGATCAGCAGAGAGTGATCGGGCCATCACAGATCGTGGAGAAATCGCCTCATTTGGTGGTCCGAGTCGGGCGTCCCAGATGGCGCGCGACCACGTTCGGGCGAGCACCATGGACGAACGGATGACTCTCTAGATATGGGCTGACCTGGCGATATACGTTCCCGCCAGCTCATCCGCGGTCACGGTGACCGCCCCACATCATCCTGGAGAACCCATGCGGGAACGCATTCGCGCGATTCGGCGCAATGAGAGCGGCTTCACCCTCATCGAGCTGCTCATCGTCATCGTCATCCTGGGCGTCCTCGCGGGCGTCGTCGTGTTCGCGGTCAACGGCATCTCCGACCGCGGCACCAAGTCGGCCTGCAAGGCCGACGTCAAGACCGTCCAGGTGGCCGCCGAGGCGTACTACGCCAAGAACAGCGCTTACGCGGCCGACATGGCGGCCCTCGTCACCGCGGGCCTGCTGCACTCCGAGCCGAGCAGCACGGAGTACACGGTCACCTACGCGGCCAACAACGCCACCAACCCCAAGACAGTTTCCGTGACCGGTGCCCTCACCGGCGGCGGCGCCTGCTGAGGACGGTTGTCCGGGGTGGGCCGCTTCGGCGGTCCGCCCCGAGCCGCGTCTTTCCACCTCTTTCATCCGGAAGGATCTCGTCATGCAGGAGCGGGTGCTGGTCGGCAGTCGGGTCGACGCCCTGCTGGAGGCCGTGTGGCGGGCCGGCGGCACGGACCTGCTGCTCACTGTGGGCCAGGCGCCCCAGGTACGCATCCATGGCGACCTGACGGCCGTGTGGGGATATCCGCTGCTCACGCCCGAGGACACCCGCGGTCTCCTCACCGAGCTGCTCGTCCCCGCCGAGTTGGCCTCGCTGTCGCAGCGCCAGGAGTACGACTTCTCGTTCACGTGGCGCGACACGGCCCGGATCCGGGGCAACGTGTTCAGCCAGCGGGGCCGCACGGCCATCGCGCTGCGCATCGTGCCCCGGCAGGTGCCGACCATGGACCAGCTGGGCCTGCCGCCCGCGCTGTATGACTTCACCCGTCAGCACCAGGGCCTCATCCTGGTGACCGGCCCGACCGGCTCCGGCAAGTCGACCACGCTCGCCGCGATGGTCAACCAGATCAACGCGGACCGGGCCTGCCACATCCTCACCATCGAGGACCCCATCGAGTACGTCCACGACCACCGGCGCGCCACCGTGAACCAGCGCGAGGTGGGCTCGGACACCGACAGCTTCGCCCACGCGCTGCGCGCCGCGCTGCGCGCCGACCCGGACGTGCTGCTCGTCGGCGAGATGCGCGACCTGGAGTCCATCCGGTTCGCGCTGAGCATCGCCGAGACCGGCCACCTGGTGCTCGCGTCGCTGCACACCAACGACACCTCGCAGGCGCTGGCCCGCGTCATCGACGTCTTCCCGGCCGAGCAGCAGGCACAGGTGCGTACGCAGCTCGCAGCCGCGCTCACCGGGATCGTCTACCAGCGCCTCATCCCCCGCCTCGGCGGCGGCCTGATCGCCGCGTACGAGGTGCTGATCGCCAACCCGGCCGTGCGCAACCTCATCAAGGAGGGCAAGACCCACCAGCTGCGCAACAGCCTGCTCACCGGGCAGCGCGAGGGCATGGTGAGCTTCGAGCAGTCCGTGTCGGCCCTGGTCCGCGACGGCGTGATCGGCTATGACGACGCGGTGGCCCGCAGCCTGTACCCCAAGGAGGTCGAGGTCCCCGCGCCGCGGCCGTTGATGGTGGGCACCCCGGCATGAAGCTGATCGGTCGAAGCGCGCCGGGTCCGGCGGAGCGGCCGGCGCCGGAACCCGCGCTCGGGCCCGTGGCGCCGGTCGACCTCGCGGTCGAGCCCGGCGGGCAGCGCCTCGGCGAGATCCTGGTCGACGCCAACGTCATAAGCCGGGGACACGTCGTCGCGGCCCTGGCCAACGCCCAGCGGGGCACCCCGCGCTACCTCGGGCAGCGGCTGGTCGGCATGGGCCTGCTCACGGAGCGCGACCTGGCCATGGCCGTGGCCAACCGCTACGGCGTGGAGCTGGTGGACCTGCGCGAGACCGTGCCGCAGCAGGCGGCGCTCGGCCTCCTGGACGAGGCCACGGCGCGCGAGCTGACCGTCATCCCACTCGCGGTCGACCAGCAGAGCGTGGTCGTCGCCGTCGCCGTACCGTCGGCGGCGCTGGTGGGCGTGCTGCAACGGCGCCTCGGGCGCCCCGTGCGGATCCTGGTGGCCCGCGAGTCGGACATCCTCCACGCGATCGGCATCAACTACCGGGCGCTGGCGGGGGTCGCCTCGCACGTACGCGCGTTCGAGACGCAGAGCGTCAACCGCGCCTCCACGGCCGTGCGGGCGGAGGCGACGGCCGTCAACGACGACGCACCGGTCGTCCAGGTCGTCCACCTGATGATCACGCAGGCGCTGCGCGACCGGGCCTCCGACATCCACATCGAGCCGCAGCCCGAGCGCATCCGCGTGCGGTACCGCATCGACGGCGCGCTGCACGACGTGCTCGACCTGCCCGCGGCCATGGGCCCGGTCATCGTCAGCCGCATCAAGATCATGGCGAACATGAACATCGTCGAGCGGCGCCGGCCGCAGGACGGTCAGATCAGTCTGGAGATCGAGGGCCGGGGCGTGGACATCCGTGTCTCGACCACGTCGGTCATCGAGGGGGAGAAGGTGGTCATGCGGCTGCTCGACAAGAGCCGCACCCTGTACCGGCTGGAACAGCTCGGCATGCCCGAGGACATGGCCGCCCGGTACCAGGCCCTGCTGCGTTCCCCGTACGGGATGGTGATGTGCGCTGGGCCCACGGGCAGCGGCAAGACCACGACCCTGTACGGCTCCCTCGCGGAGCTGAACACCCCCGAGCGCAACGTGATGACGATCGAGGACCCGGTCGAGTACCGCGTCGAGTCGATCAGCCAGATCCAGATCAACGAGCAGGCCGGGGTCACGTTCGCCACGGGGCTGCGGTCGATCCTGCGCCAGGACCCCGACGTCATCCTGGTCGGCGAGATCCGCGACGTGGAGACGGCCCACATCGCCGTGCAGGCCGCGCTCACCGGCCACTTCGTGCTCTCCTCCATTCACGCCACGGACGCCGCCGCCGCGTTGCACCGGCTGCTGGACATGGGCGTGGAGAGCTTCCTCGTGGCCTCATCGGTCACCGCGGTCGTGTCGCAGCGCCTGGTCCGGCGCGTGTGCCCGCACTGCCGTGGCCGCTACGAACCGACCCCCGAGGAGTACGCCCTGCTGATGGCGATCGGGGGACGGCCGCCGGCGCACGGGTTCCTGCGCGGGCACGGCTGCAACTTCTGCGCCCACACCGGCTTCCTGGAAAGGATCGGCGTGTACGAGATCATGCCGGTCTCCGAGGCCATCCGGGAACTGGTGCTGGGGCGCGCACCGCACGACCAGGTTCGCAAGGTCGCCCGCGCCGAGGGCATGCGCACGCTCCAGGAGGAGGCGGCGCTGCTCGTGGAGGCCGGCGTGACGACGCTCGACGAGGTGTTGCGCTCCATCTATGTGATCGGAAGCTGAGTTGAACTACGACGACATCGCGAGTGACGACACCGTGTGGACGACGCCACGCCAGGCCGGGCTGGGCCAACCAGCCTCGTGGCAGGCGGGCGTCGCAGGGCAGCCGAGCGTCGCAGGGCAGCCGAGCGTCGTAGGGCAGCCGGCCCAGTGGCCGGCGGGCGTCGGGGCCCACCCGCCCGCGTACCAGGCGATGAACGCCACCTCCGTCGCCCCGGCTGCGGCGTACCCGGGCTACCAGCCGCCCGCCTACCCGCCGCCGGCCGCGCCCGCGGCGCCCCCGCGCGCGCAGGCGCCCCCGGCGCGACCGCGCGCGGCCAAGAAGGAGAAGACCAGCTTCCTCCAGATGGAGATCACCCCGAAGCGGGTCAAGCGCGAGGAGGTCATGCATCTGTCGCGCCAGCTCGGCGCGTTCATCCGCGCCGGCCTGCCGCTCATCGAGGCCGTGCACACCCTGGGCCAGGAGGCGAGCAACTCCACGCTGCGCAAGCTCATGGCCGAGGTCGAGGAGGGCCTGCGGCACGGCGAGACGCTGTCGGACTGCCTGGACCGCCACCCGAAGGTGTTCCCCGAGTTCTACCGGGGCATCCTGCGCTCGGCGGAGCTGACCGGCCAGCTCGACACCGTCCTCGACCAGCTCGCCAAGTACCTGGAGCGCGATCTGGAGGCCCGGCGCCGGATCAAGGCGGCCGCCATCTACCCGTCCATGATCGCGGGCATGGCGGTGTTCACGGTGGTCGTGCTGTCGGTGTTCACCCTGCCGCGCTTCAAGACGTTCTTCGCCAGCCTGGACGCGGAGCTGCCGTGGTCCACGCGCATGCTCATGGGCATCACCGACTTCCTGACCGGCTGGTGGCCGGCGATCGCTGGCGGCCTCGGCGGCCTGGCGCTGATCATCTTCCTGGCGCTGCGTACGGAAGGCGGCCGGTACGCCCGCGACCGCCTCGTCCTGCGGATCCCCGTGATCGGCGGGACCGTGCGCGCCGCCCTGGTCGAGCGGTTCTGCCGGGTCATGTCGTCGATGGCCGGGGCCGGCGTGGCGCTGCCCGAGGCGCTGCGGGTAGCCACCGGTTCGCTGCGCAACCTCGTCTTCACCCGCTCGCTCGGGCAGGTCTCCGAAGCGATGCTGGAGGGGCAGGGCCTCGCCGCCCCGCTGGCGCGGACTGGCCTGTTCCCGCCCACGGCCGCCCGGATGATCCGCGTCGGTGAGGAGACCGGCACCCTCGACGACCAGCTCGACGTCACGGCCCGGTACTTCGAGGGTGAGCTGGACTACAAGCTCAAGAAGGTCACGAGCCTGTTCGAGCCGGCCGTCATCGTGTTCATGGGCTTCATCGTCGGCTTCGTGGCGGTGGCCCTCGTGCAGGCCATGTACGGCATCTTCAACCGGGTGCAGGTGTAGATGAACGCCGAGCGCCTGCGCGACGACCGCGGCGACACGCTCATCGAGCTGCTCATCACCGTGATCATCATGGGCATCGCCGTGGCCGTCCTCATCGGCGGCATCGCGACGAGCATCCGGATCACCGACATCCATCGCAAACAGGCGGTCGCGGGCGCCGCCGTGCGCGACCTCGCCGAGGCGATCGAGAGCAGGGTGGCCGCCTCCCCCACCGGGTACGTGGACTGCGCGGGCCCGGACGCCTACCGCGCCAGCTACACCCCGCCCGCCGGCTACGCCCACACCCTCGCCGTCACGTACTGGGACGGCTCGGCGTTCACGAGCACGTGCGGCGGCACGGACCGCGCCCTGCAGCGGCTCCGGCTGACCGTGTCCAGCCAGGACGGCCGGGCCAGCGAGTCCCTGGACCTGGTCATCCGCCGGCCCTGCCGACCCACGGACCCGGCATGCTGAACCGCGACGCGCTGCGCGACGACCGCGGCTTCACGCTCACCGAACTGCTCGTCGCCATCGTCATCCTCGGCATCATCATCGTGCCGCTGACCAACGGGCTCCTCGCGTTCTTCAAGCACACCGACGAGACGACCGGACGGCTGTCGGAGTCGCACGACATCCAGATCGCCGCGGCGTACTTCGCCCAGGACGTGGCGAGTGTCGGCGTGCGCGACTGGTCCGCGACCGGGTTCCCGCTGCTGGCATCCGTGGAGGTCAACGTGGCGGCGGCCAGCGGCCGGGCCTGCGGGGTCGCCGGCACGCCGGCGGCCCTCATCCGCCTGGCCTGGGACGACCCGACGGACGCGTCGGGCGACCCGCGCACCGTGCGGGCGGCCTACCTCGTGCAGACCGTGGACGGCGAGACCCGGCTGCGGCGCATCACCTGCGTGGGGGCGAGCACGGTGCCCGTCTCGGACTCGGTGCTGGTCCACAACCTCGACAGCGCCAGCGTCTGCTTCTCGGCCGCCTGCACCACGGCCGTTCCGGCGGTACCGCGGCAGATCAACCTGAACCTGACCATCAAGAACCGGGCCACCAGCGCGCCGGTCACGGTCACGCTCGTAGGACAGCGGAGGCAGACATGACGCGCCTGACGCGCGCGATCGACGCGCAGCGCAAGCGGATGGCCGACGACAGCGGCACGTCGCTCATCTTCGCGCTCATCTTCATCACCGTGGTGGCGATCGTCATGGGCGTCGTCCTGTCGTTCGCGGAGACGAACCTGCGTACGACGGTCGCGATGCGCGCCCAGGCCGCCCGCGCGGCCGCCGCCGACGGGGCCGCGAAGGTGGCCATCGACAACCTGCGGTCCGGCTCCTACCTGGGCGACGGCAACTGCTTCGGGGCCGACTCCCAGCTGCGGATGGACAACTTCTACTCCGAGGCCGGACGGTCCGGCAACGTGACGGGATCCGTGGCGGTGTCCTGCGCGCCGGACGAGGCTCGCACCAGCGTCGCCCCGATCAACGACAGCAACCGCCCGGGCAATGCCCTGATCACGCTCGGCAAGCCCGGCGACACCGACGAGAGCTCGCACGCGGGTGACGGGATCTGGGTGAAGATCAACGGTGGCAAGAACGACACGGTCGTCGTCAAGGGCGGCGTCTTCGCCAACTCCAGGATCAACGTCTTCCACGGCACGCTCGACGCGGCCTCGGTCAAGGCCCGCGGTGCCTGCCTCGGCGCCATCGTGCCCGCCGTGAGCTGTCCCAACGCCGCCGCGGACATCGCGGATCCGGGTTACGCCGCGCCGACCCTGCCGACGAACGTGCGCACGCCGCCAGCGTGCGACGCCAAGGAGAAGGACGCGGTGTCGTTCAAACCCGGCGTGTACAACGACGTCGCCGCGCTCAACGCGGCCACCGGATGCAAGAAGCTGGTGTACAACTTCGAGCCGGGCGTCTACTACTTCAACTTCAACGGCGTCTGGAACCTCGACGAGGGTTACGTCATCGGGGGCACCATGACCGGTGCGTACCGGACGAGCAATCCCCCGGACATCGCCACCGCCTGCCACAGCCCTGTCCCGCCGGACAACCCGCCGGCCGACTGGGAGCCCGTCGCCGGGCAGCAGGGGGTGACGTTCGTGTTCGGCGGCGAGGCGCGGATGTACCTCACCGACGACGCGCAGGTGGCCCTGTGCGGCCAGTACTCGCCATCGCGTCCCGCCACGGTGATCTACGGGCTGAAGACCAGCGACAGCAACCAGATCACCCGCCGCAAGGTGCCGCTGATCAGCTCCTACAAGAACGGCAACTTCCAGGCGTACCTGTTCGGCACCGTGTACGCGCCGCAGGCGTGGGTCGACCTGAACCTCAAGAAGGATCTGCAGTTCTACTTCCGGGGCGGCGTCATCGTGCACCACATCAGCATCGACGGCCCCGGCAACACGAGCACGCCCACGCCGATGGTGGCCACACCGGATCGCAGTACGCAGCCCAGCCAAGCGGTCGTCTGGCTCAACGTGTACCTGTGCCCCGGCGCGGGCACGTGCACGGACACCGGACAGCCGAGCCTGCGCGCCAAGGTGGGCATCTCGGAGGAGTCCGGGGCACGCCGGGTAACGGTGCTCAACTGGAGCGTGCAGCGCTAGGCGCTCAGCATGGACAGGTAGAGATCGGCCAGGGGGGCCGCCGCGAACACCGCGAGCAGGCCCCCCGCGATCATGAAGGGTCCGAAGGGTACCGCCGTGCGGCGCTCGCCCCGGCGGACCAGCATGACCGCGACGCCGAGGAGCGCCCCGAGCAGGAACCCGGTGAACGTCCCGATGATCACGGTCGACCAGGACAGGTAGGCGAGCACACCGCCGAGCAGGCCGGCGAGCTTCACGTCGCCCATCCCCATGCCGCCGGGGTAGAGCAGGGCCACCGCCAGGAAGAAGGCGAACAGCGCGGCCGCGCCGAGCCCGGCCCGGCCGAGCGCCGACCAGTCGCCGTGCACGGCGGACGCCGCCACCAGCAGGAGGGCCACCACCGGGTACGAGGGGAGCACGAGCGCGTTGGGCAGCCGTCGCACGTCAATGTCGATCATGGCGAGGGCGATGCCGAGGGCGGCGAAGTAGGCCATCGCCGGCACGGCGCCGAGCTGGTCGGTCGCGGCCAGCCGCACGGCCAGCGCCGCGAAGACCCCGCCGGTGGCGAGTTCCACCAGCGGGTACCGGACGCTGATCCGCGTGCCGCAGCCGGCGCACCGGCCGCGCAGCGCCAGCCAGCTCACGACCGGAACGTTGTGCCATGGCCGGATCGGCGCCGCGCAGGCCGGGCAGCGCGACGGCGGCGAGACGACCGACTCCCCGCGCGGCACGCGATGGATCACCACGTTGAGGAACGAGCCGACGGCCAGCCCGAGCAGCGTGATCACGACCAACAGGACGATCATGGAGGCGGGGTGCACGGCTCCCATCATGCCTGTCGTGCCTGGTCAGGCACCATGCGGCGAACGGCCGAGACCGTCGCCACCGCCGCGCCGGGCAGCACCGCGGCGGCCACGCACACCGCGAGCTGTGTCCACGTCAGGGGCGAGGTGTGCAGCAGGGCGCGCAGCGGCCCGAACCCGACCGCGGCGAGCTGAAGCAGCGCCGACAGCGCCACGGCCACGCCGAGCGCGGGGTTGCCCGGCCGGCCCCGCCCGCGCGGCACCCGGACCGCGAGCGCCACACCCAGTTGCGCCAGGCCGAGGGTCACGAAGGCCATGGTCTGCCAGGGCGCGCCGGCCGCGTGCGCCCACACCGCGACGCCGAGCACCACCGCCGCGATGAACGCGCCGGTCAGCAGGACGCTGGCGACCAGGCCGCGGCCGAGCACCGACTCGTCCGGCGGGCGCGGCGGGCGGCGCATGGCGCCCGGCTCGGCGGGCTCGGCACCCAGTGCCACGCCCGGCAGGCCGTGGGTGAGCAGGTTGATCCAGAGGATCTGGGCGGGCAGCAGCGGCACGGCCAGCCCGAACGCCGGTCCGATCAGCATCACGAGGATCTCGGCCAGGCCGCCGGAGAGCGCGTAGCGCAGGAACCGGCGGATGTTGTCGTAGATGCGCCGGCCCTCGTGCACGGCCGTGGCGACCGTGGCGAGGTTGTCGTCCGTGAGCACCAGGTCGGCGGCTTGGCGGGCCACCTCGGTGCCGCCGGCGCCCATGGCCACGCCGATGTCGGCGCGGCGTAGCGCGGGCGCGTCGTTGACACCGTCGCCGGTCATGGCGACGACCTGCCCCTCGCCCTGCAGGACCGCGATGATGTCGAGCTTCTGTTCGGGGCGCACCCGGGCGAACACGGCCGCCCGCTGCACCGAGTCGGGTGCCGGGGTCGTGTCGAAGGAGACCACCTCGGCGGCGGGTATGCCGACCTCGGTCGCGATGGCACGCGCCGTGGCCGGGTGGTCGCCCGTGATGAGGACGAGCCGGATGCCGGCCGCGTCGAGGTCGGCGGTCGTGCCGGCGGCCTCGGGCCGGATCGGGTCGCCGATGCCGACCAGGCCCAGCGGCGCGAGGCCGGCGCCGCGCAGGCCGGCCTCTCGGGAGTCCACCGCCATGCCCGCGACCGCGAGCACCCGCAGGCCGGCGTCGGCCATGTCCTGAGCCGCCGCGCGCAACGCCTCCCGCACCGCCGCCGGGCAGTCGGTGGTCCCCGGGTCGAGGACGACCTCCGGCGCGCCCTTGCACACGGCGTAGCGGAAGGCCACGGACTCGTGGACCGTGATCATCCGTCGGGTGAGCGCGTCGAACGGCTCCTCCGCGACCCGGGGAGCGGCCGACCGGGTCGCGGCGACGTCGAGACCGCAGCGCCCCGCGAAGGCGAGCAGGGCGCCCTCCACCGGGTCGCCCAACGACCGCCACGCCGGGTTGTCCGCGTCCGGCGGGCGCAGCTCGGCGTCGTTGCAGAGCACGACCGCCCGCGCCAGGTCGAGCACCCCGCTGTCGGGACCCGGGTCCACCGTGCCGGTCGGGTCGTACCCGCGCCCGCGCACGGCCACGACCGTGCCGGCGGCCGTGACCGCGCGGCGCACGCTCATCCGGCCCTCCGTGAGGGTGCCGGTCTTGTCGGTGGCCAGGACGGTCACCGACCCGAGCGTCTCCACGGCGTGCAGCCGGCGCGCGATCGCGTGCCCGCGTGCCATGCGCATGGCGCCCAGCGCGAGCGCCAGCGTGACCACGGCCGGCAGCGATTCGGGCACGGCCGCGACGACCAGGCTCACGGCGGCCAGGGCCATCTCCCCGAGCGGCTGGCCGTTGGCCACGCCCAGCACCATGACGAGGGCGGACAGGCCGACGGCGACCACGCCGAGGGCGCGGCCCAGCTCGGCCAGCCGCCGTTGCAGGGGCGTGGCCGCCGGCCGGGTGGCGGCGACCAGCGCGGCGATGCGCCCCAGCGCGCTGTGCGGGCCGGTACGGGTGACGCGGGTGAGCGCCCGCCCGGTCAGCACGACCGTCCCCGCGGAGACCTCGTCGGGGACCGCCCGGCCCACGGGCACGGACTCGCCCGTGAGCGCGGACTCGTCGACGGTGAGCTGGCTGGCCTCCAGCAGTTCGGCGTCGGCGGGGACGATGTCGCCCTGGGCGAGCACGAGCACGTCCCCGCGTACCACCTCGGCGGCCGGGATGATCACGTCGGCGCCGTCCCGGCGCACCCGGGCCGAGGGGGCGGACAGCTGGCGCAGGGCGGTGATCGCGCGGTCGGCGCGGATCTCCTGGACCACCCCGATGGTCGTGTTCACCACGACCACGCCGAGGATCACGGCGGTGTCGGTCATGTCGCCCAGCGCGATCGTGACCACGGCCGCGGCGAGGAGCAGGGCCACCAGAGGGTCGGTCAGCTGGCCTGCCACGCGGCGCCAGACGCGCGGGGGCCGCGGCGGCGGCACCTCGTTGCGCCCGTCCTGAGCCAGCCGACGCGCGGCCTGCGCCCCGGAAAGTCCGGATGGTGTCTGTTCGCGCGCTCGCAGCGCCACAGCGTCCACGGTCTCAGAGTCATGGACGCCTATCTGAACGGGGCAGGGCCGACCGGCACGTTCCGGCGTGACCGACGGCCGGACCCGCGCCAAGGGGGCACGGGCATGACGGCGCTGGGGACGCGCTAGTGGCGCTCGCCCAGCAGTCGGGTGGCGAGCACGGCGGCCTGGGTGCGTCGCTCAAGGCCGAGCTTGGCGAGCAGGCTGGAGACGTAGTTCTTGACCGTCTTCTCCGCGAGGAACATCTTTCCGGCGATCTCGCGGTTGGTCAGGCCCTCCGCGACGTACTGCAGAATGCGCCGCTCCTGCTCGGTGAGCGACTTGAGCTCCTGTGGCTCCTCGACGGGGTGGCGGATCCGCTCGAGTACCCGCTGGGTCACGGCCGGGTCCAGCAGTGACTGGCCGGCGGCCACCCGACGCACCGCGTCCACCAGGTCGGTGCCCCGGATCTGCTTGAGGACGTAGCCGGACGCGCCGGCCATGATGGCCGCGAACAGCGCCTCGTCGTCCTCGTACGAGGTGAGGATCAGTCCCTTGATCGACGGGTCGACCGAGCGGATGTCGCGGCAGACGTCGATGCCGCTGCCGTCGGGCAGGCGTCCGTCGAGGATCGCCACGTCCGGCCGCAGCGCGGGCGCCCGGTGGGTGGCCTCCTTGGCCGAGCCCGACTCGCCGACAACCTCGATATCGTCCTCGGCCTCCAGGAGCTCGTGCAGGCCACGACGGACGACCTCATGGTCGTCGAGCAGGAAGACTCGGATCATTGCTCATTTGTACCGTGTCGGACCGCCGTTCCCAACAGGCCGAAAGTCCCGGCCGGGAAGTCGTCGTCGACGAGAACCACCCGCCGGCCGGCCGCCGCCAGCAGCGAGGCCGCGATAGCCGCCCGGTAGCCGGTCGTGCAATGCACCCACACCTCGCCGTCCGGGATCCCGGCCAGCCGCGCCCGAAGCTCGTGCAGGGGTACATGCACGCTGCCGGGCAGGTGCTCCTCGTTGTGCTCCAGGTCACGGCGCACGTCCAGGACCACGACCGGCCGGTGGTGACGCACCTGGGCGAGGTCGGCGAAGCCCATCCTCGGGTACGTGCCCAGCGGCGCCCCGCCCGCCCAGTCGCGCGGGCCGCCGACGGCCTGGGCTGCGGGCCGGTCGATCCCGACACGCACCAGCTCGCGCTGCGCCCGCGCGATCTCATCGGCGGTCCCGGCCAGCAGGGTCACCGGCGCGCCCCAGTCGATCAGCCAGCCGAGGTACGTCGCGACGTTGCCGTCCAGCCCGAGGTTGACCGTGCCGGGCGCGTGACCGGCCGCGAACGCCACCCGGTGGCGCAGGTCGACGACCCACTCCCCCGCCGCGAGCCGGGCCCGCAGCTCCTCGGCGCCGGCGACCGCCGGCGGGGTGAGGTCCGGCGCGTCCGGGCCGGCGAGGTTCACGGGACCCAGCCGGCCGTAGTACGCCGGCCAGGCGTCCAGTTGCGCGAGCACGCTCTCGACAAAGGCCTCGGCCCCGGTCGTGAACACCGGGTTCACCAGGCCCTCCCGGGCGAGTGTGCTCTCGGTCACCGCGGACTGGTCGACCGAGCAGAAGCTGCCGAACCCATGGGTCGGGAAGACCTCCGTGGCGCCGGGCAGCTCCGCGGCGAGCCGGCGGGCCGATGCGTGCTGATGGCGCGCCAGGTCGTGGGTGTGCTCGGGCCCGAGCAGGTCGGGGCGACCGACCGAGCCGTAGATCAGGGACCCGCCCGTGAAGACGCCCACGGGATCGTCCCCGTCGTACAGGGCGTAGGACAGGTGGGTGAACGTGTGCCCCGGTGTGCCCAGCACCCGCACGCGCAACCGCTCGCCCACCTCGACCGTGTCGCCGTCCCGGACCGGCACGCGGTCGAAGGTCACCGGGTCGGCGGCATTGACGTGGTAGGCGGCCCCGGTGGCGCGGGCCAGCGCGTACCCGCCCGTCACGTAGTCGTTGTGGATGTGGGTCTCGAAGACGTGGGTGATGCGCACCCCTTCCGCCCCGGCGACGAGCAGCACGCGATCGATGTCGCGTTGCGCGTCGACCACGAGGGCCACCTCGCCGTCATGGGCCAGGTAGCCCCGGTCGCCGAGGGTGGGCGTCTCGATGGCCACGATCGTCATGGCCCCCAGCGTAGGCCGCGCACACGAAGGTGCCGGGCCGCTCACGCGACCCGGCACCTTGGCGGGGAGATCAGGCGTTGACGGTGACCTTGTCCGGCTCCGGCACCGCGAAGCCCTTGCTCCTCGGGGTGATGAAGGCGTGGATCAGGCCGGCGATGCTGAGCAGCAGGAGGAGTCCGGCCGCGATGAAGGCGACCAGCACGGCCTGGGCGGCCTTCTCGCCGAAGACGCTGAACCCGTACGAGGTGAGCAGGAGGCCGCGCAGGGTCTCGCCCTTGAAGAGCGAGTCACGCTGGGCGTTGGCGGCGTCGAGCTGCTTCTGCAGGTCCGCGAGGTTCGCGGCGTTGGTCTCCTGGGCCTTGGCCACCTGAGCGCGCAGGTCGCTCTGCACGTCGCCCATGTCGGCGTAGGTCTTGCCACCCGCGATGTTCTTCAGGTGCAGGCCGATGTACTCGTTGGCGTAGCACTCCGCCTGCTTGCCCGTGGTCAGCGGCTTGCCGGCGTTCTCGACCAGGCAGGCGGCCTTCTTCTCCTCGTCGCTGAGCTGATCGGCCGGAGTGAACGATATGTGTTGCTCACCGAGCTGGTCGGCCACGTAGGTCTTGGCGAAGTTCGCGTTGCTGTTGAGAACGATGCCGACGATCAGCAGCAGTCCGGCAAGCACCAGGCCACCGGTGCTGAACAGGATGTCCAGGGTGCGACGCTTCATTGTCTCTATCTCCTTGAGGGGGCCGGCGGGGTTTTGCCAACGAGACGATCGTGCCCGCCAATCGTGATCATAAGCAGGGCACAAGGCCCTGTCCCCGACAGGACCACGGTCACCGCCCGCACGGGACCCTGGGCATCACGCCGCCAGTTGGTTCACCGCCACGATCGCCGGCCGGGCGGGGCGCTCCTCCATCCGCTCCCCCACGGTGCGCAGCTGCTCGGCGAGGGCGCGCGCCTGCGCGCGGATCTCCGGTACGGCCGTGGTCTCCCACAGCGCGCCGCGCCGCAGCGGTCCGACCGTCCACAGGCGAGGGTTGACCCGGCCGGCCGCGTCGCGCAGGCGGCCGGCCGCGTCCACGTCCAGGCCGAGGCCGTGCGGCCCGGGCCGGACGAGGCCGTCACCGAGCAATGTGGTCAGCAGCGGCCCGGCCGCCTCCGGCAGGCGGCACGAGCCCGTGCACGCCACGACGGCGCCGTACCGCTCCTGGTGTCCGTCCGCGAAGGTGACCAGGAGACCCGGCCCGGCCGGCTCGATGCGGGCGGGGCGACCGGCCCGCACGGTCAGGTCGCCGGACGCGCGCAGCGCCTCAACCCGGTCGGCGACCGCCGGGGCCATGCGGTGGCGGTGCACCTCCCAGTGCCGGGCCACATGCCGCAGGAAGCGGTCCTGCTCCTCGGCGCTGAACCCCGTCCACAGGGCGTCGAGGTGTGGACGCAGGCCGTCGACCACCGGCCGCCAGTCGCCGTGCGCGGCCGCCGCCACGCGCAACTGCCGCATCAGGGGCCGCAGGCGGGTCTGGTGCGGCAGTGTCACCGGCGGACCGGCGGCGCCGTGCGCGCGGGGCAGCAGGCCGTGCCGCGACACGGCGGTGACCGGGCCGCCGTGGCCGGCTTCGACGAGGCTCAGCATCACGTCGATGGCCGTGAGGCCGGTGCCCAGCAGCAGGACGCGCGCGCCGCGCGGGATGGCGTCGAGCGCCCTGGGCGCCCACGGGTCGGCGACGTAGCCGGGGTGCGACCGTCCCGCCTCGGTGAGGCCGGCGGGCTGTCCGCCGCCGGAACCACCCACGGCGAGTACGGCCCGGTCGGCCCGCAGGAGCCGCCCGTCCGCGAGCACGAGCGCGGGCCCGTCGGGCCCGGTCGCGACCCGCGCGACCGGGGAGTCGAACAGCCGCAGGCGGCCCGGGTACGCGCACGCGGCCGCCTCGAGGCTCGCGTAGAGGTAACGGCCGAAGTGCCGGCGGGACACGAAGTCGTCGGGGCCGGCCGCGATGCCCCGGCCCCGCAGCCAGGTGACGAAGTGCCCCGGATCGTCGGGGTCCGCGCTCATCGCGCCGGCCCGGGAGTTGAGCAGGTGCCAGGGCCTGGCCGCCCCGTAGGCGACCCCGGCGCCGGGCGTTCCCGGCTCAATGAGCAGCACCTCGTCATCGGTACATCGCAGGAGTTCCAGGACGACCAGCGCTCCCGAACATCCGCCACCGATCACCGCTGTCGTCCGCCGCATGGCCGCTCCCGTCGCCGAGGGGTATCACCTACTAAAACGATAGGCAATGCAGGGTAATGATGCCAGGTGGCGAGCCATCTTCTCTACAACTCCCACGGATAAGATATGATTTTCACTCCGATGTGAGGGAGACCCCGTGAGCATCCTGGTCGTTTCCGGCAACCCGCGCGCCGGCTCGCGCACGTCCACCCTGGCCGCCGCGGTCGGCGAGGCGGTCGCGCAGCGGCTGGGGCTCGGCGCCCCGGCGACTGTCGAGGTCGGCGACCTCGGCGCCGGCCTGCTGACCCCCGGCGACGAGCCGACCGCCGCCGCCGTGACCGCGCTACGCGAGGCCGACGTGCTCGTCGTGGCGACGCCGACGTACAAGGGCAGCTACACGGGAATACTCAAGGTGCTGCTCGACCAACTGCCGGCGAGCGCGCTGGCCGGCAAGCGGGCCGTACCGGTCGTGACGGCCGGCGTGGCGCCCCAGGCCGAGGCGGCGGCCGCGCTGCTCAGCCAGCTCCTGCGCGAGCTGGGCGCCGACGTGGCGCCCGCCCTCCCGGTCGTGGAGTCCCAGCTGACCGAGGCCGCCGCGCTCGCCAAGGCCTACGCCGACGCGCTGGACACGACGTCGAGATAGCGCTGGTCGACCATCTCGCCGAACGGGTCGACCACGGACGCGGTCACGAACCCGGGGCCGCGCTCCGTCGGCTTCCCGTGCACCGTGGCGCGGACCCACATCGCGGGATCAGCCGACGTTTGGGCGGACAGGTGTGGAACTCAGCGCGCGATAACACCTGTAACCGTCCAAACGTCGGCTCACCCCAGCGCCCACCACCCGTCAGCGGGCGGCCGAGCGGACCAGCTCCAGCACCTTGTCACGGGTCGACACGAACTCGGGCTCGTGCCGTGGCTCGGCCGACCGGGGCAGATCGGAGGCCAGATCCAGCACCACGCGGCCCGGACGGGCGGACAGCGCCACGATGCGGGTGCCCAGGTAGGCGGCCTCGTCCACGCTGTGCGTAATAAAGATCACCGTCGTACCGGTGACCTGCCACAGCGCGCGCAGCTCCTCCTGCATGCGCTCGCGGGTGAGCGCGTCGAGCGCCGCGAACGGCTCGTCCAGCAGCAGGATGCGCGGCCCCGGCGCGAGCGCCCGGGCGATCGCGGCGCGCTGCTGCATGCCGCCCGACAGCTCGTACGGGCGCAGGTCGGCGGTGTCGGCGAGGCCCACGAGCTCAAGCTGCTCGGATGCCCGGGCCCGCCGGGCCGCGCGGTCGAGGCCCCGCAGTCCGAACTCGACGTTGCGGCGCACCGACAGCCACGGGAACAGGCGCGGCTGCTGGAACACGACGCCCCGGTCCGGGCCCGGCCCGCGCACTGGCGCGCCGTTGACGACAACCGTGCCCCGCGACGGGGTGATGAACCCGGCGACGATGCGCAGCAGGGTGCTCTTGCCCGAGCCGGACGGCCCGACGATCACGGCGAACTCCCCCGCCGCCACCGACAGGTCGACGTCAGCGAGCGCGTCGACGACGCGCCGGCCGCGCCCGCGGTACGTCTGGCCCACACCGGCCAGCCGCACCGCAGGCGAGTCTGATTCCGCCATGTCAGCCGGGGAACGCGGCCGCCAGCGCCGCCGGGTTGATGCCCTGCTGGTAGGTCGCCAGGTCAGGCGCGACCTCCAGCTTGCCCTGGCCGACGAGGAACTCGGCGGCCGCGTGCAGGTTGGTAGCCAGGCCGCCCGGCTTCTCGGCCGTGCCGAGGTACTCCGGCTTGGCCTGCTCCGACGCGTCGAGCAGCACGAGCTCGTCGAGCTGGCGGGACGCCTCCTCGGGGCTGAGGTTGAGTTGGCGGGCGATCGCGGCCGCAGCGGCGGTCTTGTCGCTGCGGACCAGCTTCACGGCCTTGTCCTGCTGCTGCAGCCAGGTCGACAGCGCCTCGGGGTACGTAGTGGCGAAGGCCTTCGTCACCACGGCCAGGTCGGCGGTCACCTTGCCCTTGGCGGCCAGCTGCCGGCTGGTGATCAGCGTGGTGCCGGTCTTTTGCAGCTCCGCGAGGACAGGCGTCCACACGTACGCGGCGTCGATGTCGCCGCGCGTCCATGCCGCTTGGATGTCCGGCGGCTGCAGGTCGATGACCTGCACGCTGGACTCGGCCACCCCGGCGTCGGCCAGGGCGGCGAGCAGGCTGTAGTGGGCGGTCGACGCGAACGGGGTGGCGATCTTCTTGCCGGCCAGGCCGGCGAGCGAGGTGACGCCGGATTCCTTGCGCACCACGAGCGACTCGTTGTCGCCGATCACATCGAAGATCCACGGCACGGTGTACGGGATGTTCAGCGGCGCGGCGAGCCCGCGCGAGACCGGGCTGGACCCGGCGAGCCCGATGTCGATGCTGCCGGCCACGATCGCGGTGTTCACGTCGCCGCCCGAGTCGAACCTGCTCCAGATGATCTTCGTGTTCGGCAGGGCCTTCTCCAGCCACTGCTGGTCCTTGACGATCAGGTCGCCGTTGGGGATGAGCTGGTAACCGATGCGCAGCTCGGCCGGGGCGGCCGGGTCGCCGGTGGCGGCGCCGCCGCCGGGCGAGTCCGTCGTGGCGCAGCCGGTCAGCCCGACGGCCAGGGCGACAGCGGCCAACAATGCGAAGGGGCGTACCACAGGGTTTCCTTTCAGATGCGGCCACGCCAGGGGGCGAGGCGGCGTTGGGCCAACTGGATGAAGCCGTCGATGAGCAGCCCGGACGCCCCGATGACGAGGATGCCGAGGATGACGACGGACGTGTTGTTGTAGCGCTGGGCGTCGCGGACCATGCCGCCGATGCCGGGCACGCCGTTGATCGTCTCGGCGGCCACGACGGAGGTGTACGCGACGCCGACCGCCAGCCGCACGCCCGTGAGGATCTCGGGCAGCGCGGCGGGCAGCACGACCCGCCACGGCACCGCGAGCCGGCGGGTGCCCAGTGACCGGGCCGCGTTGACGTAGTCGTCGGGGACACCGGCGACCGCGTCGGCCGTGGCGATCGCGACGATCGGCAGGGCTGCGATGAGCAGCAGCCAGACCTTCGGTTCCTCATTGATGCCGAACCAGATGACCAGCAGGTACAGGTAGGCCAGCGGCGGCAGCGTGCGCACGAACGTGATGAACGGACCGAGCGCCGCGCGCAGCACCGGCACGAGCGCGATGGCCAGGCCCAGCAGCACCCCGCCGACCGTGCCGAACAGGCAGCCCAACCCGATGCGCCGCAGGCTCGCGCCGAGGTGCTCAAGCAGCAGGTACCCGGAGTAGCCGCGGGTCGAGGTCACGACGAGCTGATGCCACACCTCGCGGGGGTGGGGGACGAACAGCGCGAGGTCCGGCCGCGCGTCCGCGAACACCCACCACCCGCCGACGAAGGCCACGACAGCGCCGACGCCGATGAGAACCCGGCGCGTCATACCCGCGCCGCCGCCACGAGCGGCAGCACGTGCTCGCCGACGCGCCGCGCCTCCTCCAGGTGCGGCCAGCCGGACAGGATGAACTCGTGCAGGCCCAGTTCGGCGTACTCGGCGATACGCTCCGCGACCTGCGCGTAGCTGCCCACGAGCGCGGTGCCGGCGCCCTCCCGGACGAGGCCGACGCCCGCCCACAGGTTCGGCGCGATCTCCAGCTGGTCCGCCCGCCCGCCGTGCAGCGCCGTCATCCGGGCCTGACCGACGGACTCCATCGAGGCGAACCGGGCCTGCGCGGCGGCGATGCGCTCCGGGCTCATGCCGGCCAGCAGCTGCGCGGCGTGCGCCCACGCCTCGTCAGCGGTCTCCCGCGCGATCACGTGCAGCCGGATGCCCAGCCGGAGGTCCCGCCCGTGCACGCCGGCCAGCGCCCTGATGCGGGCGATCCGCTCGGCGATGGCGGCCGGCGGCTCGCCCCACATGAGGTACGTGTCGGCCAGCCGCGCCGCGACCGCCTCGGCGGCCGGCGACGCTCCGCCGAAGTACAGCGGCGGCGCCGGGCTGACCGGCCGCGCGAGCCCGCCCCCCTCCACCCGGTAATGCGCGCCGTCGTAGTCGAACGGAGCGCCGGCGAACGACGCCCGCAACACCTCAAGAACTTCAGCGGTACGCGCATAGCGCGCGTCGTGGTCGAGAAAGTCGCCGTACGCGCGCTGCTCCGCGGCCTGACCGCCGGTGACCGCGTTGAGCGCGAGCCGCCCGCCCGTCAGCTCGTGGAACGCCGCGGCCTGCTGCGCGACCAGGGTCGGTAGGGCGAAGCCGGTGCGGAAGGCCACCAGCAGCGTGATGCGCGACGTACGGGCGGCGACCGCGCTGCACACGATCCACGGGTCGGGGCAGCCGGCGCCGACCGGAGTGAGCGCGGCGGTGAAGCCGCCGTCCTCGGCGGCCCGGGCCACCTCGGTCAGGTAGTCGAGGGTGGCCGGGCGGGGGTGGGCGGCCGCGCCGGCGGTCACGGTGGCGGCGCCGATCTGGTCGCCGTCGCCGGAGGTGGGCAGGAACCAATGGAAGAGCGTCACGGGGGGTCGTTCCTTGTTCTGGCGTCCGTCGCGGGTCGTCGCCGCGGCCCGCGACGGACGCGGGTCGAGCTAGAGGGTGAAGTTGGCGAACAGCAGGGCGGCCAGGGCGAGGGCGAGGCCGATGTTGACGACCGTGGCGCTGCCGAAGACCGCGATGGGCCGCCAGCCCGCCTCGCGCAGCGCTTTGACCCGCAACTCCAGGCCGATGCTGACAAAGGCGAGGATGAGGAACCAGGTGCGCAGGTTGCCCGCGACCGCCTGGGCGGCCGTGTTGTCGGCCGCGAGGGCCGTCTCGGCGTACCAGGTGCCGATGACGCTGGCGGCGATGAAGCCGAGCACGAACTTCGGGAAGCGCCGCCACAGCTCGATGAGGCCGGGCTTCTCGACGTTCTCGGACTTCTCCACCTTGAAGGCGAAGTAGGCGGTCAGGGCGACCGCGACGATGCCGATCAGGGCGTTCTGGGTGAGCTTGACGATCGTGGCGATCTTCAGCGCGTCCGGGCCGGCCAGCGTGCCGGCGGCGGTCACGGCCGCGGTGGTGTCGATGTTGCCGCCGATCCACGCGCCGGCCACGGCGTCGCTGAGCCCGAACACGTCCGCCAGCCACGGCAGCAGGAAAATGGACGGCAGCGCGAAAATGATCACCAGGCTCGCCGCGTACGCGAGGTGCTCCCGGCGCGCCTTCACCGCGCCGGCCGCCGCGATCGCCGCGCTGACGCCGCAGATCGACACCGCCGAGGCGAGCAGCGCGCGCAGCTTGTCGTCGAGGCCCAGCTTGCCGCCCAGCCACCAGGTGAACAGGAACACACCACTGATCAGCAGGAGCGCCTGCACGATCGCCGGGCCGGCGGCCGTGACGAGCAGCGACAGGTTGATCGACAGGCCCAGCAGCACCAGGCCGGTCTTGATGAAGAACTCCGTGCGGAAGGCGCCCGACAGCCGGTCACGCAGGCCGGTGAGGGTCAGCACGAGGTTGCCGAGCAGGCCCAGCGCGATCGCGTAGACCGGGTACTCGACGGACTTGGCGATCCGGGACAGGCTCGTGCCGGCCAGCCAGGTGGGTACGTTCTTCTCCAGGATCTTCGTGACGTACGCCAGGGCGAGCACGACGACGATGCCGGCGGCGATCCAGCCGACCGTGGCCGGGGTGATCGGGCGTCGGGGCTGTTCGGTGGCGGCCGGGGTCTCAGCCGGGGCCGCGGTGTCGGCGGACATTACTGGAGCACCCCTTTGGTGATGACGCCGGCGAGGATCAGGAGGATGAGCACGAGGCCGACAATGGTCGCGGCCCAGTCCTCGTCGACGCGCAAGCGCCGGGGTTCGTTACTCATGGACGACTCCGTTCGCGTGGTGGATGACGCTGACCGGGGCGCTGTCGGCCAGGCGGTAGCCGACCCCCCGGGTGGTGGCTACGAGCTCGCCGCCGAGCTTGGCCCGCAGCCGGCTGATGTGGACGTCGACGGTGCGCCGGCCGGCGCGGTCGTCGCCCCAGATCCGCCGCAGCAACTGGCCACGGGTGAAGACCTGCCGGGGGTTGTCGACAAGGAACGTCAGCAGGTCGTACTCGACCTTGGTGAGCTGGACCGGCGCGCCGCGGCGGCGTACGACGCGGCTACGCGGGTCGATCTCGATGTCGGCCGGGGCGGGCGTGCGGAACACGGCCGGCCGCGCGGGCGGCGCCGACGCGATGGTGACCGACGCCCCGAGGTTCTCGGCGAGCTGGTTGAGCCCGTCGATGAAGTCGAGGGCGTCGCGGTGGGGCCGGTCGCCGGCGAGCGTGACGCCGATCGTCAGCGTCACCTCGGCCGGCGGGTCGGCCCGGCGGTGGCGGGTGGTGCGGGGCGCGGGCCGACCGAGCGGCCGCACGTTTCGGGGGGTATGGGTACGCAGGACCGTGACTGTCATGGGGCTCCCGTTCGTCGGGCGCGGAGAACCACGTCGGGCGTGGCGTGAAAGGTGAGGGGTGAGGTGTGGTCGGTTCGAGCGGCGCGTCAGGCGCGGGCCGAACGGCAACAGGCGCTCGCCGCCAGGAGGCCGAAGTCCACGTGGCGGCGGCGGATCAACATCACGCTCGCTCGCATGAACCCATGGGACCACAGGGTGGCTATAAAGTCCATCGGTTAAGTAGGTTATCTCAAGATGCGGCCGGCCCGGCCCCGGCGTTAGGTAAGCTGTTCTGACCAGCGACGGGACGGGAGGTGATCGAGATGATCTCGCCACCCGCCCGCGTGCCCCGCCAACTCGTGCTGTTCATCGCACTCGCGCTGGGCTTTCTGCTCATCGGGCTGTCCGCCGCGCACACCACGCTGCCCGGCGACACTTTCCAGTTCACGCCCCGGGTCACCGCCGGTGCCGCCGTCCCGGTGACCCTCCCCGGCGACCCGGACCCCGACCGGCCATCCGGTGGCCTGCTCGCGATCCTGCCCGTGGCGCTCGCGTTCGCGGTCAGCGGCCTCGTCGTCGCGCGGACCCGGCGCACTCTCGCGCCGCTCGCGACACGCATCCCGCCCGCCGCCGGCTGCCGCGGGCCGCCGGCCCTCGCGAAGCACTGATCGCTCCTTTTCCTGACGCCGCCGGTCCATAGACCGACGGCGCGACACGTCGTTTCCGGAGGACCCAACCCATGTACCGCTTCCCAGCGGTACGGGCAACCGCGCCCGTACCGCGGATACCGCATACCCTTGATCCCGCCGTCATGCCCGACGGTCCGCCAGGCGGTGCTCCGTGAGCGCCTACATCGCACTGGCGATCTTCTCGGTCGCCTTCATACTCATCGCCACCGAGAAGGTGCACCGCGTCGCGGTCGTCCTCGTCGCGGCCGGGTTGATGGCGCTGCTCGGCTTCGTGCCGGGCCATGATGTCTTCTACTCCGAGCACGCCGGCATCGACTGGAACGTCATCTTCCTCCTGCTCGGCATGATGATCATCGTCGGGATCATCAAGCAGACCGGGGTGTTCGAATACCTCGCCATCTGGGCCGCGAAGCGCTCACGCGGCCGCCCGTACCGGCTCCTGGTCCTGCTCATGGCGATCACGGCGATCGCCTCGCCGTTCCTGGACAACGTCACCACCATCATGCTGGTCGCGCCGGTGACGGTCGTCGTGTGCAGCAAGCTGGGCATCTCCGCCGCGCCGTACCTGATCGCGGAGGCGCTCGCCTCCAACATCGGCGGCGCCGCCACCCTCATCGGCGACCCGCCGAACATCATCATCGGCAGCCGCGCCGGGCTGACGTTCAACGACTTCATCATGAACATGGCGCCGATCGTCGCCGTGCTGTTCGTGGTGTTCGTCGTGCTCGCCCGGTTCATGTTCCGCCGCTCGTTCGAGTACCACCCCGAGCGGGTCGATGAGGTCATGGCACTCGACGAGCGCGAAGCCATCACCGACGGCAAGCTGCTCGTCAAATGCCTGGCGATCCTGACGGTCGTGGTGGTGGCGTTCAGCCTGCACGCCGTGCTGCACCTTGAGCCGGCCATCGTGGCTCTGCTGGGCGCGGGCGCCATGGTGCTCGTCACCGGGGTGCGCACGGCCGACTACCTGGCCGAGGTCGAGTGGTCGACGCTGGTGTTCTTCATGGGCCTGTTCGTCATGGTCGGCGGACTCGTCGAGACGGGCGTCATCCACGCCATCGGGTCGTGGGCCGTCGACGCCGTGGGCACCAACTACTTCGCCGCGGCGTCGTCCCTGCTGTTCGGCTCGGCCATCCTCGGGGCGTTCTTCGACAACATCCCGTACGTGGCGACGATGGCCCCGGTCGTGGACGACATCGTCGCCCAGACACCGGACGCGGGCACCGGCCGCGCGCTGTGGTGGGCGTTCGCGCTCGGCGCTGATCTGGGCGGCAACGGTACGGCCGTGGCCGCCAGCGCCAACGTCATCGTGCTCGGCATCGCCGCCCGCAACGGCCATCCGATCTCGTTCTGGCAGTTCACCCGCTACGGCATCATCACCACGCTGATCACGGTGGTCATCGCGTGGGGCTACGTCTGGCTGCGCTATTTCTAGAGGAGGACCAATCATGCGCATAGATCACACCGTGCTGCCGGGCGTGGGGAAGCTGCACGTCCTCACCACGCGCGCCGGGCGCGCCGTCGGCGTCATCCGTCACCACGGCGACCGCCGCGAGCTCATCGTGTACAGCGCGGACGCGGACACGGTCGGCACCAGCGTGCTGCTGACCCCCGAGGAGGCCACCGGGCTCGGCGAGCTGCTGGGCGGCGGTGGCGTCGCCGGTCGCATAGCGCGGCTCGACCACCACTCGTCGGGCATCGTGACGCTGCAACTCATTCTGGGCCCCGACGCCCCGCCGCAGAATCTGGTCGAGGCCACCAGCCACGTGCCGGGCGACGCGGCCGTCGTCGCCGTCGTACGGGACGGCCAGCTCATCAACGATCCGGTGGCGGCGGGCCCGGGCCGCGACGGTGACCTGGTCATCATCGTCGGCACGATGACGGACGCCCTGGCGGTGATGGACGCCCTGCACGCCGGCACGGGCTGACGTCCACTGTGGTGCCGGCCGCGGCGTGCGCCCGCGGCCGGCACCCGACCGTGCGCACGACGACGTTTCCGCCACGACAGGCCCGGGTACGCACATAGACAACACGTGATTGACGATGACAGAGACGTCGAGGAGTTCGTCATGCCGTACGTTCGAGGTCATTACCGCCGGGCCCCCGGCACCGCCGGCTACAGCACCCTCATGGTCGTGCTGGCCGTTGTCGCGGCACTGTTGCTTATCTATTTCCTCACCAGGTAAGGTCCTGAGCCGACACCGCCCCGGCGACTTCCCCCGTGGTTGCCGGGGCGGTGTCCTGTCCGCCGTCGGTGAGGTGGCGGGCCAATCTTGGAGGTAGGCGCCGCCCCGAGGTAAAGTCCCCACGGCTCATGACGGTCGGGTGAAGGATTTCGGTGGCGAAACCAGCTTCGCGGTCCCCGACCCTGACGGATGTCGCCAGGCGCGCGGGCGTCTCCGTGGCCACCGCCTCCAAGGCCCTCAACAAGCGCGATCAGGTCGCCCCCGAGACGCGCCGCAAGGTGCTCCAGGCCGCGGCCGACCTGGAGTTCCAGCCGAACGCCCTGGCCCGCGGCCTGATTTCGGGCCGCACCCGCACGGTTGGCCTGCTCACGGACGAACTCGGCGGGCGGTTCGCCATCCCGGTGCTGCTCGGCGTGGAGAACGCCCTGGGCGACCAGCAGATGTCCGTGCTGCTGTGCGACGCGCGCGGCGACGCGATCCGCCGCCAGCACTACCTGCGCACGCTGCTGGCCCGGCAGGTCGACGGCATCATCATGCTCGGCACGACCAACGACGTGTGCCCGTCGGTCACGGCCGACGTCCCGGTCCCGGTGGTGTACGCGTACGGCGAATCCGACGACGCCGACGACCTGTCCATCATCTCGGACGACCGGGGCGGCGCCCGCCTCGCGGCCGAGCACCTGCTGGCCCAGGGCCGCCGCGCGATCGCTCACGTGACCGGCGAGGAGGACTACCGGGCGGCCCGCGAGCGTGCCGACTCCCTGCGGGTCACGCTCGACGAGGTCGGCCTGCCGGTGCTGGGCGGTCCGATGTTCGGCGAGTGGACCCAGCGCTGGGGGCGCCAGGCCGCGCGCATGCTGCTGGCCACTCAGCCCGACGTGGACGCCATCTTCTGCGGCAGTGACCAGATCGCCGTCGGGGTGGCCGATGCGCTGCACGAGGCGGGCCGGCGCATCCCCGACGACATCGCCCTCGTCGGCTACGACAACTGGGAGGTCTTCTCCGCCGACGCCCGCCCGCCGCTGACGACGATCGACCTGAGCCTCCAGCAGATCGGCGCCACGGCGGTACGCCATCTGTTCGCGGCCATCGACGGCGAACACGCCTCGGGAGTGATCCGCCAGCCCGCCCGGCTGGTCATCCGCGAGTCCACCGGCCCTCGCCGGCCCGCGGCGCGCTAGCGCAGCGGTGGCAGCGCCTGATCCGAGTGGAGTACCTCGGCGAACAGGTCGCCGCGCTCGGCGAGGCGGGGCAGGATCGTACGGATCGTGAACGCGTCCGGGCGCAGCGCCGGATCATCCAGTTCGGACCAGTCGATCGGCGCGGACACCGGGGCGCCCGGCGCGGGACGCGGGCTGTAGGGCGCCACGAGGGTCTTGTTGATCGCGTTCTGCGTGTAGTCGAGCCGGGCCAGGCCGCCGCGCTCGTCCTTCTGCCATTTCCAGCTCACCAGTTCGGGGACGACCGCGCCGACCGACCGCGACAGGCCCTCCACCCACGCCCGCGTCTCCTCGAAGGAGGCGCCCGGCGCGATCGGCACCCAGATCTGGATGCCGCGCCGGCCGGTGACCTTGGCCCGGGCGCTCACCCCCAGGTGCTCGAACGCGGTGCGGTGCAGCCGGGCCAGCACCAGCAGGTCATCCCAGCCGGTCGCCGACCCCGGGTCAAGGTCCACGAGGGCGTACGTGGGCTGGCGCGGGTGGTCGACACGGGAGGTCCACGCGTGCCACTCCAGAGCGCCGAAGTTGGCCGCCCAGATCAGCGCGGCCGGCTCGTCGACGACCAGGTAGGTGCAGGTCTCCCCCGCGTCGGCCTCCGGGTTGTCCCAGCGGGGCAGCCAGTCCGGGGCGTGGTCGGGCAGCTCCTTGTGCCAGAACCCCTTGCGCTGCGCGCCGTCCGGGTACCGGTGCATGTTCAGCGCCCGCCGGCCGAGATACGGCAGCAGCGCGGGCGCGATCGACGCCGCGTAGCGCAGCAGGTCCCGCTTCGTCACCGGCTCCTCACCGTCGCGCGCCGGGAAGAGCACCTTGTCGAGATTCGTCACGCGCAGGTCCCGGCCGAACACGTGCCACGTGCCCGCCCTGTTGAACCCGTCGAGCGCGGCGAGCTCGTCGGGGTCCGGGCCGTCGGCGACCGCCGGCTTGAGGGCCACGGACGCGGACGAGGCCGGCAGGTCCGAGCGCCACATCCGGTCCGGGTCGGCTTTGACCTCATCATTGGTACGCCCGGTGAGCACCGAGGTCGGGTGCGCCTCGGCGTCCCACCCGGACACGGCGTGCTCGTCGTGCTTGTGCAGGAGCAGCCACTCGTCGGAGCGGGTACGCACGAGCACGAAGCGGCCGCGCAGCTTCTCGCCGTACATGTCGAGGTGCAGCTCGCCGGCCCGCACCGCTGCGCCCGGGTCGTCCGTCTTCGGGGAGTCCCAGGTGCCGGCGTCCCAGACGATGACGTCGCCGCCGCCGTACTCGCCGGCCGGGATGACACCCTCGAAGTCGATGTACTCCAGCGGATGGTCCTCGACGTGGAACGCGGCCCGCCGCACGTCCGCGTCAATCGTGGGGCCCTTCGGCACCGCCCAGCTCACCAGGACCCCGTCGATCTCCAGCCGGAAGTCGTAGTGCAGCCGCCGGGCCCGGTGGCGCTGCACGACGAAGCGCCGCGCGCCCTGCTCGGCGACGGCCACGCGGCCGCCCGCCGGTTCCGGGGTCCGGGTGAAGTCCCGCTTGCGCCGGTAGGGCGCGAGCTGATCGCCCATACCCGCCTCATACCCCGCCGGGGCCCTCCTCACGCGCGGACCCTGGCACGGGAACGCGGACCGCCACCGTGACCGGATGAACGCGTCGGGGCCGAACGCCCGCCTCCGGCCGGGCCGGAGGCGAACCGCCGGAACGGCCTCAGCCCGCGGTGCAGGCCAGGATCGCGACGCCGGCGGCGCGGCCCGTGCCGACGAGGCCGAACGTGACGGAGCCGTTCGCGGGGATGCGGCCGTTGTAGCCGGCGTCCGAGAGCCGGACGGTGCCGGTGCGGCCGCTCGGCACGGCGCCCCACACGCTGGTGACCGCGGTTCCTGGCGGCAGCGCGATCGTCACCGCCCAGCGGTTCGTCGCGACCGGACCGGCCGTCACCCGGACGCTGGCCGCGAAGCCGCCGCCCCATGACGATATGGTCGCCGACGCCCGGCAGGTCGGAACCGACGCACTGGTCGGAGCGGTGCTGGTCGGAACCGAGCTGGTGGGGGCCGCGCTCGTCGGAGCGGCGCTCGTCGGAGTCGCGCTTGTCGGAGCGGTGCTGGTCGGCGTGCCCGGGTCGTTGAGCGCGTTCAGCACCGCGGTGTACGCCGCCTTGGGCTCGCCGGCCGCGGTGAAGAGCAGCGGTGTGGAGTTCGACCGCCACGAGTCCGAGTCGCGCACGCCCCACACGGTGATCCCGGTGCAGCGCGTCACGGCGAGGCAGGCGCGCACGGCCCGGTCGTACAGGGCGGCCTGGGTGGCGCCCGAGCCCTCGATGTCGAGCTGGGTGATCTCGACATCGACGCCGAGTGCGGCGAACCGCTCGATGGTCGCCTGGTAGTCGGCCGGCAGCGGGATGGACGAGCCGAAGTGCGACTGCAGGCCGACGCAGTCGATCGGTACGCCCCGGGCCGTGAAGTCGGCGACCATGGCGAGCACCGCCTGTGTCTTGTCGAAGGCCAGGCTCTCGATGCGGTAGTCGTTGTAGCAGAGCCGGGCGTCCGGGTCGGCGGCACGGGCGGCGCGGAAGGCCTCCTCGATCCAGCCGGTGCCGTTGTTCAGCCTGCTCCACACGGACGGGCGCAGGCCGCCGCCCGTGTCGGCGAACGCCTCGCTGACGACGTCCCAGGAGAACACGCTGCCCCGGTAGTGCGAGACGAGCGCGGTGACGTGGTTGCGCAGCACGGCGGTCAGCTCGGCGACGGGGACGTTGCCCATCCAGGACAGCCGCGCCGCGTCCGGGCCCACCAGCCCGTACCCGCGCACGCGCTGGCCCTGCGCCCGGGCGTGGTCGACGACCCGGTCGGCGGCGGCGAAGCTGAACGTCCCGCGCGCAGGTTCGGTGGCGTCCCACTTGAGCTCGTTCTCCGGCGTGAGCACGGTGAACTCGCGGTCGAGGATGCCGACGTACGCGGCGTCGGTCAGCTTGGCCGCCTGCACAGCTGCCCCGAAGTAGCGCCCCCGTTCGGCGGCGGCCGCGCCGAGCGTCGTGGCTGCGGCGGCCGGCACCGCGACCGTCACCACCGTGCCGAGCGCCACGGCCGCCACCGCGACCATGCCCATCCGACGACGCCGCACATCCATAGCCATACATCGATGTTTCGCCACGGGGGCCGCCTACCCGCATCCACCGGTCGGTCGAAAGTTCCCGACACTCATTGACGCGGCCGCGTCAGAGCCCGGAGCGTCGTGCCGATGGTGACGTACACGGGGCGGCGGCAACGGCGCGGGCGCGCGCTCGCGGCCGTACTCGCCATGGTTTTCATCTCCTCCGCGGCGTCGGCACCCGACGCGCCGCCGTCGGTCGCCGGGGCGATCTACCGCGACGCGTCGTATTCGCCACGGGAACGGGCGGCCGACCTCGTGTCCCGGATGACGCTGGCCGAGAAGGCCAGCCAGATGATCAGCAGCCGGGCTCCCGCGATCCCGAGGCTGGGCATCCGGGAGTACGGGTGGTGGAACGAGGCGATCCACGGGGTCGCGCGCGAGGGCCTGCTCGACGGCGAGAACCCGCCCACCCTGGTGAACACCACGTCGTACCCGGTGAGCCTGTCGCTGGGGGCGACCTGGGACCCGGACCTGGTGCACCGGGTGGCGAGCGCGATCGGCGACGAGGCGCGCGAGGTCGTGCGCGACAACGCGCTGGACCTGACGTTCTACTCCCCCACCGTGAACCTCGCCCGCGACCCGCGCTGGGGCCGCAACGACGAGACCTACGGCGAGGACCCGCTGCTCACGGCCGCACTCGGGGCCCAGTACGTGAACGGGATGGAGGGTAAGGACACCTCCGGGCGCCTTCTTACCGGATACCTGAAGACCGCCACCACGCTCAAGCACTACGCGGCCAACAACAGCGAGGTCAACCGCCGCTCGGGCTCGTCGGACATGGACGAGCGGACGCTGCGGGAGTACTACACGGCGCAGTTCCGCGACATCGTGCGCCGCGCCGACCCGGCGTCGATCATGACGGCGTACAACCGGGTCAACGGCGTGCCCGCCTCGGCGAGCGGGCACCTGCTGCGCACGCTGGGGCGCCAGACGTTCGGCTTCACCGGCTACTACACCTCCGACTGCGACTCGATCTTCGAGATGCAGGCCGGGCACAGGTGGGTGCCGCCGGGCGCCGCCGCGCCGGTCGACGAGGTGTCGCGGCACGCGCTGGCCAACGCCGCGGGCGTCGACCTCGACTGCCAGCTCGGCTACCACGACGGCTTCAACTACGCCACCTCGCTGCCGGACGCGGTGCGCGACCGCACCCCGACCGAGCTGGGCCCGTACAACGAGACCTACCTGGACGCGTCGCTGGTGCGGCTGTTCACGACCCGCTTCGCGCTCGGCGAGTTCGACACCGACGTGCCCTGGGTGCGCGCGGCCCGCGCCCGCGTACCGGTCGGCACCTGGGTCAACACCGACCTCAACGGGGCCGTCACCCAGACGCCCGAACGACTGGCCCTGGCCCGGGAGGCCGCCGGGCAGGCCACCGTGCTGTTGCGCAACGACGGCCTGCTGCCGCTGTCCGTACCGGCGACCGGGCGCTACCGGGTGGCCGTCCTCGGCAGCCCCGACACCATGTACCTGGGCGGCTACTCCAGCATTCAGGCGCCGGCGGGCCGGGCGAACCAGGTCGACGCGGTCGCCGGGCTCACGGCCGCCGTACGTGCCGTCAACCCGGCCGCGACCGTCGACCGCCTGTCGTCCGTGCCGGCGGACCTGCGTGGGTACGACGTGGTGGTCGTCGTGGCCGGCACGGACGAGCGGACGGCGGCCGAGGACACCGACCGCGCTGACCTCGCGCTGCGCGACGACCAGCTCGCCCTCATCCGCGACGCGGTGGCGCGCAACCCGCGCACGGTCGTGGCCCTGGAGACCATCGGGCCGGTCGACGTGTCGTCGTTCGCCTCCACCGTGCCGGCGCTGCTGTGGAGTTCGTACAACGGCCAGCGCAAGGGCGAGGCGCTCGCCGACGTGCTGCTCGGGACGGTCAACCCCAGTGGCCGGCTGCCCTTCACCTGGTATCGCGACGACAGTCAACTGCCGCCCATCACGGACTACGCGATCCGGCCGGCCGGCGGCGCGCCCGGGCGCACCTACCAGTACTTCGCCGGCAAGCCCACCTACCCCTTCGGGTACGGGCTGAGCTACACCACGTTCCGCTACGCCGACGCGAAGGTCGACCGGTCGCGGCTGACCGCCGACGACACGGTCACCGTCAGCGTGTCCGTCACGAACACCGGCCGCGTCGGCGGGACGGAGGTCGTGCAGCTCTACGCCACCTCCCCACCCGCGAAGGAGCGGCCGGCGCGGCGCCTGGTCGGCTTCGCGAAGGTCCTCCTCGAGCCGGGTCAGACCCAGCGGGTGTCACTGCCGGTCCGGGTGCGCGACCTGGCGTTCTTCGACGAGGCGGCGGGCCGCTTCGTCGTGGACCCGGGCCGGTACGCGTTCGCGTTCGGCCGCTCGAGCGCCGACCCGCTCGCCCGCGCCACGGCCGAGGTGTCCGGCGCGCTCACCCCCGTACCCGTGACGGCATCCGTGCTGCCCCGCGCGGCCACCGACCCGGCGGGCGGTCCCGGGCGGGTGGCGTTCCCGGTCGGCGTGACCATCGAACCCCAGCTCACCGTCGCGGTCGCCGACGACACCCGGTACGGCTACGTCGGCCCCGGCGCGGGTCGCGCCCTGCCGGACGGCATGTCGGTCACGTACGCGAGCAACCGCCCGGCGGTCGTGCGCGCCGACGGGACCACACTGCGCACGGTCGGGCCGGGGGTCGCGACCGTCACCGCCACGGTCACCCACCACGGCACGACCGTCACCACGGCCTTCGTCGTCACCGTGCGCGCACCCTGAGGCGGCGGGCGGGTGCCCAGCCGGTCGGGGCCGTCATGTCGGAGCGCCCGAGCGCTCAGTCGGCCGGCGGCAGGGCCGGTCGGATCGGCGCGACCGCCGGTGGAGCGGCCACCGGCACCGCGGACCCGACCGACAGGGCAGGCCCGACCGGCATTGCGGGCCCGACCGGCATTGCGGGCCCGACCGGCGCGGCGGCGAGCGTCGGCGGCGGTGCGCCGTCTCCGGACAGCGGGGACGCGGGGCCGGACTCCGCATGTGCCGGGACCGGCGCCGTGCTGATGCGGTCGTGCTGGTCGGCGGTGATGAGGTAGATGACCGTGACCTCCAGGCCGGTGGCCACGAGGCCCATGACTACGGACAGCCAGTCGCCCGCGTTGACGTCCGACCCGCCCACCGCGATATCCGCCATGCTGACGCTGATCACAGCGCCACCGCAGGCGCCGACGAGCCGGGCGGCGGCCATGACCCACAACATGCGCACGACCGTGGGCACCCGCCAGTCCCGCACGCTGTTGCGTGCGACGTCCGCCATGACCAGCGCGACGATGACAACCCCCGCGATCGGGATGAAGAAGGCGCCGATCGTCCAGCCCACGTTCCAGCGTGGCTGGGACCCGATGAACGCGTCGACGTTCGACCGGGCGCGGTAGAGCCACACGATCTCCACCGCGAGGGCGCAGGCGCCCACGACCATCGCGGCGAGGGTCACGGACATCCAGAAGACGAAGTCGTCGTAGGCGCTCAGCAGGTTGACCACGTCGGCGATGACGAGTTGCAGCGCCGCGGTGAACACGCCCGTCGCGCCGACAAGAACGATCGCCGCGAAACCGAGCCCGCGCACGGGGCGGACACGTGCGTACGGCAGGAGGCCGGAGGCGGGTAGGCTCGGCACGCCGAAGCCCAGCATCGCCTGGCAGGACGGGCACCGCACGTGCCCGGCGGAGATCGGGTTTCCACAGTTGGGGCAGGACATGTCGGCTCCCGGAGATCGACGGCACGACATCGTACGGCGCTGCGCCGGGTGCGCGCCGTCCCATCGATCGACCTCGCTAGCTGGGGGCCTGTTCCGCAACGGCCCGGCGGCGGCGCCACAGGAGGTAGCCGCCCACCCAGGAGGCCAGCACGGTCAGGGCGCACAGGGCGCGAACCTCGGACAGGTAGCGGGCCGGGTAGATGATGCCCTCGATGTAGGTGTCGATGAAGCCGCCCGCCAGCGGGGCGTCGCCCGCCCGGCGGCGGGCCCAGTCCTCGGCCCAGGTGAGCGGGCAGGGCAGGGACGCGGCGACGACCAGGACGCCCCAGCCCACGGCGGCCAGGTGGGGCCAGATCGCCCGCGGCCACCGCCAGGTCAGCAGGCCGCCGAACACGACGAACGCCAGGAAGGCGACGTGCGTCACCAGGACGGTCGCGACCAGCACCCGGTAGGGCATCCCTCCACGGTAACCGCGTCAGTGCGCGACGGTCTCGCGGTGGGCCTCCTCGTTGACGAGGCGATTGGCGATCTGGTTGAGGGCCCGGTCGAGCAGCGCGTTGTTGGTGGGATCCGTCAGCGTCCAGTCGTCGAGGTGCGCGTCCAGCCAGTGCCGCCACGCGGCGCGCAACTGGTCAAGACGCGCGTGCCCGGCCGGCGTCAACGTGATCGTGTCGCCGTCCAGGTGGACGAGTCCGGCCTGGCGCAGGTCCTCGAACACCGGCCGCAGGACCTCCGGCGGCAGGCGGAACCGGCGGGCGATGTCGGGCACGTCGGCGTGCCCCCGGACGGTGGTGAACAGGTGGATCTGGCCCAGCCCCCACGCCTGGGCCGGGGTGACGTCGCCGCCCGCGTCGGCCAGCATGCGCGCGAGGAAGGCGCGGTCGCCGAGCTCGCGGCGGACGGTCTCGCCGATCGCGCGTTCGAGCTGGTCCACGCAGTCATCGGACATGGGGGCGGAGAACGCGTCGCCGACGTCGGTGGCCGCCTCGCGGGCCGCGTCGCGCAGCGGCACCTCCTTCAGGAACAGCGCCACGACGAAGCCGAGCAGGGCAACGGGCACGACCCACCGGAACACGTACCCGATGCTGTCGGCGTACGCGGCCTCGATCGGCGCCCGGAGTTCGGCGGGCAACCGTTGCAGCGCCTCGGGGTTCTGCGCGGCCACCGGCGGCACGCCGGGCAGCTGGGCCATGGCCGACCTGAGGGCGGGGGTCAGCTGGTTGGTGAACAGGCTGCCGAACACGGCCGTACCGAACGCGCTGCCGAGAGTACGGAAGAACGTGACGCCGGAGGTCGCGGTGCCCAGGTCGGCGTAGCGCACGGTGTTCTGCACGGCGATGGTGAGCACCTGCATCGACAGGCCGATGCCCAGGCCCAGGGTGAACATGTAGGCCGACTCGACCCAGAAGCCCGTCTGCGGGCCCATCGTCGACATGAGCCACAGGCCGACGGCCATGATGGCGCAGCCCGCGATGGGAAACACCCGGTACCGACCCGTACGGCTGATCAGGGCACCGGACAGTACGGAGGTGATGAACAGGCCGATGACGAGCGGCAGCAACCGCAGGCCCGACGCGGTGGCCGACACGCCGTCGACGAACTGCAGGTAGGTCGGCAGGAACGTCATGACCCCCAGCAACGCGAAGCCGACGATGAAGCTGAGGATCGAGCACACGGTGAAGACCGAGTTGCGGAACAACCGCATGGGCAACATCGGCTCGGTCGCCCGCCGCTCGACGAGCACGAACGCCGCCAGCAGCACGACCGACACGGCGAACAGGCCGATGATGACCGGCGAGCTCCACGGGTACTCGTTGCCGGCCCACGACAGCGCGAGGATCATGCCGGACGCGCCGACCGAGACCAGGGCGATGCCGACGTAGTCGATGATCGGGTGGACGGTCGCCCGCACCTTCGGTACGGCCACGGCGGTGACCGCGAGCATCACGATCGCCAGCGGCACGTTGATGTAGAAGACCCACCGCCAGGTGAGGTGGTCGGTGAACAGGCCGCCCAGGGTGGGGCCGACGACCGTGGTGATGCCGAAGACGGCGCCGAGCGCGCCCTGGTAGCGCCCGCGTTCGCGCAGCGGGATCACGTCGGCGATCAGGGCCATGGCGGTGACCATGAGGCCGCCCGCACCGATGCCCTGCACCGCGCGGGCCACGATCAGCATGATCATGTCCTGTGCGACCCCGCACACGACCGAGCCGCCCACGAAGATCACGGCACTGAGCTGGAAGATGGTCTTGCGGCCGAACATGTCGCCGAACTTGCCGGTCAGCACGGTCGCGACCGTCTCGGCGAGCAGGTAGGCGGTGACGACCCAGGACATGTGCCCGGCGCTGCCCAGATCCGCCACGATGGTCGGCAGGGCCGTCGACACGATCGTCGCGTCGAGGGCGGCGAGCAGCAGGCCGAGGGTGATCGCGGCGAAGACGATGTTCGTCTGGCGCCGGCTCAACGACACCGGCGCGCCGACGCCTCCGTCACTGAGCGCCGTGCTCGCCACGAACACCAGTTTCGCGTTCCGGATCCGGGTCGGTGACCGAATTGGCGAAACCGGCCGTAAATGATCGGCCGGGGCGGGCTCCCGCGCAAGGTGCCGCCCCGGCCGATCCCCTAGGGTGTGGTCATCGAGAACTGCGCAATGGTGGCGGTCCCGCCGAGGCTGCCGGTGGCGTAGTTGAAGATGCCGTACCGGTAGCCCATGAAGAACTGCCACGCGTTGTTCAACGTGAACCCGGGGCCGAGGTTGGTGAACGTGGACCCGTTGGTGGAGTACGAGAACACGGCCTGCCGACCGCTGCCGGGCCGGATGTCGGCCTTGACCCGCAGCCAGATCCGCCCGCCCGACACGTTGGCCGAGGCGGCCTCGTAGCCGGTGTTCGTGGTGGCCCAGCTGCTGTTCATGGTCAGCCCGTTCTGCATGACGACCCGGGTGGCGCCGTTGTCGCGTTTGACGCCGATCCACGCCGACGAGTCGCGCAGCATCGCCAGGCCGGCCCGGTCCCCGTCACGCATCTGCGAGTAGTCCAGCTCGATCGTCGCCGTCGACGTCGGACCGAGGATGCGGTGCGTGAGCGTGTTACGCGCCGCGTAGAGGTCGGTCGTCACCGTCGCGGTCGACAGCCGCAGGCCGTTGCCCACGCTGAACTTGCTGGTGTCGGGGTTGTGGTTCCATTCCCACTCCGGCCCCAGCGTGCTGAAGGTGTCCGTACCCGTGGGGGGCCTCACCTGCCGTGGCGGCCGGGGAACATTCGGGTACGGGTAGCTCGCGCCCCATCGGCCGTTGACGGTCTGCAGGACCGGCCAGTCGCCCGACCAGGTGATCGGCGCGAGCGCCG
>NZ_BAAALS010000030.1:0-70387 GCF_039528415.1 Luedemannella helvata
CAGCGCTTTTGCGAGTCAGCCGACCCGCCCAGTCACCCCACCATCCTCACTGCGCTTTTCGTTGACGCGGGTGACCCGGTTGCCACCAGGGCGTACGTATGTTCGAATGGTCGGGTGCGATGGTCCCATCTCGCGGATGCCGACACGGGGGCGCCGGCACTGCCGCTCAGCCTGCCCGGGGCGGTGACGCGCACGTTTGACACGCCGGAGTTCGCCGGCATGACGTTCTACGAGATCCACGCCAAGTCGATCATCAATCGGGTGCCGGGCGCGTCGCGGGTGCCGTTCGAGTGGACCGTGAACCCCTACCGGGGGTGCTCGCATGCCTGCGTCTACTGCTTCGCGCGCAACACGCACACCTACCTCGACTTCGACCCCGGGCGCGACTTCGACAGCCGGGTCGTCGTCAAGGTCAACGCGGGCGGGTTGTTGCGACGGGAGCTGGCCGCGCCCCGCTGGGCGGGCGCGCACATCGCCATGGGCACCAACGTCGACTGCTATCAGCGGGCCGAGGGGCGTTACCGGCTGATGCGCGAGATCCTCGCGGCGCTGCGCGACGCGGCCAACCCGTTCTCGATCCTCACCAAGGGCACGTTGATCACGCGCGACCTTGATCTGCTCCGCCAGGCGGCCGAGGTGACGACCGTCGGGGTGAGCATGTCGATCGGGTTCGTCGACGAGGCCCTGTGGCGGCTGGTCGAGCCTGGTACGCCGAGCCCGCGCCGGCGGCTGGACGCGGTGCGGCGGCTGAGCGACGCCGGCTTCGCGGTCGGGGTGCTCATGGCGCCGATCCTGCCCGGGCTCACCGACACCGCGGAGTCGATCGACGCGACCGTGGCCGCGATCGCGGGCGCCGGGGCGGCCAGCGTGATGCCGATCGTGCTGCACCTGCGGCCGGGCGCGCGGGAGTGGTATGCGGCGTGGGTCGCCCGGCACCGGCCGGACCTGCTGCCCCGCTACCGCGAGCTGTACGGCTCCGGGTCGTACGCGCCGGCGGCGTACCAGCGTGGGGTGAGCGCGCGGGTACGGGTGGCCGCGCGGCGTCACGGCCTCAACCGGGATAGTGATAAAGCCAACCCTCGGGAACTCGAGCCGGCCGTGCCGACTGTCCATTCTGCACAGAAAGCCGAGGTCATGAGCCAACCAACCCTGTTGTAACCGGCTAATCGGCCGATAGGTCCGCCCATCAGCATCTGTCGACAGACTGATCCATATGGGTAGATTGCTCTGTCGTGCGTTTGGCAACGGCAGTCGGACTGCTCATCGGAGCGGCCGCGGCATGGCTCGGCGGGCTGATCGCCCATCTCACCGTCCCCACGTCCGCCGTCCCGGCCCGGGTCATCTGCGCGCTCGGGGCGCTGCTCGCGGCCATCGCGCTCGCCGCGAACGCGGCGCCCGCCGACGGCCCGGCCCGGCTGTCCATCCGCGGCGGGACGTTCCGGGTGCGGCCCCGCGCGCGCAGCCGCGCGTTCAGCGTCGCCGTCATCCTCCTCGCCCTGCTGACCGCCGGGCTGCTCGCCGAACCGACCTCCTCGTTTCGGGTGGCGCTCGCCCTCGGACCGCTGGGCTGGGCGGTCCTCGCGACCGCCGGAGCGGCCGGCGCCATCCACCTCAACGCGCTCGTGACCGGGCGGCCCACCCTCAGCATCACCCCCGACGCCGTGCACGTCGTGACCGCCATCCGCCGCCGCGTCGTGCCCTGGGCCGCCGTGCGGCCGGGTACCCCGAGCGTCAACCCGCACGGCGACTGGCTCCTCGGCCTCACCATCGACCGGCCCGACCTCGTGCGCGGCGGGCCGGAGCGGGTGTGGCTGCCGGTACGCCATCTCGATGTGGACCCGGACTTTCTCGTCGAGGCGCTGCGCCACTACGTCGACCACCCCTGCGACCGGCAGGGCATCGGCACCGAAGCCGGCCGGCGCGACCTGTACGCCGAGCTAGAGTCGACCCGTGCGCAGCTCCCGGGAGATCCTCGCGGCCTCGACGACGATCGCGGTCGTGGGCGCGTCCCGCCACCCGGACAAGTCCGCCCACTCCGTCCCGCTGCAGATGGCGCGGCACGGCTGGCGGATCATTCCGGTGAACCCGTCGGCGGACGAGATCTGGGGTGAGCGCTGCTACCCCACCCTCGCCGACGTGCCCGTGCCCGTCGACCTGGTGAACGTGTTCCGGCCGGGCGAGCAGGCGGGCGCGGTCGTGCGTGAGGCCATCGCCATCGGCGCGCCCGCCGTGTGGTTGCAGGTCGGCATCGTCTCAGCCGAGGGGCGGCGCCTGGCCGCGGCCGCCGGCATCGACTACGTCGAGGACGAGTGCGTCGCCGTGGTCCGGGCGGTCAACCGGCTGTCCGCGCCCAGCACCGCGAACCCCTGACGCACCCGAACGGGGTACCCCCAGACAAGCCGTTCGCGCCGTTGCGCCCGCCGTGCGGCGTTAAGATCGGCGTGCTCCGCCAGCGCGTCACGCCCGGTCCGGGCACGGAGGAGGCGCATGTGACGACGCCACCAGAGGCGACCCCGCCCGAGGCCGCGCCGCAGTCCCCGGCGGAGTACCCGCCCGCGTATCCCCCGGCGTACCCCATGGCCTACATCCCGCCGTCGCCGGTCAGTTCGGTGCGCAGCACCAACCGGCTCGCGATCCTCGCCCTCGTCATGGCGTTCGTCTTCCCCCCGGCCGGGATCGTGCTGGGTCACCTGGCCAAGCGGCAGATCCGGACCACGGGCGACGAGGGCGACGGACTCGCCACGGCGGGGCTCATCGCCGGGTACGCCATCACCGGGGTGATCATGGCCAGCTGCTGCGGCCTGATGGCGTTCGAGCTGATGGACCTCAACGGCGTGTTCGGTACCCCGACTCAGCGGTAACGGACCTCGCGCACGCTGTTGCCGCCGTCGACCACGAGCATCTGCCCGGTGATGTACGACGCCGAGGGCGAGCACAGGAAGGCGATCGCCGCGGCGACCTCGTCGGGCGAGCCGGGGCGGCCCATCGGGGCCTCCAGGCCGTACTTGAGCTCCGCCACGGTGGACGACCCGGTGTGGATCAGGCCCGGCGCGACCGCGTTGACGGTCACGCCGTCCGCGATCAACTCCATGGCGAGCGCCCGGGTGAGACCCACCACGCCGGCCTTCGCGGCGGCGTAACCGGCCTCCGTGGGGAGCGCGTTGACCGGCCCGGCGGTGGCCGCCATGTTGACGATGCGTCCCCAGCCGCGCTCCGCCATGCCCGGCGCGAACGCCCGGCTGACCAGGAAGGCCGTCGTGAGGTTGCGGTCGAGTTCGCCGCGCCACTCGTCGAAGGTCAGCTGCGCGACCGGCCGCATCACGCCGGGGCTCGCCTTGCTGGCCAGGCCGGCGTTGTTCACCACGACCTCCACGTCGCCGAGTTGCTCGACGACCGCGTCGGCCAGGGCGCCGACCTCCGCCTCGACGGTCAGATCCGCGACGAAGCCGGTCACTCCCAGCTCGGCGGCGCGTTCGTGGATCCGCTTGGTGGTGGACACGATCGCGACCCGCGCGCCGAGCGCCTGCAGCCTGGCCGCCGTGGCGAACCCGATACCGTCCTGGCTGCCGGCCCCGGTGACGAGAGCGACCCGGCCGTCCAGCCGGTCGGAGTCAAAACCCATGCCGCGATCCTGCCGGGCGCCGGCCCGCCCGGCAAACACCCTGGGCGCCGGATTAAGGCGACACCGCGTCATGCGCCGAGCCTGTACCCTGATGCTCCCCGTACCGGCCCGAACCGGCGCGGGTCACCCACCCCGGAAAGATTCGACATGACATACCCCGGTCAGCCGGAGCCACCGGGTCAGCCGCAGTCGCCGGCCTGGCAGGATCCCACCGCGCCCGCCTCGTACCCGCCACACCAGCTCGGCCCGGCGCCGCAGCCCTACAGTGGCGACGCCCCGCAGACGACCCCCTATCCGGCGTACGCGCCGCCGCCGGCGCCCTATCCGGTCGCCGGCTACCAGTCGCCGTACGGCACGCCGATCGGCGCGGCGGCACCGACCAACGGCCTGGCGATCGCCTCGCTCGTCGTGGCCATCCTCGGCTTCGGCTTCATCGGGGCGATCATGGGACATGTCGCCCGACGGCAGATCGCCGAGCGCGGCGAGCAGGGCGACGGACTTGCCCTAGCGGGCATTATCGTGGGCTGGGCTACCACCGCGATCTGGGTGCTCTGCTGCGGGGGGTACGCCATTTTTGTCGCCGGCATGTTCGGCACGACGTTTGCCAGCACCTACTGAAGGCCCCCATGAGCGACCAGAACCCCTCCGCCTGGCCCGACCCCACCGCGGCGTCCGGCCCGCCCGCCCCGACGCCGCTCCCGGCGCCGGCCCCGATGCCCGAGCCGACCGTGCTCGAGCCCGGCGTCCCCTCGTTCGCCCCCGGCCAGGCAAGCCCGGCGTACCCCGCGCCGGAACCGGTCTCCGCCGGCTACGCGCCGATGGACCAGCCGGCCGGCTACGCCCAGCCGGGCTACGCCGAGCCCGGCTACGCCCAACCGGCCTACCCCACCCAGCAGGGCTACCCCGCCCAGCCGGGCTACCCGCCGCCGGCCTCAGCCGTCCCTGGCTACGGCGGCACCCCCGGCTATGCCGCCCCGGGTTACGGGGTCCCGGGCTACGGCGCTCCCGGCTACCCCGCCCCCGGCTACGTCGTCGCCAAGCCCACCAACGGCCTGGCCATCGGCTCCATGGTCGTGTCGCTCGTGTCGGTCGCCGGCCTGTGCTTCTACGGTCTCGGCGGCCTGCTCGGCATCGTCGGCGCGATCCTGGGCCACGTGGCCCGGCGCCAGGTCCTCGAGCGCGACCAGAACGGTGAGGGCATGGCGAAGGCCGGCATCATCATCGGCTGGATCGCCACCGCGCTCGCCGTCCTGGTGATCGGCGCGCTCATCCTCCTCTTCGTGCTGGCCGCCAACAGCGATCCCGGCTATTCCGGCGAGGCCGACTTCTAGGCGCGCGCGGGCGGCGGGGTGAACTCCGTCGCCCGCGTCAGCCCGGCCGCCCGGCCCTTGGCCGCGATGACCTGGGCCAGCTTGCGCGACGCCTCGTCGATCATCTCGTCGCCCAGCATGACCGCGCCGGTCGCGCCGCCGGCCTCCGAGGTCGCGTGCTCGTAGGCGTCGAGGATCAGCTCGGCGCGGTCGTACGCCTGCGGCGTCGGGGAGTACACCTCGTTGGCCGCCTCGATCTGGTCGGGATGCAGCACCCACTTGCCGTCGTAGCCCAGCGCCGCGCTGCGGCGGGCGGACGCGGCGAAACCCGCCACGTCGCGGATCTGCAGGTGCGGCCCGTCGATGGCCTGCAGGTCGTGGCTGCGCGCGGCGACCAGCAGCCGCATGAGCACGTAGTGGAACGGGTCGCCCGGATAGTCCGGGTTCAACTCCCCCACGGCCAGCGACGGCATGTTCAGTGACGCCATGAAGTCGGCGGGCCCGAACACGAGCGTCTCGGTGCGCGGCGACGCGGCCGCGATCGCGTCGATCTCCACGAGGCCGCGGGCGGTCTCGATCTGCAACTCCAGCCCGATGCCCCCGATCGGCAGCCCGAGCGTCTTCTCGATCTGGGTGAGCAGCGTGTCGACGAAGATCACCTGAGCCGCGTCGCGCACCTTGGGCAACACGAGGCAGTCGACGTGCTCGCCCGCGCCCTCCACCACGGAGATCACATCCCGGTACGTCCACGGCGTACTCAGGTCGTTGACGCGTACGGTCCGGATCTTGTCGTCCCAACCGCCCTCCCGCAGGGCCGCGACCACATTGCCCCGCGCGGCCTCCTTGGCGAGCGGGGCGACCGCGTCCTCCAGGTCGAGGAACACCTGGTCGGCGGGGAGGGTGCGGGCCTTGTCCAGCATCCGCGTGTTTGATCCGGGAACGGCGAGGCATGACCGACGAGCGCGCATGCCGGCAGGGTAATCTGCCGCCCATGATCGACGAAGACCACCCACGCCTGGCGGTGGTGACCGGAGCCAGTTCGGGCATCGGCCGGGCGGCCGCCGAGGAGTTCGCGCGGCGTGGGTGGTCGGTCGCCCTGGTCGGGCGGGATCCGGGCCGTCTCGCGGAGGCCACCTCAGGGGTACGCGCGGCGGCGCGCGGCGGCACCGTCACGGCGTACACGTGCGATTTCGCGGTTCTGGACGAGGTCCGGGGGCTGGCCGGGCGGCTGCGCGCCGACCATCCGCGGGTGGATGTGCTGGCCAACAACGCGGGCGGCGCGGTGGGCAGGCGCTACACGACAGTGGACGGCTTCGAGCTGACCATGCAGACGAACCATCTGGCGCCGTTCCTGCTGTCGAACCTGCTGCGCGACCGGCTCGCCGGTGGGCGGATGGTGAACACGGCCTCGGCGGCGCACGCGGCCGGTCGCCTCGACCCGGCCGACCTCAACGGCGAGCGGGCCCGGTTCAGCCGGTTCGGCGCCTACGGCGCGGCCAAGCAGGCGAACATCCTGTTCGCGCTGGAGGCGGCCGGACGCTGGCCGGAGATCGTCTCGGCGGCGTACCACCCGGGTGTCGTGCGGACCCGGTTCGGCAGCGACAGCTCCGTCGTGACCTTCTTCTACCGCTGGACGCCGTTCCTGCGTACCCCGGCGCAGGGCGCGGACACGATGCTGTGGCTGGCCACCGAGCCGGACACGGCGATCACGTCCGGCGGGTACTACGTGAACCGCAAGCTCGTTCAGCCGTCGCGGCGGGCGGCCGACCCGGCGCTGGCCTCGGCGTTATGGGAGGCGAGCAGCTCAGCGGTGGGCCTCTGATCCGGCACGATCCCGAGCGGGGGCGGGTCGGGGACCGGCACGCGGCGGGCCGCGCGGCGGTCGGCGCTCAGCACGAGGACGACGCCGCCAACGAGCAGCACCACGCCGGGCAGGCTCGCCAGGCCGGGCCGCTGGTCGAGCCAGACCCAGCCGAGCAGCGCGGCACCCGGCACCTCCAGCAGCACGACGAGCGAGATGGTCGTCGCGGCGATGCGCCGCAGCGCGTAGCTGAGCAGGGAATGTCCCAGCAGCTGCGGCCCCAGGGTGATCGCGGCCAGCGCGACCCACGCGGTCGCCGGGTACCCGGTGAGCGGCACCCCGCCGACCAGGCAGACGGTGAGCAGGATGAGGCCGCACGCGGTGTAGCAGACCGTCGTGTACGCGGTCGTGCTCGTGGTGACGCGGGCGCGCTCCCCGAACGCCGTGTACGCCGCCGCCAGCACGGCGCCCGCCAGGGCCAGGATGTCGCCGAGCACGGCCGTACCGTCCGCGTGCAGGTCCGCCCCGGTGATGGCCACCGCGCCGCACACCGCCAGCCCGATGCCGACCCAGGTCGGCACCGGCAGCCGCTTGCCCTGCGCGGCGGCGATGACGCCCTGCCAGACAGGCTGGGTCGCGACGAGCGCCGTGGCGGTCGCCACGCTGGTCAGCTTGGCGCTCGGCACCCAGGTGGCGAAGTGCCCGGCCAGGGCGACGCCGGCGAGCAGGCAGAACAGTCCCTCCCGGCGGTGCGGGGCCCGGGCCAGCGCGACCAGTTCGCGCCGGCGCGCGACCGCCCACGGCGCCTGCAGCCCCACCGCCATGGCGTTGCGCCAGAAGGCGATCGCCAGCGCCGGCGCGGCCGCGTACGCGATGAGCGGGCCGGACGAGGAGATCGCGACGACGGCGATGCCGAGCGCGGTGAAGGAGGCGACATGCGGCCGCTGAGGTGACACGCCGTGGATCATGCCAGGTCGCGGTGTGCATATTGCGGGGTGCAGGTTTACCAGTGGTAATCGCATCGGTACGCTCGGGCCGTCCATGGCGAACGGTTGCATAACATGGAGTGACTGAACGATGCCGTCACGTTATCGCGCCGTGATCTTCGACTTCTTCGGCACGCTCACGCGCGCGTTCCAACGCAGTGCCCTGCACGCCGAGGTCGCCCGCCAGTTGGGCTGTGACCCGACCGCTTTCGCCCACCTGCTCAACCACACGTACCCGCAACGCGCGCGCGGCGGGTACGCCGACGTGGAGCGCACCCTGGCCGCGCTCGCCCACCGGCAGGGCGCGTGCCCGAGCGCCGCCCAGGTGCGCGCGGCGGCCGCGCTGCGGCTACGCGCCATCCGGGAGGACATCCGGCTGCGCCCCGACGCGATCCGGACCCTCGGCGCGCTGCGGGCGCGCGGCCTGCGCACCGGCCTGGTCAGCGACTGCACCGACGAACTGCCCGAGATCTTCCCCACCCTGGCGGTCGCCCCGCTGCTCGACGCGACGATCTACTCCTGCCGCCTCGGCGCGGTCAAACCCCACCCCGCCCTGTACGACGCGGTGTGCGCCCGGCTGGGGGTCGCCCCCGCCGACTGCCTCTACCTGGGCGACGGCGGCGGGCGGGAGTTGTCCGGCGCCCGGCGGGCCGGCATGACGGCCGTTCAGTTCGCCGCGCCCGACCTGGTGGAGCACCTGAGCTTCGACACCGAACCGGAATGGCGCGGGCCGACCGTAACTCGCCTGATCGACACGCTCGATCTCGTCGATACGCGCGCGCCATACTGGGCCGATGAACGGCCACGCGCGCGGTTCGCGCCCGTCGGCCCCGGCTGATGCCCCGGCGACCGACGGCGGGATCTCGGCCGCCGAGGGACAACACCTGGCCACCCGCGCCGCGCGGGCGATCGGCCGGGCCCTGACCGGGGCCCCCCGCGACGGCCGGCCGCCAACCTCCGCGGCGCTACGCCGGCTCGGGGCGTCGTTCGTGACGCTGCACCGCGACGGTGAGCTGCGCGGCTGCATCGGCACCCTCGCGCCGGTGTGCCCTCTCTACCTCGACGTGACCGCGAACGCCCTGCGCGCCATGCGCGACCCCCGGCTGCCGCCGGTCACCGCCCGGGACTGGCCCCGGCTGGACGTGGGCGTCTCCGTGCTGGGTCCGCTCGTCCCGCTGCCCGTGACCGACCTGCCCGCGCTCGTCGCCACCCTGCGGCCCGGGGTGGACGGCCTCGTCATCACCGCTGACGGCCGGCAGGCCACATTCCTGCCCGTGGTCTGGGACAAGCTCACCGACCCGGCCGCCTTCGTGGGCCACCTGCTCGCCAAGGGCGGTTGGCCCGCCGGGCGCCTGCCCGAGGGCGCCGTCATCACCCGTTACACGGCGCCGGAGTTCCACGACCTGTCGCCCCGCCCGCCACTGACGTGACCCTCCACAGTGGCGTCCAGGGGTGCCGCACGGCCGCGGAGCGGCGCCGGCGATCGCTCGGCACCGCTCCCACGGCCGGTTGGCGGGCGCGACACCGCCAACCCCCCTTTCCCGGCCGCCACGAACATGCGACCGCGATGAACGGATCGCGGTCGCACAGCGGGACGGGCCGGGCCCCCGTACGACCCTGCCGTAGGTCGTGTGGCCCACCCATCGCGCCACTGTGGTCTCACCCGCTAATCTCACGCTGAGATAACGCGCATCGATGGAGCCCTCACCATGGTCGGCGTCTTCCAACCCATCCAGATCCCCGAGTGGGCATGGCAGACCGAGACGGCGCGCGCGGTGCTGCGCTCGCGCGACGCGGCCGGCATCCTGCGCATCGCCCAGCAGTACGGCGGGGCCTCGCAGCACCGCGTCGCCAACGCCGTCGGCATCCTGCAGGGCCGGGTCAGCGAGATCATGCGCGGCGGCCGGCAGATCACCAGCCTGCAGGTGTTCGAACGCATCGCCGACGGGCTCGACATGCCCGACCACGCACGCGTCGCCATGGGCCTCGCGCCCCGCGTCCCCGACGAACCCGCCCCGGTCGGCGAGATCCTGGCGACCTTTCCCCGCCAGGCCGCCGCCGAGGCGGACATCCGGGCCCGCGCCGCGGTCGCCAGCCGGCTGGACATCCTGGCCATCCGGGCCCTGGGAATCATCGGGTTCAAGGACTCGTTGCTGCGCCGCAGCGTGCTCGGCGCCGCGCCGCACCCCACCCTGCGGGTCCTGCTGCTCGACCCGGACTCCCCCGCCGCCATCCAGCGGGCCGGCGAGATCGACGAGTCCGTCGAGGCGTTCACCGGCGGCATCCGGCTGTCCCTGGTACGCCTGCGGGAACTCGCCACGACCGTACCGACCGAGGTGTACCTCTATGCCGAGGTCCCGGTCTGGCGGATGATCGGTATGGACGACACCCTGTACGTGTCGTCATTCTCAGCGGAGTGGGAAGGGCACGAGTCACCGACCTACAAGTTGGTGAACACGACCGGAGGCGCGCTGTTCCACGGCTTCCGGCGCACATTTGACGACCTGCGGAACGGGGCGCATCGAGTTATCTAGGGACCGCCATGGCCATCGAGGTTGAGCTGAAGGCACGGGTACGCGACACCGAATCGGTCCTCGCCCACCTGAAGTCCAGGTCGGACGGGCGGGCGAGCACCTACCGCGACACGTACTACGACTATCCCGACCGTCGGCTCGGCAACGCCGGACGGCAGGAACTGCGCATCCGCGTCATCGAGGAGGACGAGCGGACCCACGCGGTCTGGACGTTCAAGGGCGCCATGCTGGACGAGGCGAGCACCCCCGAGTACGAGACGGACATCGCCGAGCCCGAGGCGGCCAGGGCGATCCTGTCCCAGCTCGGACTGGAGCCGGTGATCGCGTACACCAAACACTGTGTGAACTTCGTGTTCGACCGCGAGAGCTACCACGTCAAAGCGACCGTCGTGAACGTGCCCGAACTCGACGGCACCTTCCTGGAAGTGGAGACCCTCGTCGAGGACGAGGCCGACGTCGGCGGCGCCCGCCAGGTCATCAGCGACGTCCTCGCCGCCCTCAACCTGCACGAACCTGACCTCGAACCGACCTTCTACGTGGACATGGTCGCCTCCCACCGGGCATCCTCATAGGGTGCACCCGCTGGTCGAGGAGTCCATGAAGAAGGCCGCGGTCGCCTGGCTGACCGTCGGCGACCACCGGACCTACCCGGTCTGGTGCGCCTGGCTCGACGACGCGCTGCACATCGTCGGCGGCGGCGCCGGCGAGCAGCCGCTGCCCGGCCTGGCGACCGCCTCCCGCGCGTCCGTCACGGCGCGCGGCGACCACGGCGGCCGGGTCGTCACCTGGCCCGCCCAGGTGCACCGCCTGCGCCCCGGCGACGAGGCCTGGGCCACGGTGGTCCCCCAACTGGCCGGCAAGCGCCTCAACGGCCCCGGCGGCGAGGAACTGGCCCGCCGCTGGGCCGACCCGGAGGTGCTGGTCTGCCGCCTCACCCCGGACGGCGACCCGACCGAGGCCGGCCCCACCCTGCCGGACGGCTCCCTGGCCGCCGAGGTACCCCAGACCCCGGCGGTCCACCGCGTCCGCCGCCCGTTCCGCCTCCACCGCGTCCGCAACCGCCGCGCCTAACACCACCAGCGCGCCCACCGCGCGGCGACGCGACCCTCCCCTTGCTCCGCCAAGGTGCGCACCTTGGCGGTCTCGGAGCCGCGCGTGACCGCCAAAGTACGCACCTTGGCGCGCTCGGGGCCGCGCGTGACCGCCAGAGTGCGCACTTGGCGGGCTCGGGGCGCGCGTGACCGCCAAAGTACGCACCTTGGCGCGCTCGGAGACGCGGGCAACCGCCAAAGTACGCACATTGGCGCGCTCGGGGCCGGGTGACCGCCACAGTGCGCACCTTGGCGGGCTCGGGGCCGCCGGTGACCACCAAAGTACGCACATTGGCGCGCTCGGGAACGCCAGGGCCCGCCAAAGTGCGCACATTGGCGCGGTCGGGAACGCGGGCGACCACCAAGACACGCACCCTGGCGGCCGGGGCGGCGTGGTCACTCGACCAGCGTCGTTGTGTGAGGACCCGTGCAGTGGGAGCAGGGGCAGGCTGCCCCTGGGGGTCAGCCGACGAAGGGTGGGACGGCGATCTCGCCGGTGGCGATCGGGACCACGCCGCCGGTGACGGTCGCGCCAAGGGGCTTGCCGGAATCGGCGGTGACGGTGCACTCCAGTGTGGACGGGCGGTGCAGCTCCGCGCCCTGGCGCACCGTGTACGACGAGCGGCCCTCGCCGGTCAGCAGGCCGGACGCGACCGCGTAGATGCCGAAGCCGAGCGCGGCCGAGCCCGTGGCCGGGTCCTCGGGGACGCCGGAGCCGGGCACGAAGGCGCGCGCGTGCGAGACGTGCCGTGCGGCGTCCCAGGCGAACACCACCAGGTCGGTCACCCCGTGCCGGCGGGCGGCGTCGCTGTTGAGGCTCGCGCGGGCGACGGCGTCCGGGCGTACGGACAGGAAGGGCCACTCCAGGCCGCACCCGGCGGCGCGCGGCGGCGGGCCGGCCAGGTCGTCGGCGGTCAGCCCGACGATCTCCAACAGCGGGCCGGGGTCCAGCTCCGGGCCGAGGGTCGGCGTGCCGCCCGTGAGGGTCGCGCGCCCATCGGCGTACACCTGAATGGGGAGCAGTCCCGCGCCGCACTCCTGGACCACCTCGGCGCCCGACGCGGGGTCGAGGCCCGCCCACCCACGCCGCACGAGCGTGACCGCCGTGCCCACGGACGGGTGCCCGGCGAAGGGCAGTTCCAGCTCCGGTGTGAAGATCCGCACACGGTAGGTGCCGCCGTCCGAGGGCGGTAGCACGAACGCGGTTTCCGACAGGTGGAACTCCCGCGCGAGGGCCTGAAGCTGCGCGGCCGCCAGGCCTTCCGCGCCCAACACCACAGCCAGCGGGTTTCCGGTGAAGGGCCGGTCGGTGAAGACGTCGACGATCTCGTACGTCAGCTTGGTCATACCCACTCCTACGCGGCCCTCTAGTCTGGTGGCGTGACGACGGCGACCAGGGTCTACGTCGCCCGGCTCGCCGGCCTCGCCGTCTTCGACCCTAACGGAGACCAGGTGGGGCGGGTCCGCGACGCCGTGGCGCGCGTCCGCGACGGCGGGCTGCCGCCGCGCGTCGTCGGTCTGGTCGCCGAGATGCCCCTGCGGCGACGCATCTTCCTGCCGATCGGCCGGATCACCTCGGTGGACGCCGAGTCCGTCGTGCTCAGCACGGGGACGCTGAACCTGCGCCGGTTCGAGAAGCGCCCCGGCGAGCTGCTCATCCTGGAGGACCTGCTCGACCGCAGGGTCACCATCACCGGTACGGGCGCCAGCGCCACCGTCGTGGACGTCGCCATGGAGACCACCGGCCGCCTCGGCGACTGGGTGCTGACCCGGGTCGCCGTGCGGGAGTACACCGGGCGGTTGTCCCGCCGGGGGCACCTCCACCAGTTGGAGTGGGCGGAGGTCGCCGGCCTGGTGGGTGAGGCCGAGTCGCAGGGCACGGCGTCGCTGCTGGCCGTGCTCGACAACATGCGTCCGGCCGACATGGCGAACGTGCTGCAGGACCTCTCCGACGAGCGGCGCGTCGAGGTGGCCACCGCCCTCGACGACGAGCGCCTGGCCGACGTGCTGGAGGAGCTGCCCGAGCATGACCAGGTGGAGATCATCGGGGCGCTGAGCCCCGAACGGGCGGCCGACGTGCTGGAGGAGATGGACCCGGACGACGCCGCCGACCTGCTGGCCGAGCTGCCCAAGCCGGATCAGGAGGCGCTGCTCGACCTGATGGAGCCGGACGAGTCCGCGCCGGTTCGGGCGCTGCTCGACTACGTCCCCGGCACCGCCGGTTCGATCATGAACTCGGAGCCGGTCGTGCTCACCCCGGACGCCACGGTCGCGGAGGCGCTGGCCCGGGTACGCGAGCCCCAGCTCTCCCCCGCCCTGGCCGCCATGGTCTATGTGGCGCGGGCGCCGATGGCCACGCCGACCGGGCGCTACCTGGGGGTGGTGCACTTCCAGCGGCTGCTGCGCGAGCCGCCCGCCGCGATGCTGGGCGGCATCGTCGACAACGGCGTCGACCCGCTCGCGACCGGCACCCGGCTCAACGAGATCACCCGGCGGATGGCCACGTACAACCTGGTGGCCATGCCCGTCGTGGCCGACGACCGGCTGGTCGGCGCCGTGACCGTCGACGACGTGCTCGACCAGCTCCTGCCGCGCGACTGGCGCGACCGCGACCAGCAGGCCGGCCGTGACTGACGCGCGGGGGGACGCCGACGGCCGGCGGGAAGGGCGGCGTGGCGCCCGTCGCGCCGACCAGGTGATCCCGTGGCGGGAGCCACGCGAGAGCCGGCCCACCACCCAGCGGGAGACGCGCCTCGACCAGCCGCGCCTGCGGCGGGGACCGAAGCTGCCCCGCTTCGATCCGGAGGCGTTCGGGCGCTGGTCGGAGGGGATCGCCCGGTTCATGGGGACGGCGAAGTTCCTCGTCTACATGACCGTAGTGATCATCATGTGGATCGGGTGGAACACGCTCGCGCCCTCGGGATGGCGCTTCGACCCGTACACGTTCACGTTCCTGACCTTGATCTTGTCGCTCCAGGCGTCGTACGCGGCACCGCTCATCCTGCTCGCGCAGAACCGGCAGGCCGACCGCGACCGGCTGGCCGCCGAGGAGGACCGCCGTCGCGCGGCCATGCAGAAGGCGGACACCGAGTACCTGGCACGGGAGATCGCCGCGCTGCGCATCGCGCTGGGCGAGGTGGCCACGCGTGACTTCCTCCGCTCCGAACTGGCCCGCCTCGCCGAGGAGCTCGACGAGTCGGCGCACCGGCGGCTCAAGGTCGCCCGCAAGGAACAACAGCGCCAACTGCGTAAGGAGGCCCGCCGGGCGGACGCGCTGGCCTTCGACGATGACCCCGACGCCACGGAGGATCCGGACGAGGACGAGGAGCCGCGCGCCTCAAGGGGCAAGACGCGCGACTCCTGATTCGATGGTCGCACCGACCGGGCGGACGTGGGGGCCGAACAAGGGCGAAAAGTCCGCCCGCCTGACCGCAACTAGCATGGGTGCCATGCCTGACCCGAGCACTGACGCCATCCGCGCCGCCCTCGCCACCGTCAACGACCCCGAGATCCGCCGGCCGATCACCGATCTCGGCATGGTCAAGGACGTGCGCATCGGGCCGGGCGGCGCGGTCCATGTCGAGGTGCTGCTCACGGTCGCCGCCTGCCCGCTCAAGGACAAGCTGCGCGACGACGTGACGGCGGCCGCGCGCGCGGTGCCCGGGGTGACCAGCGTCACGGTGGAGTTCGGCGTCATGACGCCGCAGCAGCGCCAGGAGCTGCAGTCGTCGCTGCGCGGGCCGCAGGCGGCCGAACCGGTCATCCCGTTCGCCCAGCCGGGCTCGCGTACCCGGGTCTACGCGGTGGCCAGCGGCAAGGGCGGGGTCGGCAAGTCCAGTGTGACCGTGAACCTGGCCGCCGCGCTGGCCGCCCGGGGACTGTCCGTCGGCGTGGTCGACGCGGACATCTACGGCCACTCGGTGCCCCGGATGCTCGGCACGGACGACCGCCCCACCCAGGTCGAGGACATGATCATGCCGCCGCAGGCGCACGGCGTGAAGGTCATCTCGATCGGCATGTTCACCAAGGGCAACGCCGCGGTCGTCTGGCGCGGGCCGATGCTGCACCGGGCACTGCAGCAGTTCCTCGCCGACGTCTACTGGGGCGATCTTGACGTCCTCCTGCTCGACCTGCCGCCGGGCACCGGCGACGTGGCGATCTCTCTCGCGCAGCTGCTGCCCGGCGCGGAGATCCTCGTGGTGACCACCCCGCAGGCCGCGGCCGCCGAGGTCGCCGAGCGGGCCGGCGCCATCGCCCTGCAGACCCACCAGCGGCTGGTCGGCGTCGTCGAGAACATGTCGTGGCTGGAGCTGCCGACCGGGGAGCGGATGGAGGTGTTCGGCTCCGGCGGCGGCGCGGTCGTGGCCGGGTCGCTGAGCCGGCTGGTCGGCGCGGACGTGCCGCTGCTGGGCCAGATCCCGCTGGACACCCGCGTCCGCGAGGGCGGCGACGCCGGCACCCCGATCGTGCTCGCTTCGCCGGAGTCGGCGGCAGCCCAGGCCCTGGCCGCCGTGGCCGACCGGCTCGCGGTGCGCCGCGAGAGCCTCGCCGGGCGTTCGCTCGGCCTGACCCCCGCCGGCCGATGAGCGACCGCCGCCCGCTGCCGGGTGACGAGTGGTTGGTGAGTCTGGCCATCCCCGTCGAGGCGCGCTCGCGCGGCGAGGCCGTCAAGGCCTTCTGGGAGTACGTGCACCAGCTCGGCCCCGAGGAGCTACCCGCGTTCGTCTCCCCGGCCCGGGACGAGCTGGACATGCGCGCCTACGTCCTGGACGAGCCAACCAACCTGGACCCCGAAGAGGACGACTGACCAGGTCGCGACCGCTTCCCGCACGGCTCGGTGAGGCTGCGCCTCACTTCCAGTGATCGTGCGAGCGCCAGTCGCCGGTTACGGGGCGACTTAGCATAGGTATCGATGGATCTTGGTACGAAAGGCCGCCTATAGGCGGCCTTTCGTACCAAGATCTGGCAGGCACGGCAGGAGGGCGGCGCTCGCGCAGCGTGGTGAGCGATCTGGTTACGCACCCAGCAGGGCGGCCACCGCCTCAATCGTTGCCGGGTGGGTTGTCAGCAGGGCCCGCGCCGCGGGGTTCGATGGCGCGCCGGTCCCGGCCGGCTCCCGCCACTCGGCGGGGAGACCGAACAGGGCCGCGATCGCGTCGGTGGTGGCCGGCTGGGCGCGCAGGAGTTCGCCCGCCGGGCGGTCGGCACCACCGGCGGCGGCGCTCCCGGCTCCCGGGCTCCCGGTGGCCGCGGCCGTCACCTGCGCCGGGTGCCGGGCCAACCAGGGCGGCACGAAGGCGTCCACGGCCGGCAGCGTCGCTGGGAACGTGCGTCCCGCCTCGCGGATGAGCAGCGGAACGTACTCGGCGGCGTGCTCCTTGAGCGTCGTGATGAGCGTCGGCAGCCACGGCAGCAGCACCGGGTCGGGCAGCCGGGCGAACGCGTTGGAGATCACCTCGACGACGAACGGCGCCAGCTTCGGCACCGGCTCCAACGCCTGCACGAACCCGCTCAGGTACTGCGGGAAGGACGGCACCACGAGCGGGTTGGCGAGCAGCTCGTCGCAGCGCGAGCGCAGGTCGGTCACGGTGAGCAGGCCGAGCTGCGTGCGCGCCGCCCACAGCAGCGCCACCTTCGCCGGCGCCTCCGGGTGCGACTGGGCCACGGCCAGTTCCAGCTGGGTACGGTCGCAGCCCAGCGAGATCGCCAGGCTCTCCATGCCGAACAGGAAGCCCAGCATGGCCGCCACCTGGCGCACGCCGGACTCGTCGTCGACGAAGGCGGTCGGCAGCAGGGTGCAGTAGTGCGCGTACCCGCCCGTCACGAAGTCCTGGCACCACGCCGGCAGCTCCGGTTCCGTGGCCCGGTAGTGGGCCAGCAGCCGGCGGGCCCGGCGCAGCACCTCGGGCGCGTCGTCGACCGTACGCTCGGCGGCGAGCAGCTCGACCGCCCGCGCGCCCAGTTCGTCGGTGAACCGCCGGCTGCCCAGGAAGACGATCGAGTCCTCGACCGCGGCCAGCGCCTTCGCGGCCGTGGCCTGCGGGCCCCACACGCTGCGCCGCAGCCGGTGCTCCACGACCTGCTCGACCGTGACGCCCTCGTAGCCCAGCTCGATGATCGCCCGCTGGTTGCGGCCGATCGCCAGGTCCCAACTCTCCTGGATGGACTTCTCGCCGAGCCGGCGCGAGCCCATGATGGGCCGCACCGCCCCCTCGGGCAGCAGGTAGCGCAGCATCCACAACAGGTGCGACACCGGCTCCAGCTCGGGCCGGGCGGCCAGGTCCATGAGCGCCCGGTGGATGGTGCGCTGCTCCAGGTCGAAGTCGAGCGGCGCGAGCCGGTCGTAGACGTCGCGGGCCAGCGGCGGCAGCGCCTCGTAGCCCACCTGCCCGACCCGGTCGCCGCCGAGCAGGATCTCGCACAGCCGCCGCACGTCGCGCCGGCCGGGCACCACGTCCTTCTCGATGCACGTGACGGCCGCGTCCGCGAAGTCGTACGGGGTGGGTCGCGCCCGGTTGCGCATGCCGGCCAGCAGGATCGACGTCTCGAAGATGGCGATCGCGTCGGCCGTGCTCGACAGGTACCCGTTGCGGCGGGCCAGCCGGACGATCTCGACGGACCAGCCGAGCAGCTCCTCCTCGTCGAGTCCGAGCGGCTCCGGCGGCGTGGCCAGGTAGCCGGACAGCTTGTCGGCGACCGGTGCCGGCGCGGCTGCCGGGGCGGGTGCCTTCGCCTTGGCGGCCTTCTTGCGGCTGCCCTTCTGGCCGGCGAGCTGGAACGTCGCCAACCGCGTGGCGCTCACGGCCTTCTGCCAACTGGTCGAGGCGATCGACACCGAGCCGGGCGCGAGGCCGAACTGCGCCTCGATCGCCGAGTGGCTCGACGGGATCAGCCCGTAGAGCCACTTCGTGGCCGTGCGCTCCGTGATGACGAAGTCGCCCGTCCCGTCGACGCCGAACTCCTCGACCCGGCTCGCCGCGTGGAACGCGCCGCACACGTACAGGCAGTCGGCCGGGTCGGCACCGGTGGCCGCGAGGTGCTCGCGCATGCGCGTCCACATGTAGCGCTCGCGGTCCTCGTCGACCGTGACGCGGCGGGCGTCGCCCGGCGCGAGCCGCCGGAACAGGCTGCCGATCAGGACCATGACCTGCCGGTACGTGTCGTAGTCGGCGGCGGCGAGCGGCCGTTCGACGTACTGGTCCCACCATTCCGACCAGTGGCGCACCCGGCCGTGGTGCAGCAGGTGCTCCTCCAGTTCGGCGAAGCGGGGCCGCAGGTCGCCGATCTCGATGCCGACCGCGTCGCCGTGCAGGTCGCCGTCCTCGGTGTGCTCCCCGGCCGGCGCGGCCTCCTCGCGGGGCTGCCACTGGAAGACGTGGTCGGTGGACCGGTCGACGAGCACCAGCTCGACGCCCGGCGTCTCCAGGGCGTACGCGATGGCCTGGTATTCCGCCGAGGACTCGGTGATCGGCGCGACCACGGACAGCGGGCCCCAGTCCTTGGGGAAGCCGTCCAACTCGGCGGCGAAGGCCTGCAGCGCCACCGGCAGCCGGCAGTTGCGCAGCTCGGTCAGCAGCGGCGCGAGGTCCTCGCACAGTTCCAGGTAGATGACCTTCGGCTGCTTCTCGCGCAGGCGGCGCACCATGGCCAGCGCGGACGCCGGCGAGTGGTGGCAGACCGGGAAGATCTCCAACCGCTCGGCCAGCGCCCGGTCGACGTCGTCGACGATCCCGGCGAGGATCCCGCCGAGGGCGTCCGGGCCGACGAACTCCTCCGCCGCGCCGACCAGCTGCGTACGCAGCTCGCCAAACGGACCGGCCGTCATGACAGGGTCGCGATGGCCTGGCGGCCGCCGTCGAGGAACTCGGGCCAGTCGCCGCCGTCGGCCTTGCTGCGGGGCTCGACGACGCCGTGCAGGTACTTGTTGAGGATCGCCAGGTCCTCCGGGCTGCGCCGGGCGAGCGACCCGACCAGCGAGCTGGCCAGGGTGCCCGCGCGCAGGGTGCGGTCGCCGAAGAAGTTGCTGTGCAGGATCGCGTCCTCCAGCACGCCGATCTGCTCGGCCGTGGACAGCGCCGACTCCAGCTTCTCGTCGTCGCTGGTCGCCGACGCGGCCGCGGCGCGCAGGTCGGCGAAGCTCTGCAGCAGGATGTCGAGCAGCGTGGGCGGCACCTCCAGCTCGATCTGGTGGCGGCGCAGCAGCTCGACCGTGCGGAAGCGGACGATCTCCGCCTCGCTGCGCTTGTTGCTCACCACCGGGATGCGCACGAAGTTGAACCGTCGCTTGAGCGCCGAGGAGAGGTCGTTGACGCCCCGGTCGCGGCTGTTGGCCGTGGCGATGATGGAGAAGCCGGGCTTGGCGAAGACGATGTTGTCGTCGTCCAGCTCCGGGATCGAGACGTACTTCTCCGACAGGATCGAGATCAACGCGTCCTGCACGTCGCTGGTCGAGCGGGTCAGCTCCTCGAAGCGGCCGATCACCCCGCGCTCCATCGCCGTCATGATGGGCGACGGGATCATCGACTCGCGGGACTGGCCCTTCGCGATGACCATCGACACGTTCCACGAGTACTTGATGTGGTCCTCGGTGGTGCCGGCCGTGCCCTGCACGACGAGCGTGGAGTTGCGGCTGATCGCCGCGGCGAGCAGCTCGGCGAGCCAGCTCTTGCCGGTGCCGGGGTCGCCGATGAGCAGCAGGCCGCGGTCGGATGCGAGCGTCACGATGCTGCGCTCGACGAAGCTGCGGTCGCCGAACCACTTCTGCGACACCTCGCGGTCGAGGCCGTCCGAGCGCTCGGAACCGAGGATGAACAGCCGCACCATCTTCGGGCTCAGCCGCCACGAGAACGGCTTCGGGCCGTCGTCGACGGACTCCAGCCAGTCGAGCTCCTCGGCGTACTTGACCTCGGCGGGGGCGCGCAGCATTTCGTTGGTCATGGCAGGGGTCTCCTAGGCGAGGAAGTTCTTGAGTTCGACGACGAGCTTCTTGATGTGTCCGGACAGGACCGGCCGGCCCATGTCCTTGAAGCGCTGGCGGAACCAGGGGTTGACGCTCTGCTGGCCGCCGCTGCTCACCGAGCCGACCGGGATCACCTTGACCCCGGATCGGTGCATGGCCTGCAGCCCGTCGAAGACGGCCTGCTCCCGGTACTCGTAGAAGTCGGAGATCCAGACGACCACGGAGTTGTGCGGGTCGCTGATCTTCGGCCGGGCCAGCTCCAGCGCGACCGTGCCGTCCGTACCGCCGCCCAGCTGGGTGCGCAGCAGCACCTCAAACGGGTCGTGCACCCACGGCGTCAGGTCCAGCGCCCGGGTGTCGTACGCGACCAGGTGCACGTCCACTTTGGGCAGTCCCGCGAAGATGGACGCCAGGATCGTACAGTTGACCATGGCGTCGACCATCGAGCCGGACTGGTCGACCACGACGATGAGCCGCGCCGGGGTGAACCGCTTCGCGGTGCGCCGGTAGAACAGCTTGTCGACGTAGAGCCGCTCGTCCTCCGGGCTCCAGTTGGTCAGGTTTTTCCAGATGGTGCGCTCAAGGTCGAGGTTGCGGAACACCCGCTTCGGCGGCACCGACCGGTCGATCGTGCCGGCCGACGTCTGCGCCACCTGGGTGCGCAGCACCTCGGCGACCTCGTCCACGAACCGGCGGATGAGCGCCTTGGCGTTGGCCAGCGCCACCCCGGACAGGTTGTGCTTGTCGCGCAGCAGCTGTTCGATGAGCGACATGCTCGGCGTCAGCTGGGCGGCCAGCTTCGGGTCGGCCAGCACCTCGCGCAGGTGCATGCGGCGCACCAGGTCGCCCTCGAGGCCGGCGAGCACGCCGCCGAGGCCCTCCGCGCTCGGCCGGCCGCGCAGCTCGCCCGGCTGCCTGCCGAGAGCGCACTCGAACCAGCCCGCGTCGGACTGCCAGCGGGCCAGCTGCGTGGCACTCACGTTCCCCGAGCCGGTCGCGAACACGTTGAGCAGGACCTTGGACACGAGCGCCGCGCGGCGCACCTCGCCGCCCGCGGGGGCGGCGTCCGGGTCGGGCACCATCAGGTTGCGCAGGTCGTCGCCCACCTCCGGGAACCGTTGCACGATCGTGTCGATCGAGACCTGCGGGTCGAGCAGGGCGGCCGGCAGGCCCAGGTCGTCGACGATCGCCACGCTGGCGCTCTCCAGCGCCGCCTGCTCCTCCGGGTCGAACAGCCGCGCGAGCAGCCGCCAGTAGAGCACCTGCCGCCGGTTGGCCTCGGCGGTTGTCAGCTCCTCGCTCATGTGCGCAGCAACCTTCCGGCGCGCTCGCGCAGCACGGAGAACGAGTCGCCCGCGGCCGCGTACGCCTTCGCCGCCTTGGCGTCCGTGACGCCCTCCGCCCAGTCACCGTTGTGCGCGCCGACCGGCTTCTTCTTCACGATCGCCTGCACCGCGAGCGGCTGCAGCGACCACGCCCCGGCGTCCCAGCGCAGCAGGCCCAGGCACGCCGACGAGGCGGCCACCAGGTCGGCGGTGAGCGGTCCGCAGGAGGGCAGCCGGTCGACCGCCACGGCCACCCGCGCGCCGCCCAGGTCGAACGCGAGGCCGCCGGCCTCCGTCGCCTCGGCGCGGTAGCCCTCCAGGAGCACGGGCTCCGCGAGCGCGACCGGGTGGCGGTCCAGCGGCGGCACGGCCGGGGCGACCGCGCCGGCGAGCAGCACCCGGGCGGTCGCGAACGGGTCAGCCGGCTCGCCCGCGCGTGCCTGCCCGTCGCGCCACAGCAGGTCGCCGCTGGCCAGCAGCGGCACGTCGGTGAGTTCGAGGACGCGCCGGTCGGCGAGCGCGGCCTTCAGCACGGGCGCGTCGCCGAACAGCCGCCACACGGCCGGGCCGACGATCGTGTCGGTCTTCGTGGCCCCGACGCTGGCGCGCACGAGCCGGGGCTCGGTGCCGGCGACCTCGAGGACGCCGTGGACCTGCGCCTGCACGGCCGTGCTGTGCTCGTGCACGTCGACGCCGAGCACGAGCAGCCGCCCGGACACCGTGGCGACCGGGTCGGGCGTGGCGGCCCAGCCGGCGTCGTGGGCGAGCAGCGTCGCGCGCGACCACAGGTCGCCCCAGCGGCGCAGCGGCACATGGGGCATCGTCGAGACCGGGCTGGCCACCCGCAGCTCGGCCGCCAGACCGTCGAGCAGCACCGCGAGCCGGCGCGCGGCCGGCACGGCCAGCAGCGCCGAGATCACCTGGCCGGCGGTGGAGACGATGTCGTGGTCGACGCCGCGCCACCCGGTGATGACCAGCTCGCGCAGCCAGGAGCGGGTGCCGGCGAGCAGGTTGTCCAGGCCGCCCGGCGCGGCGGACGCGCCCGCGGGCGGCTGCCACGCCTGGCGGGTGCGGCCGAGCGCCGCGTCGAGGTGACCCCGCAGCGCGTCGTGCGCGGCGCCCAGCAGCGCGGCCCGACCGCCGGCCAGGGCCGCGAGGTGCTCGTCGCCGACCGAGCCGGCGACCACCTTGCCGACCGCCTCGGTGAGCGGGTCGCCCAGCGGCGAGCCGGCGAACGCTCCAGCGAACGCGGCCAGCGCCGCCGCGCGCTCGTCGTCGACCCGGCCCAGGCCGTGGGCGAGGGCGGTGTCGAGGCCGGCCACGAGGTCGTCGGCGTCGGCCACGCCGGGAATGTCCGCGCCCGTCAGCGCGGTGAGGTTCGTCGCCAGCATCAGCGCACCGCCCCGGTGGCCGGGAACCAGTGCAGCTCCGGCAGGGGCGCGGTCGTCTGCGGCAGCTCCAGGTAGGCGAGGTGGTGCAGGAAGCTGCTGAACACGGTGGCGGCCGGGGTCGGCTGATGGTGGCCCTTGATCAGGAAGGTGAGCGCGGTGCCCATGCTGACCTGGGTCATGTCGAGGCGCAGGAAGCGCGCCACCTGCTCGGTGCCGTACTGCAGGTCGGCCTCGGCGACCAACGCGGTGATGTGCTTGCACGGGTAGGCGTCGCGCAACCCGCCGCAGGGACGGTTGTTGTTCGTGCTGCAACTGAGCCCGTGTGGGGCCACCGTGACCGACGACACGTAGACCCGGTCGATGTCGGAGCCGCTGGACACGACGCCCTGCAACCGCCCCTCGGCCATCTCGACGAACGGCACCTTGGCCAGCTTGCGGGGCCGCACCGGCGACACCACCCGCGCCGTGCTGCGACGCTCCTCTGTGGAGCTATCCACGCCCTTCGACCTCCCGGCAATCGGCGATCCGTGACGCGGACTGTTCTACAGCACCTCCCCGACAAACCTGGAAACCGCCGCTCAGCGCCCCTGGAACACCCGTGGGCGCTTCGCGACGAACGCGGTGACGGCATCGACGTGGTCGGTGGTGAGGCCGCACTGCCGCTGCGCCTCGGCCTCGCCCGCGAGCGCCTCGGCGAGCGTCCCGGACGCGCCCACGAGCAGCTCCAGCTTGATCGCCCCGTACGCCACGGTCGGACCGGCCGCGAGCCGGCGCGCGAGCGCGTGGGCGGCGTCCAGCACCTCGTCGTCGGCGTCCACGACGCGGGTCAGCAGGCCCAGCCGCAGCGCCTCGTCGGCCGCCACCGGCTCCGCGAGGAACAGCAGCTCGGTCGCCTTCGCCGTGCCCACGATCCGTGGCAACGACCACGAGACGCCCGTGTCCCCGGCCAGCCCCACCCCGGCGAACGCCATGAGCAGCGACGTGGACGGCCCGCCGACCCGGAAGTCGGCCAGCAGGGCGAGCGACGCGCCAGCACCGGCCGCCGAGCCACGCACGGCCGCCACGACCGGCTTGGGGAGCGTGGCCAGCGCCTCGGCGAGCGGGTTGTAGTGCTGGCTGACGGTGTCGAGCGGGCTGTCCGAGCCCCCGGTCAGGACCTCGACGTGTTCGCGCAGGTCCTGGCCCACGCAGAAGGCCCGGCCGCTGCCGGCGAGCACGACGGCCCGGCACTGCGGGTCGGCCGCCGCCGCCCGCACGGCCTCCAGCAGCGCCTCCTTCAAGGCGACGTTGAGGGAGTTGAGCGAGTCGGGACGGTTCATGGTCAACGTCGTGACCCCGTCGGCGGTGGAGACGAGCAGCGGGCTGTCGGTCACGGGAGTACTCACCGGTCCTTCCAAGTCTGCGGATCAAGGCACTGGTCGACGAAGCGGTCGGCCGCCGGCCGCAGGCGGGCCTGGTGGCGGTCGAAGAAGGCGGCCGCCGCCGTGCCCGGCCAGCGCGCGGGCAGCAGGACCGCGGGCAGGCCCGGATCGGTGAACAGGAACGTCCGCCAGGCGTGCACCAGCCGCACGCGGGCCGCGTACGCCTGGACGTCCGCGCTCCGGCTGGTGACCGCCAGGACAGTCGGTCGGAGATCACGAACGAACCGACCGTACTCCTCGCCGATCTTCCTGAGGTCCCAGGCCCGGCGGACGAGGTCCAGGGCACCGGCGGTGCCGCCCTCGCGCGTGGCCGTGAACCGTTCGAACGCCAGGCCGGCCAGGGCGGACGGCACCTCGGCGGACGGTCGTGGGGCCACCCAGACGCCGCCGTCGAGGCTGCCGTAGCCGAGGAAGCCGAGGGTCGACGACACGCGGTGGCGCTCGGTACGGTCAGCCGGCATGTCGATCACGAGGAGATCGAAGCGGCCGTCCCAGGACAGCGGACCGTCCCGGTAGACGCGGGCGGCGGTGTCGTCGAGGCGACGCACGGCGCGCCCGGTGAGTTGGTAGCCGGGGCCGCTGGCGAGCCGCCCGGGCTCCAGCCAGCCCTGGCGGACCATGCGCGAGATAGCTGTTCGCACGGCGGGCGCGGAGATGCCGAGCGGCGCCAGCAAGCGGACCAGAGCCGCTACCGGTGCGCGCCCACCTCGTTGCCGGAGATAATCGCCGAAGACGTCGAACAGTGCTGAGCGCGCCTGCATAGCCAGCCCATTGTGACACTGGCGTGTAACAATTGACAACAGGCGTCACATAGTGGGCGCCCCGGTTTGGGGTCTGGGGCCACTATCAGGAAAAATCGTTGGTTGGCGCGACGCGGCAACGGCTCAACGCCGCTCGCTGACGGGAAACCTCCGTCGTCGACCTCGCCCCACCCGGCTCCCCCGCCGGATGCGAGCGAAGTCTGCGCCTATATGGGCCACGACGCGAAGATTCTGAGGGGAGACAACATGGCGGCGATGAAGCCGCGGACCGGCGACGGGCCGCTGGAGGTCACCAAAGAAGGCCGTGGCATCGTCATGCGCGTGCCGTTGGAAGGTGGCGGCCGGCTGGTCGTCGAGATGACGCCGGACGAGGCGACCGCGCTCGGCGAGGCGCTGAAGTCCGCTGTCGGCTGACACCGGCGGAAACCGGTCATTTGGATTTGATCGCCTTCCGGGTACGAGCTCGGCGCATCCCTCGGCTCGTACCCGGCGGCGATCATCCGTCTCTACGAACCGCAGGAGTGCACCGTGCTCGCCATCAGGCTAGGCCCCGCGGACCTCTCAGCTGACGTGCTCGCCCTGCCGGTCACCCGCGTCGGTGACGCGGCCGCGCCGCTGGACACCGGGCTCACGCTGCCGGAGCCGCTACGCGACGAGATCACGGCGTTCCTGGCCGACGCGGAACACACCGGACGCCCCGGCGTCACCCACAGCCTCGCCCGCCCGGGCCGTACGCCGCGCCGCCTGCTGCTCGTGGGCGTGGGCGACGAGCCCGGCGCGGCCCAGTGGCGCGCCGCCGGTGCCGCCGCCGCCCGAGCGGCCCGCCGGGAGCCGAAGCTCGCCGCGGCCCTCCCGGCCGATCCCGAGGCGGTGCGCGCCTTCGCCGAGGGAGCCTGGCTCGGCAGCTACCGGTTCCGGGTCGGCGCGGACGACCCGGCCACCGCGCCCGCCCTGCGCACGGTCGTGCTGCCCCGTGCCGCCGGCGCGGACGCCGCGCTGGCCGAGGCCCGCGCCCTGGTCGACGCCACCGTCCTGGCCCGCGACCTGACCAACACCTCCAGCCTGGACAAGTCGCCGAGCTGGTTCATCAAGACCGTCGCCAGGGCCGCCCGGGACACCGCGCACCTGGACCTCACCGTCATCGGCGACGGCGAACTCGCCGACCTCGGCTTCGGCGGCCTGCTCGCCGTCGGCGGCGGCTCCCCGCGACCGCCCCGGCTGCTGCGCCTCGACTACGCACCGCCCGGCGCGAAAATCCACGTGGTGCTCGTCGGCAAGGGCATCACCTATGACACCGGCGGCATCTCGATCAAGCCGCTGGACGGCATGAAACTCATGCGCAAGGACATGGGGGGCGCGGCCGCCGTCAGCGGCGCGACGCTCGCGGCGGCCAAGCTCAAGCTGGGCGTACGGGTGACCGCGCTCGCTCCGCTCGCCGAGAACGCGGTCAGCGGGTCGGCGATGCGTCCCGGCGACGTGATCCGCCACTACGGCGGGCTCACCTCCGAGATCCAGAACACGGACGCCGAGGGCCGGCTGGTGCTCGCCGACGCCCTGGCCTACGCCGTTGCCGAGCTGGACCCCGATCTGATCATCGACGTCGCCACCCTCACCGGCGGCTCGTGGGTCGCCCTGGGCCGGCGCACGGCCGCGCTGTTCACGCCCAACGACGACCTGGCCGCCGCGCTGACGACGGCCGGCAACGACGTGGGCGAGGCCATGTGGCGGCTGCCGCTGGCCGACGACTACGTGTCCGGGCTGGCCAGCGACATCGCCGACGTGACCAACATGCCGTCCGGGCCGCAGGCCGTGGCCGCCGCGCTGTACCTGCGGGAGTTCGTCGGCGAGGCGGCCGACCGCTGGGCGCACCTGGACATCTCCGGCCCGTCCTGGATCGAGACGACCGACGGTCACCTCGTCAAGGGGGCGACCGGCTGGGGCGTGCGCGTGCTGACCCGCTGGCTGGGCACCCTCTAGCGCTTCACCACGCAGAGCAGGCCCTCGCCGGTCGGCAGGATCGCGGGCAGCCACTCCTCGCTGTCGCGCACCTGCCGGGCGATCTCGCGGAGCGCGACCGTGTCCGGGTCGCGGGCGGCCGGATCGGCCACCCGGCCGTTCACGCCGAAGACGCGGTTGAGCACCAACAGCCCGCCCGTGCGCAGCAGCCGGCGGGCCGCGACCACGCACGCCGCGTACTCCCCCACCACGCTGTCGACGAACACCAGGTCGTAGCAGCCGTCGGCCAGCCGCGGCAGCACGTCCAGGGCGCGGCCCGTGATGATGCGCGCCCGGCCGGGCGCGTACCCGGCCATCGCGAACGCGCGCCGCGCCAGCCGCTGGTGTTCGGGCTCGGCGTCGATCGTGGTGAGGACGCCGTCGGCGCGCATGCCGCCGAGCAGCCACAACCCGCTCACGCCCGTACCCGTACCGATCTCCACCACCGTGCGCGCCTGCGCGATCGCCGCGAGCAACCGCAACGCCGACCCCGCCCCGGGGGGCAGCGCCACCACGCCCACCTCGCGGGCGGCCGCCATCGCCGCGCGCACCGCCGGGTGCAGCGGCGCGTACGCCTCGACAAAATCGTGCGTCGAGGGCGAAGGCGGGTCATGGGTGACGGCGGTGATGAGGAACCTCCGGAGGCGACAAGGGGACGACCAGCGCATTGAAGCCTAGAGAACGGGAGTCCGGGTAGGACAGTGCCGCCACGTGCCATCCTGGAACCGGGAGGACGGGAGGTGGGCCGGTGACTGGGGACAACCATGGCTCCGCTTGGTGGTCGGACGCGCTGCGGGACCCCTGGCGGGATCCGGGCACACCGACGCGACTGGTGACGCAGTCGCCGGTACCGCCTCCGCCGGAGGCGCCCACGGCGCCGCCACCGGCGCGCGGCGCCCGATTGAGCCTGGTGGTGGTTGTCGCCGCGGTCAGCGCGCTGTTCGCGGGCACGCTCGGCGGCGCGCTCGGGTTCGTCGCGGCGAGCCGCTCCGGGGCGGCCGCGCAGACCGTGCTGGGCCGCGCCACGGCCTCGGCGCCCGCGCTCGCGCAGCGGCCGCCGGACTCGCTGGCCGGGGTGATCAACCGCGTGATGCCGAGCGTCGTCACCGTGCACGCCGAGGCCGGCCAGGGCGAGAACCTGGGCTCCGGGTTCGTCATCTCCTCCGACGGGTACGTGCTCACGAACGATCACGTGCTGGGCGACGCGGGCAGCGACGGCATCCGGCTGACGTTCTCGGACGATCGTTCGGCGGCGGCCCGCGTCGTGGGGCGCGAGCCCGAGTCCGACCTGGCGGTGCTCAAAGTGGAGCGCGCCGACCTGAACCCGGTGGAACTCGCCGACTCCGACGCCGTCGCCGTCGGCGACCCGGTGCTCGCCATCGGCTCGCCGTTCGCGCTCACCGGCACGGTGACGTACGGGATCGTGAGCGCGCTCGACCGCACCATCGAGGGCAACGACGGGGCGGGCACGACCCGCTACTACGCGGCCATCCAGACGGACGCGGCCGTCAACCACGGCAACTCGGGCGGGCCCCTGTTCGACGTCAACGGCCGGGTGATCGGCATCAACTCGATGATCAAATCGCTGTCGTCCAGCTCCGACGAGAGCGGCAACATCGGCCTGGCCTTCGCCATCCCGATGAACCAGGCCAGCCGCATCGCCGGCGAGATCATCGACTTCGGCAAGGCCCGCCGTACGGTCATCGGCGCGAACCTGCAGACGTCGTACCGGGGCTCCGGCGGCGGCGTGCGCCTCGCGGACGTCGACGAGGGCGGCCCGGCCGCCAAGGCCGGCCTGCGCTCCGGCGACGTGATCACCAAGTTGGGGGATCACCCGATCCAGACGCCCACGGATCTGATCGCCCTGGTCCGCCGGTACGACCCGGGCACCGTGATCTCCGTCACCTACCGGCGCGACGGTGCCTCGGCATCCACCCAGGTGACCCTCGTGGCGGACGCCAACTAAATGATCACGGTAGGGCCCCTCGCGCGGGAGCCGTCCCCCTGCGTACGCTTGCGTCGCAGCCGCAGGTCACGCCGGGAGGAGGAGCGGTGTTCGACAACCTGAACTGGTGGGAGATCACCGTTCTGTTGATGCTGGCGCTGTTCATCTTCGGCCCGGAGCGTCTCCCCAAGGCGATCGCCGACGGCCTGCGCATGATCCGCACGCTGCGCAACATGGCCCGCAACGCGACCTCCGACCTGTCCCGTGAGCTGGGCACGGACGTCCGCGTCGAGGACCTCAACCCGAAGACGTTCATCCGCAAGCACCTCCTCACCGAGGAGGACGAAGCGGCGCTGCGCCGCCCCATCGACGAGGCGATCGGCGACCTGAAGAAGGTCACCGAGGACGTCAACGGCAGCGTGAACGGCCTGCGCGGGGCCCCCGGCAGGGGCACGACGAGCACCAGCACACCCGCGCCCGAGGCCCCCGCCGCCCTCCCGCCCCAGCGCTACGACACGGACGCCACCTGACCGGTCCGCGTCGCGCGGACGAGGGCACGCGTTCCTTGATCACCGCTTGCCGTGGTGGCGGAATACTTGCGCCGGTGGTGAGGTTGGTCGATCCGTGGGAAGGGGTGGTGGTCATGGACTACGTCGAGGAGTACCGGCGGGCCGAGCTGTTCATGGAGGCCGGCGACCCGCACGAGGCCGCCCGGATCCTGCAGCCGCTGCTGGTGGCCGAGCCGGGCAACGCTGCCGTACGCCTGCAGCTTGCCCTCGCGTACTTCGCCTCCGCGCAGCTGCGTCGCGCGGAAGGTGAGCTGCGCGCCCTGGTCGAGCGCGACCCGACCGATCATTACGCGCATCACGTGCTGGGGCGGACGTTGGAGCGCCTCAACCGGCACGCCGAGGCGCTGCCGCACCTGCGGCTGGCGAGCGCGATGTCGCCCCTGGACGACTACCGGCAGGCGGTCGACCGGGTCGCGGCCCGCGTCAACGTCCGGGGCGTCCCCGGCGGGCCGCCGTCGGCGAGTTAGGACCGGGAGGTCAGCGCGCGCAGGAACAGCGCGACGTTGGCGGGCCGCTCGGCGAGGCGGCGCATCATGTACCCGTACCATTCCGTCCCGTACGGGACGTATGTCCGGACCAGGTACCCCTGCTCCACGAGCCGCCGCTGTTCGACGTCGCGCACGCCGTACAGCATCTGGAACTCGAACGAGTCCGCTGACCGCTCGAACCACTTGGCCCGGTCCTCGCCGATGGCCACGAGCCGCGGGTCGTGGGTGGCCAGCATGGGGTATCCGGGTCCGGACATGAGGATGTTCATGCACCGCACGTACGCGAGGTCGACGTCGAGCGGGGACTGGTAGGCGACCGTCTCCGGCTCCTTGTAGGCGCCCTTGCACAGCCGCACCCGCGATCCCGCCACGGCCAGCGCGCGGCAGTCGTCCTCGGTGCGGCGCAGGTACGCCTGCAGGACCGCGCCCGTGGCCGGGAACTCCTCGCGCAGCCGCGTGAGGGTCTCCAGCGTGGAGTCCGTGGTGGTGTGGTCCTCCATGTCTAGGGTGACCGTGGTGCCGGCGGCGCTGGCCGCCACGCAGATGGCGCGCGCGTGGTCGTACGCGAGCTTCTCGTCGAAGCGCTGGCCGAGGGCGCTGAGCTTGACGCTGACCTCGGCCATGGGCGTCAGTTGCGCCTCGGCCAGGACGGCGAGCAGGCGCTCGTACTCCTCCCGGGTGGCCTGGGCCTGCTCCGGGGTGACGGTGTCCTCGCCGAGGTTGTCGAGAGTGACGGCGAGGCCGGCGTCGGCGAGTTCCCGGGTGACCCGCAGCGCGTCGGACGTGTCCGTGCCGGCCACGAACCGACGCACCACCTCCCGACTGAGCGGAGCGGTCTCCACGAGCCGTTCGACGCGGGCCGACCGGGCGGCCGCCAAGATCACAGATCGCAGCATAGGGCGAGCGTATCGCCCGTGGTCCCGGCCGCGTGAGCGCCCGGGCCGTCCGGTGCTGCGGCTCGGCTCGCTCGACGAGCGCGGCGCCACTACCGTTGACGCGTGAACTTCGACGAGTACGCCCGGACCGCCGTTGATCTCGTAAATGCCCGGATCGAGACGCTCGACGACCTACGGGTGTTCTTCGGCGGCCAGAGCTGGCAGGCCGACGAGGCGACGGAGCGCGACCTCGCGGCACTCAGGCGCGGCCAGCGCCGCCTGCGCGAGGTCTTCGAGTACGGCTCGTCGGGCCGCGACGCCGACGCCGTGGCCGCGCTCAACTCGATGCTGGAGCTGCAGCCGGTGCAGCCGCGCATCTCGGGGCATGACGCCGCGGACTGGCACATGCACGTGACCAGTCGCGGCTCCTCCGTGTCGAACGAATACCTGGTCGGCGCCGCCTGGGGCCTGGCCGTATGGCTGTGCGAGTTCGGCAGCGCCCGGTTCGGCGTGTGCGCCGACGAGCGCTGCGGCAACGTCTATCTGGACACCTCGTCGAACAACTGCCGGCGATTCTGCTCGGAACGCTGCGCCACCCGCTCCCACGTGGCCGCCCATCGCGCCCGCAAGCGCGCGACCGCCAAGCCCGCCGACGAGGGTGCGCGCGTGCCGGTGGGCTGACGGCCGCGTCGGGTCACCGGCCGCGGTCCGCTACCGGGCCGCGCCGGTCGCCGCACCCAGATGGGTACGCGCGAACGCGAGCGCCTCGGCGAGGTCGGCCTGCCGGGCGGCGCGGTTGGCGGCCCGCCTGGTCGCCACCTCGACGGCGACCGACCCGGTGAACCCGCGTTCGGCCAGCGAGGCGAGCAGCCGCCCGCACGGTTGCGCGCCCCGGCCGGGCACCAGGTGCTGGTCGTGGCCCTCGCCGCTGCCGTCGCCAAGGTGCACGTGGGCCAGGCCGGCCCCCATGGCGTCCGCCATGTCCAGCGCGTCGACCCGGGCGGCCGCGCAGTGCGACAGATCCAGCGTGTACGCCTCGAAGCCGCCGTCGGTCGGGTTCCACCCGGGGGCGTACGGCACGAAGACCCGCCCGGCCATCCGTACGGGGTACATGTTCTCGACGGCGAACGCGATGCCGGGGTACTGCTCGCGCAGGTTGCCCAGCCCGGCGGCGAAGCCCCGCGCGTACTCCCGCTGCCAGGTGAACGGCGGGTGCACGACGACCGTGGGCGCGCCGAGTTCGGTGGCGAGCGCGGCGGAGCGGCGCAGCCGCTCCCAGGGGTCGGTGCTCCACACCCGCTGCGTGATGAGCAGGCACGGCGCGTGGACGGAGCGCACCGGTTGCCCGTAGTGCTCCGCGAGCATCCGCAGCGCGGCGGCGTCCTGGCTGACCGCGTCGGTCCAGACCATGACCTCGATGCCGTCGTACCCGAGCGTCGCGGCCATCTCGAAGGCGGCCGAGGTCGGCTCGGGGAACACGGACGAGGTCGACAGCAGGACGGGCGGCGAGAAGGTCACGCAGCCAGGGTAGCCCGGTCGGTCCCATCTGCCCGTGGATCGCACGACCGACCCCGCGACGCAGCTCACGGTTCCGCCAAGCGTCCACTGAGGACCGGAAGGGCGACGCGCCGTACCACGCGACGCGCCGTGACGCCCACGGAATCCGAACAACGTGCGCAACCAAACGCCAAGCAAACGTGTTAACCGGACATAAGGCGCATTACTACGCCCCGACCACCCCGGATGTGGCCGGGCCGGCGCCTTGGTTCCTGTCAGGAGGTATCAGATGAGCAAGGCACGAGTCCGCGTCGCGGCGGCCGGGATTGCTGTCGTCGCTGGTCTGGCGCTCGCCGCGCCGGCCCAGGCGGCCACGTCCAGCCCGGCCCAGGCGGCGCCCTCGGTCGTTGCCGACCGTGGCCACGGTCACGGTCACGGTCACGGCGGCTTCGGCGGTCACGGCGGCTTCGGCGGTCGCTTCGGCGGCTTCGGCGGTCATGGCGGCTTCGGCGGACACAGGTTCGGTGGCTTCGGCCACCGTGGCTTCAACAGGTTCCACCACTTCGGCGGTTACAGGTTCAGCCCGGTCTTCTTCGCGGGCGGGCACCGCCACTTCTACGGTGGGAACGCCTGGTTCGACGACTGCAACGACTTCTTCAGCCCGTTCGGCGGCTTCGGCAGCTACGGCGGCTTCGCCGCCGGCTGGGGTGGGTTCAACAATTTCTTCGGCGGCGGCTGCTTCGACTTCTGCTAGTCGACGTCGATAACCAGCGGCCGGTCGTCGGGCTCCACGGCCCGACGGCCGGCCGTCGGCATGTCCGCCGTCGGCGTGGCGACAGCGCACCCCCGGGTCACATGCGAAACCAAATCACACTGTTGCCGGTTAAAGGGTACGTACCGTCACTGAGGGTTCTAACGGGTAAACCGTTACGAACTGCCCAAGAGATCCATCTGGAGGTAGCAAAGTGCGCAACGCGAAGCTTCGCGCGGCGACCGTCGCCGTGGCGGCCATCGCCGGCGTTGGCCTCAGCGCCGTGCCGGCGACCGCCTCGCCCGGCGACCATGGCGACCGCGGCGGCCACGGGCGCAGCGACCACGACCGTGGCGGCTGGGACCGCGGCGACCGGGGCGACCGGGGCCACGGCCACGGCCGGGGCGACCACGACCGGGACCGCTGGCGCGGCGGCCATGGCCACGGCCACGGCCACTGGGGCGACTGGCGGCGCGAGCGCCGCACCTGGTGGAGCACCGGCTGGCAGGGCCGGGGCGGCGACTGGGGCTGGGGCTGGTGGCGTCACCGCGGCTTCCGCGACAGCGACCGCAACAACTTCTGCCGGTACTGGATGACGTTCCACTGGAACAAGAACACCGGCACCGCCGGGGAGATCACCCGGTTCTGCGTCTGGCAGCTGGTCAACGACTGATCCGGTCGCGATCACACGGGCCGGGTGTCCCCTACCGGGGGCGCCCGGCCTTCGCGCACTTCGGCACTTTCCGGGCGTAGAGTGGTGCGATGAGCCGTCAGCGCACCGTCCACCGCCGCGAGCTGCCCGTGGTGCCCGTTCAGGTCACAGTGGACGTTGACGCGGAGGACGATCCCCGCGCGAACGAGGTGGGGCTCGACTTCCCGCGCGAGTGGATCGAGTTCGCCGACCCGGCCAACGCCGAGCACATCGTGCGCGCGGACCTCACCTGGCTGCTGTCCCGGTGGACCTGCATCTTCGGCCGCGGCTGCCACGGCATCCAGGCCGAGCGGGCCGGCGAGGGCTGCTGCTCGCACGGCGCGTTCTTCACGGACGCCGACGACGAGAAGCGCGTACGCGCCGCCGCCCGCCGGCTCACCCCGGAGACCTGGCAGCACTACCGCCGGGGCTTCAAGAACTACACCGAGCTGGACTCGATCGACGGCAAGACGCCGGCCCGGCGCACCGCCACCCGGCCGGACGGCCCGTGCGTGTTCCTCAACGACGCCGACTTCCCGGGCGGCTTCGGCTGCGCCCTGCACGGGCAGGCGCTGCGCGACGGCGCCCACCCGCTGACCTACAAGCCGGATGTGTGCTGGCAGCTGCCGGTGCGCCGGGACCAGGAGTGGACCAAACGCCCCGACGGCAGCAAGATCCTGCTCACCGTGCTGGCCGAGTTCGACCGGCGCGGCTGGGGCGAGGGCGGCCACGACCTGCACTGGTGGTGCACCTCGGCACCCGAGGCACACGTCGGCGGCGAGGCGATGTACCGCTCGTACGAGCCCGAGCTGATCGCCCTCATCGGCAAGGACGCCTACGCCAAGCTGGCCGAGCTGTGCCGCGCCCGCGAGGAACGCGGCCTGATCGCGGAACACCCGGCCACAACGGCCGCCCACACGGCCGGCTGACACTCACCGCCCAGCCTCCCGACATTATGGATTCAATGTGTCGCTATACCGGCCAAAGAATCCATAACCCCGGCCGCTCGGGCGAGCGGGGTGAGCGGGTCGGCGGGGAGCCGACCGCCGGTTACGGCTCGAATTTGTAGCCCAGGCCACGGACCGTGACGATGTGGCGCGGCACGGACGGCTCCGGTTCGATCTTGGAGCGCAGGCGCTTGACGTGCACGTCGAGGGTCTTCGTGTCGCCGACGTAGTCGGCGCCCCAGACCCGGTCGATGAGCTGACCGCGCGTGAGCACCCGGCCGGCATTGCGCAGCAGCAGCTCCAGCAGCTCGAACTCCTTGAGCGGCAGGGCCACGTGCTCGCCGTCCACCGTGACCACGTGCCGGTCGACGTCCATGCGGACGGGGCCGGCCTGCAGGGCGGTGTCGTCCGTCTCCACGGTCTCGCCGGTGTGGCGACGCAGCACAGCACGGATGCGGGCGACCAGCTCGCGCGGGGAGTACGGCTTGGTGACGTAGTCATCCGCGCCGATCTCCAGGCCGACCACCTTGTCGATCTCGCTGTCCCGCGCGGTGACCATGATGATCGGTACGTGCGAGCGCTGGCGCAGCTGCCGGCACACCTCCGTGCCCGACATCTCGGGCAGCATCAGGTCGAGCAGCACGATGTCGGCGCCGTTGCGATCGAACTCCGTCAGTGCCGCCACGCCGGTCGGCGCGACCGCGACCTCGAAGCCCTCCTTGCGCAGCATGTAGGACAGGGCGTCCGAGAACGACTCCTCGTCCTCGACCACAAGTACCCGTGCCACTGCGGTTCCTTCCCTTCGACGCGCACTGGACGCGCCCGTTCGCTGGTTGTGCGACCGAACCGCGCCAACCGCCGGCGCGGGGGCGCTCTGCTGGATGCGTTGCTGGATGGTCGCGCTGGTCACGATCACGCCGGACTCCTGTCCACCGGCGACGCCGCCTCCGCGACGTCGAAGTCGATAGCAATGCCCGGGGGTAGCGGCAGGGCCGCCTCGGGGGGTCTGGCCGGCAGCTGGAAGGTGAACGTCGATCCCCTGCCGGGTGCGGATTCCACGCCGGCGCGACCGCCGTGGTTCACCGCGATGTGTTTGACGATCGCCAGGCCGAGGCCCGTTCCCCCGGTCTCCCGGGAACGGGCGTGGTCGGCCCGGTAGAACCGCTCGAAGATGCGCCCCTGGTCCTTCTCGGAGATGCCGACGCCCTGGTCCGTGACCGCGATCTCCATGATGTCGCCGACGCGGCCCACCCGGATGGTCACGGTCGTCTCGTCGGGGCTGTACGCGATGGCGTTCTCCACCAGGTTGGCCACGGCCGTGACGAGCTGGCGCTCGGAGCCGTACACCGTCTGGCCGCGCGTCCCGGCGTACCTGATGGTGATCTTCTTGGCGGCCGCGGTGGTGCGCGACCGGTCGATGACCTCGGCCACGATCCGGTCCACCGCGACCGGGTTCAGCGCCGGCAGCGGCTCGGCGCCCTGCAGCCGCGACAGGTCGAGCAGGTCACCGACGAGCCGGCCGAGGCGGTCCGACTCGTGCCGGATGCGCTCGACGAAGCGGCGGGTGGCGTCGGGGTCGTCCACGGCGTCGAGCAGCGTCTCGCTGAGCAGCTGCAGCGCCCCGACCGGCGTCTTGAGCTCGTGGCTGACATTGGCCACGAAGTCGCGGCGCACCCGGGCGAGCCGGCGCGACTCGGTGACGTCCGAGGCCTGCACGGTGACGTGCCCGGGGGCGTAGCTCTCGCCGGCCAGTGGCACCACCCGTACCCGCACGCCGAGCGGTTCCGGGCTGAGGTTGGCGGCGCCCGCCCGGGGCAGGTCGAGTTCGACCTCGCGGGAGATCCCGCTGCGCCGCACCTGGCCGGCCAGCGTCCGGATCACGGCGTGCACCTGGGTGGGTACGCCGGCCGGGCGGGTGGGATCGCGGACGAGGCCGAGCGCGAACGCGGCCGGGTTGGCCAGCACGGGGGCGTCCGTCGCGTCGAGAACGAGGATGCCGACCTGCAGCGCGTCCAGCGCGTCGCCCACGAGCTGGGCCTGCCCCGCTCGCTCCTTCGTCGACCTGCGACGTCCCATGGTCGTCGTCCACTCCACGCCGCCGATGGTAGGCGCCAGGTTAATCGTACGGGGAGTCTGATCAGGGCAAACCGGGCCGTGGTCGCCGAATGTTCATCCACCGGCTTGCCGCCGTTCACGGTTGTTCACGTCCAGTCCGCCCCGCCGGCGTAGCGTCGCCGGCGATCACCCGACAGGTGGTTGCCTTCGAGTCAGGAGTGACATGCGTGAAGAGTTCCAGGCCGAGCTCGACGAGGTGAGCCGGCTCCTCGTCGCGATGGCCGACGAGGTACGCGGTCTGATGAGCCGCGCCACCACGGCGCTGCTCGTCGCCGACAAGGAACTGGGCGAGGCGGTGATCAGCGGCGACGCGACGGTGAACAGCCTCTACCGCGAGGTCGAGGAGAAGGTGTACCTCCTGCTCGCCCGCCAGGCACCCGTCGCCTCGGACCTGCGCCATGTGGTGACCGCGCTGCACATCGCCACGGACATCGAGCGGATGGGCGACCTGGCCAAGCACGTGGCCCGCACCGCCCTGCGCCGCTACCCGGCGGTGGCCGTGCCGCCCGAGCTGGCCCAGGTGATCAAGAAGATGGCCGACGCGGCCGACACGCTCGCCGGCAAGATCAGCGAGGTCCTCGCGCACCAGGACGCGGCCCGGGCCGCCGAGCTGGAGACCGACGACGACGTGATCGACGAGCTGCACAAGGGCTTGTTCGTGGTCCTGCTCGGCGCGGCGTGGCAACACGGCGTCGAGGCCGCCATCGACGGCGCGCTGCTGGGCCGCTTCTACGAGCGCTTCGCCGACCACGCGGTCAACGCGGGCTACCAGCTCTACTACTTCGCCACCGGGGAACAGCTGGTCCGCGACTGATCATGGGAAGGGAGCCCGCCGTGGCGGGCCCCCTTCCCATGCGTCAACGACCCTGGTTGGCCACCGCGGCGGCCGCCTCCGCGGCGGCGGCAGGGTCCAGGTACTGCCCGCCGGCCGTGACCGGGCGCAGCGTGACCGGGTCGAGGTCGTAGCGCAGCGGGATGCCGGTCGGGATGTTCAGGGCGGCGATCGCCTCGTCGGAGATGCCGTCGATGTGCTTGACGATCGCGCGCAGCGAGTTGCCGTGCGCGGCCACCAGCACGGTCCTACCGGCCAGCAGGTCGGGGACGATCGCGTCGTACCAGTAGGGCAGGGCCCGGCCGAGCACGTCCTTGAGGCACTCCGTCCTCGGCTTCAGCTCCGGCGGCAGGGCCGCGTAGCGCGGGTCGTCGGCCTGGGAGAACTCGTCGCCGTCCGCGATCGGCGGCGGCGGCGTGTCGTACGAGCGGCGCCAGAGCATGAACTGCTCCTCGCCGTACTCCTCAAGGGTCTGCTTCTTGTTCTTGCCCTGCAGGGCGCCGTAGTGGCGCTCGTTGAGCCGCCACGACCGGCGCACCGGGATCCAGAGCCGGTCGGCCGCGTCCAGGGCCAGCTGGGACGTACGGATCGCGCGCCGCAGCACGCTCGTGTGCACGACATCCGGCAGGAGCCCGTGCTCGCGCAGCAGCTCGCCGCCACGCCGGGCCTCAGCCTCGCCCTGTGCGGTGAGGTCCACGTCGACCCACCCGGTGAAGAGGTTCTTCGCGTTCCATTCGCTCTCGCCGTGCCGCAGGAGCACCAACGTACCCAGAGTCATGCCACATATCCTGCCGCACGCCCGCCGGCTCCGTTTGGGCAGGCCGCACGTGACCGAGGGCACGCGGTAAACCGGTTGGGCGGCCACGCCCCGCTGATTACGGTGTGTAAGGCGTACGCACAGACACGGGGGTTACTGGCATGCGGGCTGTCAGGCGATGGGCGGTGGAAACCGCGGGCGGCCTACCGTCCGGCTTCTGGTACCTCTGGACCGGCACCCTGATCAACCGGATCGGCTCGTTCGTGCTGATCCTGCTGTCGGTCTACCTGACGCACGAGCGCGGCTTCACCCCCACCTTCGCGGGCCTCGTGATCGGCCTGTGGGGCGCCGGCGGCGCCCTGGGCACGCTGGTAGGCGGCGTGCTGGCCGACCGGTGGGGCCGCAAGCCCACCTACCTGACCTTCCTCTACTCCAGCTCGGCCCTCATGCTGGCGCTCGGCTTCGCGCACAGCGCCCTGCTCGTCGCGGTCACCGTGTTCCTGCTCGGCATGGCCGCCGAGGGCAGCCGCCCGGCCATGTCCGCGCTGATGATCGACATCGTCGGCCCGCACGAACGGCTGCGCGCCTTCTCCCTGAACTACTGGGTGATCAACTTAGGCTTCGCCTTCTCCGCGATCGCCGCCGGCGCGCTGGCGAATGTCGATTACCTGTTGATCTTCATTGTGGACGCGGTCAGCACCGCGGCCGCCGCCACCGTCGTGGCGATTAAGGTCCGCGACACCCACCGGGGTACGCGCGGGCAGCGCACCCCGCGGCCCGCCGCCGGCGGCAGCCTGCTCAGCGTCTTCGCCGACCGGGTGTTCCTCGGCTTCTTCGCCTGCAACCTGCTGCTCGCGCTCGTGTTCATGCAGCACATCTCCACCCTGCCGCTGGCCATGACGGGCGACGGGCTCAGCACCGGCACGTACGGGCTGGTCATCGCCATCAACGGCATCCTCATCGTGGCCGGCCAGCTGTTCGTGCCACGCCTGCTGCGCCACGTGCCGCGCGCCCACGCCCTGGCGCTCGGCGCCGTCCTGGTCGGCGTGGGCTTCGCGCTGACCGCGTTCGCGGGCGCCGCCTGGTTCTACGCCATCTCCGTGGTGATCTGGACGCTCGGCGAGATGGCCGACGCCCCGTCGAAATCGGCACTGTTGGCCGATCTGTCCCCGTCCTGGATGCGGGGGCGCTACCAGGGCGCCTCGTCGCTCGCGTGGTCGATGGCCTCGTTCGGGGCACCGATCATCGGAGCCGCCGTGCAGCAACACCTGGGCAACGCCACCCTGTGGCTCGGCTGCCTGGTCGTGAGCCTGCTCGTGGCGGCCGGTCACCTGCTGATGGGCCCGGCCCGCGAGCGCCGGGCGGTCGAGCTGCGCGCCGCCGAACTCGCCGCCGCGGCGTCGTCCAGCGCCAACCCGCGGCTCGTGCCGGCCGCCTGAACCCGCGGGACGCACACGGGTCCGGGCGTGCACAATAGGGCCTCCCCCCTCGACGCCCGGCAGGAGACGAAGATGATCCGGCAGGCGCTCCTGCGCGTCCTCGGCCCGGTGACCGCCAATGTGCTCGCCACGGTCACGTTCGTCATCGCGATCGGTACGGGGTGGCGGTGGGTGACCCTGGCCCTCGTCGTGCTGACGCTGGCCGTCACGGTCGTCAAGCGCGAGGGCGACGGGCTCGGCCAGTTCACCATCGCCCGCGCCGTGACCGCCGCCAGCGCCCTGGCGCTCTACGTGCGCCTGCGGCCGGACGTGACCGACTGGTGGTTCAACACGGCCGCCCTGCTCACCCTGGCGTACGCCACGCTCGAGGGCGTCCTCGACAAGGTCTCGACACCGGCGGTCGACGCGCGCCACCTCAGCGTGGCCCGCCCGCCGCTGCACCGGCTCGTCAACCGGGCGTCCGTGTACCTGGCCGACACCGCCCTCATCGCCCTCGTCGTCGTGGCGATCGCCCTCGACGCGCCGTCGTGGCTGGCGCTGGCGGCCGCGCTGCTCGCGGGGCCGCTGTTCGGCGGCCTGGTGCTCGGGTCGATCTACCACAAGGTGCGGCACAACTCGGGCCTGAGTCACGTTCGACGCGCGCTGACCCGCGCCCAGCCGGACTTCCTGATCTACTGGGACGCCGGCCCGGAATCGCTGCGACAGGTGCTCATGTGGCTGCCGTTCCTGGAGCGGGTGGGCCGGCCGTTCGCCGTCGTGGTGCGCCACCGCCGGTCGCTGGAGCCGCTCGCGCGGCTCACCGACCGGCCCGTCATCCTGGCGCCGACCACGGTGGCCGTCGACGCGGCGACCGTGCCCAGCCTGCGCGCCGTGTTCTACATGAACAACGGCATGGAGAACGCGCACATGGTGCGCTTCGCGGAGCTGACCCACGTGCAACTGCTGCACGGCGACAGCGAGAAGGCCAACAGCTTCAACCCGGTCACGGCCATGTTCGACCAGATCTTCGTGGCCGGCCAGGCCGGCATCGACCGGTACGCGGCCAACGGCGTGCACATCCCCGCCGAGAAGTTCCGCGTCGTCGGGCGCCCGCAGGTGGCCAGCATCGCGGTGACCGACACCCCGATCGGTTCGCTGGAGAGAAAGACCGTCCTGTACGCCCCGACGTGGGTGGGCAACTTCGGCGACACCAACCACTGCTCGCTGGTGGTCGGCGACCGCCTGCTCAAGGCCCTGCTGGCCCGCCCCGACGTCACGGTGATCATGCGTCATCACCAGCTCACGCCGCAGAACGCGAAGGCCTCCGCGCACCTCGCCGAACTGGAACGCCTGCTGGCCAGGGACCGCGCGGCCACCGGCCGCGCGCACCTGTGGGGTGCCGCGGCCGCCACCGGCGACTTCGTCGACTGGGCCAACCGGGCCGACGCCCTGGTCGCCGACGTGTCCAGCGTGATCTCCGACTTCCTCTACTCCGGCAAGCCGTTCGCGGTCACGGACATGCTCGACGACGGCGACGCGCTCGTCGCCTCCGCCCGGATCTTCACGGCCGCGTACGTGCTGCGCCGCGACATGGGCAACGTCGACGAGGTGCTCGGGCACCTGCTCGGCGACGACCCGCTCGCTGACGTGCGCCGCGAGGTGCGCACCTACTACCTGGGCGACTTCCCCGCCGCGACGTACGCCGACGTGTTCGTCGGCGCGGCGCGCGCGGCCCTCGACCGGCCCACGCTCGGCGAGGTGACGGCCGAGCGGGCCGGGTCCAAGGTGCCGGGCCAGCGCCGGCCGGTGTCCCCGACGGGCGCCGCTCAGTCGTAGTGGTGGAAGTCCGGCCAGACGGCCGTCCAACCGCCGGCCGGGTCGCGGCAGACCCAGACCGTGACGCCCTGCTCCTCGTTGTCGACGCCCACGCCGTTGTCGAGGGTGGCGGCCCGCTCACAACCGCCCGAGAACCGGGCTGAGATGCCGGCCTGCCCGTAACCGACGACGACCGCGACCGTCCTGTCGGCCGGCGGCGGGCCGTAGTTGTGCAGCTCGTTGTGTCCGCTGTAGACGGACGGCAGCCCCAGCTCCGGGCCGAACCGGGTGATCGCGCCGGCCTCCCCGTAGTTGGCGGTCAGCATCACGGCCCGTGCCTGGTCGGCGGGCGGCAGCGAGCGGTAGACGTCGGCGACCTGGCGCACGTACGCCGGCCAGCCGATCTGGTCGCCGGTCGTCGGGTTGAGGTCCATGGCGAACGAGTCGCCGACCGCGTCGACCGGGATCACCGGCAGGGAGATGAGCATGGTCGATACGGCGTTGAGCGCCACCGCGGCCACGACGAGCGCGCGGCGCAGCGCCGCCCGCCCCCGGGCCACCCAGTCGGCCGTCGGCACCGCCCCGGCGGCCAGCAGGTAGGCCAGCACGCCGACCGCGTAGTACACCTGACTCCCGCCGACGAACGTCAGCACCACGAGCACGGGGTACGCGATCGCGATCGCGCGCACCGGTCGCCAGGCGGGGCGCCGCAGCAGGGCCACCAGCCCCGCGATCCAGATGGCCGCGAGCGGCGGCCCGAGCAGCAGCAACTGGAACGGCAGCGTCTGCGCGCGCACCTCGTCGCCGTTGTTCTCGGCGAGTGCCTCGCCCATCGCCAACTGCGGGAAGTCGTGCGTGATCTGGTAGATCAGGTTGGGGGCGCCGATGAGGAGGGCGAGCGCCACCCCGCCCCACAGCCAGCGCGACCGCAGCACCGCACGGGGGCCGACCGCGACCAGACCGACCGCCAGACCGGCCAGCAGCATGGCGATGAGCAGCTTGTTGTAGGTGGCGAGGCCGACGAGCGCGCCGGCCGCCAGCCACCAGCGGGGCTGATCGCGCAGCAGGGCCCGGGTGACGCAGAGCAGCACCGCCAGCCACATCGGGAAGTCCAGCGCGGACGTGCCGAGCAGATGCCCGATCGCGACCGGGACGGCGGCGAAGGCGAGCGCCCAGGCCGACAGCGCCTGCGCGCCACGGCCGCCGCCCAGCTCCCGGGTGATCAGCGCGGCGAGCAGCACGGCCACCGCGAACGCCACGATCGACGGCAGACGCAGGCCCCACAGCGTGTGCCCGAACACGGCGTCGGCGGCTCTGGCCACCAGCGGGGCGAACGGCGGCTGGTCCACGTAGCCCCACGCCGGCTTCAGCATGAGGAAGTACAGCTCGTCGCGGTGGTAGCCGTAGCGGCTCGCGGTCGCGGCCTGCGCGACGACGCTCGCGGCCACGGCGAGCCCGACCGGCAGCCAGGCGACCGGAGGGCGGGTCGGCGAGGGGGACTCCACGCCGGGACCGTACTGGACGCGCATGACAATCGTGATACGCGCCAGCGCCGTCAGGTTCCCCCGCGCGCCACGAAATGCTCGAACGCCCGAAGATTGTCCAGCGGCTCGCCGCGCGACACCCGCCAGGCCCACTCCCGCCGGATCGCCGAGCCGAATCCGATCTCCAACATGGAGTCGAAGCTCTCATCGGCGTACGTGAGGACCGCGCCGAGCATCCGGTCGAGCTCCTCGGGCGTGACCGCGTGCAGCGCCATGCGCCCTACGAGATAGACGTCGCCGACCGGGTCGACCGCGAAGGCGACCCCGTACATCCTGGCGTTGCGGCGCAGCAACCACTCCCACAGCCGCTCGCGGTTCTCATCGGGCTGGCGCATCACGAACGCCTCGACCCGTACGGCGTGGTCGCCCACGAACAGGTTGCACGTCGTGGAGAGCTTGTGGGAGCCGGGCAGCGTCACCGAGAACGACGACTCGCCGGTGCGCTCCCACGCCGCGTCACCGGCCGCGAGCGCCCGCTCGATGACCTCCACGACGGCGCTCATGCGAACGCCCCGCTGGAGAGCGCGGCGGCGCGGGCCGCCCGGCGTTGCGTCACGACCTCACGGTAGACCGCGAGCAGGCTCACCGCCGTGTCGTTCCAGGAGAAGTCGCGGGCGTGGGCCACCGCGCCGGCCGACAGTTCGGCGCGCCGCTTCGGGGTGGCCAGGAGGTCGCCCAGCACCTTCGCCCACAGGTGCGGGTCGTGCCCGTGCACCAGGGCACCGGACACCCCGTCGCGTACGGCCGTCGGCAGGCCGCCCACGGCCGCGGCCACCACGGGGGTACCGCTGGCCTGGGCCTCCAGGGCGACCAGCCCGAACGACTCATTGTGGCTCGGGACGGCGACGAGATCCGCCGCGTGGTAAAGATCGACAAGCTGGTCGCGCGGCAGCGGCGGAAGGAAGCGCACCGAGTCGCCGACGCCCAGCTCGGACGCCAGCTCGATGAGCGACGTGGGCCGGTCCAATCCGGACCCGCTCGGCCCGCCCGCGATCACGGTGGTGACCCGGCCGGCCACGGCCGGGTCGGTCTGGCGCATGGCGGCGGCCGCGCGCAACAGCACGTCCGGGGCCTTGAGCGGCTGGATGCGGCCCACGAACGCGACGATGAGGCCGTCCACCGGCAGGCCCAGACGCCGGCGGGCGCGCGCCTTCACGGCGGCGGACAGTCCCGGCGCCGGCGGCGCGAAGCGGTCCAGGTCGACGCCCGGCGGGACGACCGTGACCTCGGCGGTGTCCGCCCCGTACAGCTGGATGAGGTCCCCGGCCTCGGCGGGGGTGTTCGCCACGAGGCGGTCGGCCTCCGCCACGACCTGCTCCTCGCCGAGGATGCGCGAGCGCGGCTCAGGCCGGTCGCCCTCGGCCAGCATGGCGTTCTTGACCTTGGCGAGGGTGTGCGCGGTGTGCACCAGCGGCACGCCCCAGCGGTCCTTGGCCAGCCAGCCCACCTGCCCGGACAGCCAGTAATGCGAGTGGATCACGTCGTAGAAGCCGACCGGCCCGGCGGCCTCGGCGCGCAGCACGCCGTTGGTGAAGGCGCACATCTGCGCCGGCAGCTCCTCTTTGGCCAGGCCCTCGAACGGGCCCGCCACCACGTGCCGCACGGTCACGCCGGGCGCCATCTCCACCACCGGCGGCAGGTCGCTCGACGTCGCCCGGGTGAAGATCTCCACCTCGACGCCGGCCTGCGCCAGCCGGCGCGCCACCTCGACGATGTAGACGTTCATGCCGCCCGCGTCGCCCGTACCGGGCTGATCGAGCGGGGAGGTGTGCACCGAGACGGTGGCCACTCTGCGTACGGCCGGGTTGCGGCCCTGACAGGGGGTCGTGGGTCGGTTGGTCGCACCCGTCCAGCGAGCCACGCCAGTTGCCTCCCTCACACCGCTCCCAGGGCCCCATGCGGGGCCATCGTGGTCAACCCGCGGGCCGCCCGTCATCTTCCCCCGTCCGTGCGGGGCTATGCCTCGACGGGTGACAAAGATCGCTCATGGCAGGATCGCCAGCATGGGAGTACGCGATATCGCCGTGGTCACCGGAGCGTCCAGCGGGATCGGTGAGGCCACCGCGCGCCGCCTGGCCAAAGAGGGCTTCCACGTCGTACTCGCGGCTCGCCGCGCCGACCGGCTGATCAAGATCGCCGAAGAGCTCGCCGGCACCGCGATCGTCTGCGACGTCACCTCCGACGCCTCCGTGGCCGCGCTCGCGGCGGCCGTGGCCGAGCTGGACGGCCGGGTGACCCTGCTGGTCAACAACGCGGGCGGGGCGATCGGCACGGACTACGTGGAGGCCGGTGCGGTCGCCGACTGGCAGGCGATGTTCGACGTCAACGTCCTCGGCACGCTGCGCGTCACGCAGGCGTTCCTGCCCGCGCTGGTCGACTCCGGAGCCGGCACGGTCGTCGTGATCAGCTCCACCGCCGGCCTGATCGTCTACGAGGGCGGCGGCGGGTACGCGGCCGCCAAGCACGCCCAGACCGCGCTCACCGAGACCCTGCGCCTGGAGCTGTGCGGCCGGCCCGTACGCGTCGTGGAGATCGACCCGGGCATGGTGCGCACGGACGAGTTCGCCCTCAACCGCTTCGGCGGCGACCCGGACAAGGCCGCGGCCGTCTACGCCGGCGTGGCGGAACCGCTGGTCGCGGACGACATCGCCGACTGCGTGGCCTGGGTGGCGACCCGCCCGCACCACGTGAACATCGACCGGCTCGTGGTGCGCCCGCTCGCCCAGGCCGCCCAGCACAAGGTGCACCGGGTCACGTCGTGAACCCCCGCCCCCTGGGGGAGGTCACCCGGGGCACCACGAACCCGAACCGGCTCCGGCGAGTCGACAACTGGATCGTGTACGCGCTGGGGCCCCTGATCCGCGACGCGCCCGAGCCGCTCGTCGTGGACCTCGGCTACGGCGCCACGCCGACGACCGCCGTGGAGCTGCGCTCGCGGCTGGCCCGCGTCCGGCGCGACGTCCGGGTCGTCGGCGTAGAGATCGACCCCGCCCGGGTGGCGGCCGCGTCCGCCGCCGCCGATCCGCCCTGGCTGGAGTTCCGCCGGGGCGGGTTCGAGCTGGCCGGGCTGCGGCCCGTGCTGGTGCGGGCGCTCAACGTCCTGCGCCAGTACGACGAGTCCGCCGTCGCCGGGGCCTGGGCGGCCGTCACCTCGCGGCTGGCCCCCGGCGGGGTGCTCATCGACGGTACGTGCGACGAGCTGGGGCGGCTGGGCTCGTGGCTGACCGTGACGGGCGCGGGACCCGTCCGGCTCACGCTCGCGGCCAGGCTGGCCACCCTGCCCCGCCCGGCCTCGTTCGCCGAGCGGCTCCCCAAAGCCCTGATCCACCGCAACGTGCCCGGCGAGCCCGTCCACGACCTGCTGCGCGCGCTCGACGACGCGTGGCTGTCCGCGGCCCCGTACGCCACGTTCGGGCCGCGCGCCCGCTTCGCCGCCGCCGTGGCGGCCACCCGGGCGGCCGGCTGGCCGATCGCCCACGAGCCGCGCCGGTGGCGCCTCGGCGAGCTGTCCCTGCCGTGGCCTACAACCGGCAGTTGACCAGGACCGGCTCCGGTTCGAGGGTCACCCCGAACATCGCCCGCACCCCGTCGCGGACCTCCCGCGCGAGGCCCAGCAGGGCCGTGGTGCTGCCGTCGCCCCGGTTCGTCAGCGCGAGCGTGTGCTTGCCGGACAGCGACACTCCCTTGTGCTGGCCCGCGTACCCCTTGTGGAAGCCCGCGTGCTCGATCAGCCACGCGGCGCTGACCTTCACCTCGCCGTCCTGGCCGGGCCACGCCGGCGGCGCGCCGCCGCCGGCCCGATCGGCGCGCCGCTGCAGCGCCGCGTAGTCCGGGCCGTCGAGCACCGGGTTCGTGAAGAACGACCCCACCGAGTACGTGTCCGGATCGGTCGGGTCCAGCACCATGCCCTTGCGCGCGCGCAGGCCCAGCACGGTCTCGCGCACCTTCGCCAGCGGCGCCCGCCCGCCGACCGGCACGTCCAGGGCGCGCGCCAGCTCCGCGTACCGGATGGGGGTGGAGGACTCCGACGGGGTGAGCCGGAAGGTGACCGCGAGCACCACGTACCGCTCGTTGTGTTTGAACCGGCTGGTCCGGTAACCGAATCCGCAGGCCAGGGGCCTGAGATCGGTCACCTTGTCGTGGGCGCGGTCGTAAACGCGAACACTCGTGATCGTCTCCGCGACCTCCTGGCCGTACGCGCCGACGTTCTGCACCGGGGTGGCGCCCGCCGCGCCCGGAATGCCCGACAGGGACTCGATGCCGGCCAGGCCGCTGTCCACGGAGTACGCCACGACGTCGTCCCACGGGTGGCCCGCCTCGACGGTGATGCTGTCGCCGTCGCGGGTGATCCCCCCGGACCGCAGGAGGACGACCGTGCCGGGGAAGCCGTCGTCCGAGATCACCACGTTGGAGCCGCCGCCGAGCAGCAGCATTTTCTCGCCGGCCCGGTCAACGGCGCGGATCGCCTCGACGATCTCCTCCGGGCTCGCCGTCGGGATCACGCGATGGGCGACGCCCCCGAGACGGAGCGTCGTGAATTGCTGTAACGCGGCGTGGGTAATCTCGTGCACGAGGTTCACCCTAGGCTGGAGGATGGGTGCGCCGCGGACCGGAAGGGGTGCCATGAGCCGGACCCAGTTGACCAAGGACGCGTGGGTGGCCACGCTGCGCGCGGACGCCGCCGCGCTGCGCGCCGCCGCGGGCAACCAGGGCGTCCTGGACTCCCCCGTGCCCAGCTGTCCAGGCTGGTCCGTGGGCGAACTGGTGCGCCACGTCGGCTCGATCTACGGGTGGGTGCGCGCGACCGCGGGGCGCGGGGTGACCGACAAGCCGCCGGCCCGCGAGATCGGTCCGGACGTCCCCGAGGCGTCCGACGCCGCGGTGCTGGACTGGTTCGACGCGGAACTCGCGCTGATCCTCACGTTTCTGGAGGGCCTCGACCCCGACCTGCCCGCCTGGAACTGGGCGCCGCAGGCCAAGAAGGCCGGCTTCTGGCACCGCCGGATGGCCCACGAGACCGCCATCCACCGCTGGGACGCCCAACTGTCCGTCGGCCTGACCGAGCCGATCGAGACCAAGCTGGCCGGCGACACGATCGCCGAGGTGCTCGACACCTGGCTGCCCGCCGGCCGCCGCAAGGAACAGTTGGACGTGCACGGCATCGTCCACGTGACGGCCGCCGACCTCGGTCAGGAGTGGACCATCCGGCTGCGCGGCGCGGGCATCGCCCTGCTCGACACGAACACGCTCCTCGACGACGACAGCCACCCGGCCCGCGCGACCGCGTCCGGCAACGCCAGCGACCTGGCGTTGGCCCTGTGGGGCCGCGTGAACTGGGACGTCCTCGACATAGCGGGCGACGAAACCCTCCTCACGGCGCTCCGCGTCGGCTAACGTCCGCGGGTGTGCGGAGACTCCACGCTGGACGGTCTGCCAACGGCTGGCGGACGGTCCTGGGGAAACTCAGCCGCGGGTGGCGATCTCCGCGGCCAGGGTGTAGAGCGCGCCGCTGAACAGCACCAGGCGGGTCTCTTCCACCTGGGTTACCGCGTCGCGCAGCGCGGTGAGCGCCTGGAAGATCGCGTCGTCGTGCGGCCAGCCGTAGGCGCCGGCCGAGATCAGCGGAAACGCGACCGTGGTGGCGCCCAGCTCGTCGGCCACGGCCAGCGAACGGGTGTAGCAGTCGCGCAGGATGCCGCCGAGGTCCTCTTCCTCCCGGTACACCGGGCCGACCGTGTGGATGACCCAGCGGGCGGGCAGGTTGCCGGCGGTCGTCGCCACGGCGTGCCCGGGCGGCAGGCCACGGCCGTACCGGGAGGCGCGCAGCGCGCGGCACTCCTCGAGGATCGCCGGGCCGCCCCTGCGGTGGATGGCGCCGTCCACCCCGCTGCCGCCGAGCAGGGAGGAGTTGGCCGCGTTCACGATCGCGTCGACGTGCTGTTCGGTGATGTCGCCCTGGACCAGTTCGATCCTCATGCGGACATCATTGCCCGTTCAACCGGTCCGACATGCCGAACAGGTGACGCGTCATGAGAGTCGCGCCCGCGACGGCCGCCGGCATGATGAGCACCGCGCCGAACGGGATGAGGAAGCACACGAACGTGGCCGCGCCGAACCCGGTGGCCAGGGCCCGGCGCTGCTTGAGCATCCGGCGCCGGTCGCGCATGCGCAGGCCGCGCCGCTCGAACGGTACGCCGATCAGCTCGTGCGACAGGAACCAGCCGCCGACGAGCGCCCCGATGACGGGTACGACCGTCCCGCCGACGAGCGGGATGAACCCGGCGAAGAAGAGCGGGATGCCGAACAGCGCGGTGAGCGCCAGCAGGTGCAGCGAGTCGGCGATGCTGCGCGGCAGCGAGCGCCAGAACGGGATGTCGACCTCGCCGGGCAGCCCGCCGAGCCGGTCCTCCACGTTCTTGGAGATCGCCTCGTAGAACGGTTCGCCGATGACGAGCGTCAATGCGGTGTATCCGACGAAGCTGAGCAGCACCGCGCCACCCATGATCGCCACGCCGGCGGCGATGCGGATCGCCTGCCGCCAGCCGGTCGACCAGTCGTCGGCGAACCAGGTAGCCAGCGCGGCGAGGTCGTCGACGAAGTACCCCAGGGTGACGAGGGCCGCGACGAGCAGCACCAGCGTGATGAACGCCGGGATGAGCCCGAGCAGCATCAGCCGGGGCGAGCGCGTGTACATCTTCAGGCCGCGCAGCAGGAACCTGACCCCCGCGAGGAATTCCCGACCGAAGCCCACGGGCCGTGATGGTGGGGCGATGTCGACTGCGCTCATGACGCGGATCGTAATGGGTATCGCAACGCGCCGATGACACGCTTGGACGGCGCCGGCGCCTCCGCTGATCACACTATTTCGCCAATGGCCGATCGCGGAACCATCAATCGGCCGCCCGGCCAACGGCCCTCCCGCAAACGACGGACTGCGATCACGCGACGGCACCGCGTAACGTAGCCGCTCATGATGGCCGCGCCCACCCTCGCCGGCGCGGCGTGGTGGGCGAGCCTGCCCCCGCACCGCGTGACCTACGTGGGCCCCGGGATCGACCCCGACCTGTTGGCCGTCTCCCTCGACCCGCTGCCCGACGACGCCCCCGCCGTGCTGCGCTTCCGCCCCTCGGCGACCGGCCCGCTCGGCGACCAGGTGTCCGTACTCCTCAGCGAGCTGGACCGGGCCGCCACCTCGCTGTTTCCCGCCTGGCTGCCCGGCGCGGACCGGTTGGCCGGCCCGCAGGGCCGGGGCGTGGCCGCGGTCCGCGCACTGGCCGCGGACCTCGCCGCCCACGGGGCGGACTTCGGCCCGTTCCTGGCCGACCTCGCGGAGCGGTCGCTTCGCCGCCGGCCGGGTGGTGGGTCGCGGTTTCCTTCGGAGGTACGGGCGACAGGACTCGTACGGGCCATCGCGCGCGCCTACGACCGCCCGACGGCGGCCCTGCTGATCGACGTCCCGGACGGGCTGTCGGCGGCCGACGAGCAGGCCCTGGTGGCCGCCGCCGAATGGCTCGCCGACCACGGCCGCCTGTCCGTCTGGCTGGCCGGCGCCCCGCTGCGCGCGGTGGACCGGGTCCGCACGGTGTCCGTCACGCTGCCCGCACACGTCGCCGATCTGCCCGTCGATCGCGTACGAAAACCCGCGAAACCGGCGCTCTTATATCCTGCCATTTCGGGCGTACCGCACCCGAACAGCGCTGCCGAACGCCGGTTGGCCGACGCACTCGACCGGTGCGCCTGGGCGACGGGGCGCCGCTGGAACTACACCTACACACGCGGCCCGCTCTCGCTGCCCTATCGGCTGGATCTGTATTGGCCGGACGAAGGGCTGGTCATCGAGGTCGACGGCGACGAACATCGGGGCCGGACCAAGTTCGAGGCGGACCGCCGCCGCGACGCGCAACTCGCGCTCGACGGGCTGCGCGTGGTCCGGTTCACCAACGACCGCATAGCCACTGAACTGTCCACCGTGCTGTTCGAGATTGAGAACCTGCTGCGACAGCGGCGCGCGACGAAGAAATGAGGCACCGTGTCGACCGACTCCTTCCCCAAGCTGACCCCGCTTCAGCTCTCGGCCCTCGTCATCCTCATGTCCGAGGCCCGCGAGATAACGAACGCGGAGTTAATGGACATGGCTGGGTTCACTCTGACCGGCAAGGATCGCACCGGGTTGGAAGCTCTCGGTCTCACTGAGAGCCGGAAGGTGGGGCGGGTCGTCGCGCATCAGCTGACGGACAAGGGTTGGCGCATGTGCAAGCAACTCGGCACGTCCACCTCCGTCACCGGCAGCCGCCCCGGACGCGCGCTGCTTGTGCTGCTCACCGGGGTGCACCGCTCACTCGACCGGGCGCAGGTGAGCCACGCGGACTTCTTCAAGCAGGGTGAGATGCCCGCTCCGGAGCCGGCCGCGCCGGCCGGCGATGTCGAGACGCGCATCCGGTCGGTCTACCGCGACCTGGCACGGGTGCCGGGCGACTGGATCTCGCTGGCCGACCTGCGCGCCAGCCTCGCCGACCTGGACCGGTCGACCGTGGACGAGGCCCTACGCGTCCTGTCCCGCCAGGCCGACGTACAGCTCATCCCGGTGGCGAACAGCAAGGCCCTCGACACCCGCGACCGGGAAGCAGCCCTGCGCCTGGGCGGTGAGGACATCCACGCGCTCGCGATCGGGCGCGGATGACTCCCGAGGAGCGTTCCGCGCTGGCCGCGCTGCGCTTCGACGTAGCGCCCACGCCGGACGATATCTGGCAGCCCTCCCCTTTCGACGTGCCCGAGTTGCACGCCCGCGTCGTGGAGCAGATCTTCGACGGCATGGCCGAGGCCCGTTACGGCAGCGAGGGCAGCCCGCGCGGGGTGATCGTGGAGGGCCGGGCGGGGGCCGGCAAGACGCACATGCTCGGCGCCGTCCGCGAGCGCATCCAGCGCGAGGACGGCGGATACTTTTTCCTCGTCAAGGTCACGAGCGGGAAGACTTTCTGGGAAAACACCGCGATCGGCATTCTCGACGGCCTGACGCAGCGGTCCAGCACGTGGGGCATGCAGCTCAAGACGTTCATGCGCCGGCTTACGGCGTCGCTGGGCATCCCGGCCGAGGTGCGCGACGCGGCCGCCGGCGACGCGCCACTGACCCGCGATCTGCTGGACACGTTCATCCGTTCCCTGCGCATGCATGCTGGGCTGGGTTCCCTGCAATACCTGGACACGGCCCGGGCCCTGGTCCTTTACGGCTCGCCGGACTTCGTGGCGCAGGATGTTGGCCTGGCCCATCTCATCTCGGTGCCGGGCGACCCGGCCGAGCGCACCGCGTGGGGCCTGAGCGCGGCCTCGCGCAACCCGCAGGAGATCGTCGAGGACATCTCGCGGCTGCTCGCGCTGACCCGGTGTCCCACGGTGATCGCCGTCGACCAGGTCGATCAGCTGTTCGCGCTCTCGCACGCCAATTTCACCCGGCAGGACAGCGGCCTGGAGGACGCGGAGGCGGCGGCCGTCGGGCCGGTCGCCGACGGCCTGCTGGCGCTGCGCGATGTCACCCTACGCACCCTGGTCGTGGTCTCGATCCTGCCGGACACGTACGTGCTGCTGAAGAAGTACGCCCCGACGCCGGTGCTGGACCGTTTCCGGGAGACGGTGCTGCCCAGCCGTATCCCGAGCCCGGAGCTGGGCCAAGAGCTCGTGGCGAAGCGGTTCACGGCCCGGTTCCACGAGAAGCGCTACTCCGCTCCATACGCGACCTGGCCCATCCGGCCCGAGGCCTTCGCCGACGCCCCGGACTTCACCCCGCGCAACCTGTTGCGCCGCATCGACAAACACATCACCCAATGCCTGAGTACGGGTGTTCTGTCGGAACTGGTGTCGCTGACAGAGGGCGGCCCGGTCGTGACGCCGCCCCCTGTCGCGCCGGTGTCCGAGTTTGACGCACTGGACCGGCGCTTCGCGGAGCTGGTGGCCGAGGCGGACGTGGCGGCCGCGCTGCACCACACGACGGAGGACACTGAGATGCCCGCGCTGCTCGCGGCCGGGCTGGCCGCGTGGATCGACGAACAGACCCCATCCGGGACCACGTTCAAGCACGACCCCTTGCCGAGCGCGAAGCCGGCGCTGCACGGCCGCCTCATCGAGGTGATCGACGAAGCGACAGATCACGAAGCGCACTGGGCTTTCCGGGCAATCGCCCATCCCAACGCCAACGCCACGATGAGCCGCATCCGCCTCGCCTGCACGACGGCGGGTGTTGACGCCGGCCTGCCCCAGCGGCGGTTGGTGCTGCTGCGCAACGGCAACTGGCCGAGCGGCAAGAAGACGGCTGAGACCGTCGAGTCTTTCCTGGCTGCGGGTGGTCAGGTTCGCCCCATCGACGAATACGACCTGAAGGTCTTCGCCGCGCTGCGCGACATGCGGGCTCACGCGCGACCCGGTTTCGGCGAGTGGCTTGTGGCCCGCCGACCGGCGAGCCGGACCACGTTGTTGAGCGACGTCCTGGGCGACCGGACGGGCATGCCCGACCACCACACTGCGATCGCCAAAGAGACGACCACCGGATCAGTCACGGAGAAAGCACACACTCGCGCGGACACCGACGACGCGAACGCGGACCCGCATGAACCCTCGATCGGGCTCGGGCGAACTGTCGAGTCCAGCGCCCAATTCGTGGTCAACCTGGAGTCGCTGCGGCGGCACACGGTGATCTTTGCGGGTTCCGGGTCGGGCAAGACCGTGCTCATCCGGCGACTCGTTGAGGAGTGCGCGCGGCAGGGCGTGTCGTCGATCGTGCTTGACCCCAACAACGACCTCGCCCGCCTGGGCGACGCGTGGCCGGAGGAACCCGACGGGTGGGGCTCCGGGGACGCGGAGCGGGCGAAGGATTATCTCGACAACACCGACGTGGTGATCTGGACGCCCCGGCTCAGCGCGGGTCGGCCGCTGACGTTCCAACCGCTACCCGACTTCGGGCCGCTGCTGGGCGACCCGGACGAGTTCGACAAGGCCATCGAGGCGGCCGTCGCCGCCCTTGCTCCACGGGCCAAAGTGGACGGTCGGACGAAGACGCACGACCAGGGGCGCGCGGTGCTCAAGGAAGCTCTGCTCTGGTACGCCCGGCAGGGCCACACCGACCTGCGCGGCTTCGCCGACCTGCTCAGCGACCTGCCGGAGGAGCTGACAAGTTTCGCCAAGGGCACCCGGCTGGCGCATGACGCGGGCGAGACGCTCAAGGCGGCCATGTTCAACGACCCGCTCTTCGGCGGCTCCGGCACGCCCGTCGACCCGGGGATCCTGCTGACGCCGGTGCCGGGCAAGCGGGCCCGCGTCTCCGTGATCAGCTTCGTGGGGCTCACCTCGGACGAGCAGCGGCAGAGCTTCGTCAACCAGCTGCAGATGGCCCTGTTCGCCTGGATCAAGCGCAACCCGGCCGGTGACCGGCCGCTGGGCGGGCTGTTCGTCATGGACGAGGCGCAGACACTGGCCCCGTCGAGCGGCAACACGCCGTGCACGGCCAGCTCGATCGCGCTCGCGTCGCAGGCCCGCAAGTACGGGCTGGGGCTGGTGTTCGCCACGCAGGCGCCGAAAGGGTTGCACAACCAGATCTCCGGCAACGCCACGACCCAGTTCTTCGGGCTGCTCAACGCGCCGGCGCAGATCGACGCCGCGAAGGAGCTGGCCGCCGCGAAGAACGGCCGGGTGCCGGACATCGGCATCCTGCGCAGCGGGCAGTTCTACGCGGCCGGCGAGGGCTTCTCGTTCGTCAAGGTGCGCACTCCGCTGTGCCTGACCCACCACCCGCGCTCGCCCCTGTCCCCGGAGGAGGTCATCGAGCGGACCAGGCGCTAGTCGCTGAGCTTCACCCGTACCCGACGGTTTGCCTTGCCCTTGCTCTCGACCTTGACCACGGTCACCTTGCCGACCTGCCCGGTGGCCGCCACGTGCGTGCCACCGTCGGCCTGCACATCGAGCCCCACGATGTCGACGATGCGGATTTCCTGCTCGTCGGCGGGGATGAGGTTGGACTGGGTGCGGATGATGTCGGGCAGCGCGAGGGCCTGCTCGCGCGCGAGCACCTTCACCTCGACGCGGCGGTTGGCGGTGACCTCGGCGTTCACCAGGTCCTCCAGCCGGGCCTTGAAGTCGGCGGGCACCTCGGGGAGGTTGAAGTCCATCCGGGCCTCGCCCGGTTCCATGTTGCCCCCGGTGACGAGCGCGCCGAAGTCGCGGAACACGACCCCGCACAGGACGTGCAGGCCGGAGTGGGTGCGCATGAGCAGGCTGCGGCGGGCGTCGTCGAGGGCGCCGGCGACCTTCGTGCCGGCCGGCGGGACGGGATCGCCGGGGGCGGGCAGCAGGTAGAGGTCGTCGCCCTTGCGGGTGCCGACGACGCGGGTCTGTACGCCCTCCCACAGCAGGACGCCGTGGTCCGGCGGCTGCCCGCCGCCGCCGGGGTAGAACGCCGACCGGTCGAGGACGATGCCGCCCTCCGGGTCCGACCACAGCACGGTGCAGTCCCATTCGCGCAGCGTCGGGTCAGCCAGGTCGAGACGGTGGGTACGGCCGTGATGCGTGACGCCCATGGCGGTCACCTTAGTCGTTGAGGAACCCGGCGACGCGCTGGCGCAGGTCGGCCCGCTGACTCCACAGGAGGGCGGGGCGGGGATAGATGTGCAGCTCCGCGTCCGGCAGCGCGGCGGCGAGCGCCTCGGCGACGCGGGCCGGGTGCGTACGGTCGCCGACGCAGCCGATCACGAGCGCCCGGGCGGTCACGCCGGCCAGCGCCGTGCGGTCGGCGACGGCGGGCTGGGTGAGCAGGTCGTCGAGGGCGGGCGCGAGCCCGTCGCGGAACAGCTGGTCGAGCCGGTCGCGCAGGTACTGCCACGCGGCCGGCGAGTCGCGCACCGAGGTGGGGATGTCCTGCGCGAGCAGGTCGGTGGTGGTGGCCTGGTCACGCTCGTTGACCGCCGCGAGCAGGGCACGCGCGCGGTCGGCCGCGTGCGCGGACCGCGGCTCGTCGAGCACCGCCGGGAGAACGAACACGACCCGGTCGAACCGGTCGGGCGTCCCGGTGAGCAGCCGGGTCAGCGCGGCCGCGCCCAGGCTGACGCCGAGGGCCCGCCGGGCGCCGAAGCGGTCGGCGACGCCGCGCAGGTCGTCCGCGAAGTCGGCGTAGCTCCACGGCCGGGCCGGCGCGCCGGACCGGCCATGCCCCCGGAACTGGAAGAACACCTTCGTACCCGTGACCGCGCTGCCGTACGGGCGGGTGTCGGCGATGCCGCCCGCGAAGCCGTGCGCGAAGACGGTGACGGGGTCGCCCGTGCCGGCCGTGAGGCATTCGAGCGTGGTGCCGTTGATGCCGAGCAGTTCGGTCGGCACGGTGAACGGCCGGAGGGGACGGCCCGGTTCGGCGCGGCTGCGCGGCGCGAAGCGCTCGGGTGCCCCTCCCGGTGGAGGCGGCCAGCGGAAGTCGCGGGCACCCATGCTCAGCGCCAGCGGCCGGAACCGCCCGACACGTCGCGCAGGCCGATCCGGACGTCGAGCAGATAGAACGCCGTGGCGGTCAGCGCCAGGAAGGTGAAGATCGAAGAGCGCAGCACGAGGGTGACCAGCAGGGACAGGAAGAGGATGAGCGCCCAGCCCCATTTGGGGATGGAACCGACCACCGTGAACGCGTCCTTGCGCTGCACGAGGCAGTGGAACAGCGCGATGAGCTCAAGCAACAGCGTGACCAGGAAGATGATCAACGCGACCACGCCCTGGACGGTGTCATAGAAGATCGGTACGGCCGCCATGGCAGCCAGCTTAGCGATCCCGACCCTCAACCGCCCCGCACGGGCCGCACAGCCTGATGGGATCGCCTGTCGCGAAAAGGCCGGCCCGAGGGCCGGCCTTTTCGCGTCGGATCAGGCGCCGGAACGCGGACGCTTGGTGGCCGCCGGCTTCGTCGAGGCCGGCTTGGTGGAGGCGGGCTTCACCTTGGGGGTGGGGCGCGCCTTGACGGCGGGCTGCTCGGTGACGACCGGCTCGGCCATGAGCACGGTATCCGACGCCGGGTCGGGCTGCTCCAGGGCGACCGCGTCGGCCGGGTCGACCTTGGGCCGGTCGGCCTTCGAGGCCGTGCCGGTCACGACCTGCTCGCCACGGGCGACCAGCTTGGCGTACTGGGACGCCGCGCCCGCCACGAGCGAACCGACCGCGCCCGGCAGCTCGGCACGCAGCTGCTCCACCTTGGCGGGCAGCTCGGCGCGCAGCTCGGCGACCTTCACCGGCAGCTCGGCGCGGAACTCGGCCACCTTGCCGGGCAGCTCGGCCCGCAGCTCGGCGACCTTCACCGGCACCTGCTCGCGCAGCTGCTCGACGCGGCCCGGGGCCTGCTCGCGCAGCTGGGTGACCTTGCCGGGCAGCTCGGCGGTGAGCCGCTCGGTCACCTCGACGAGCTGCTTGTACGCGTACTCACCCGCACCCGCCGCCGCGTAGACCGGGCCGGGAAGCTTGGACCTGGTGCTCATGGAGTCTCCTCTGAATCGTGTGCGCGCTCGGCATCCTGGGCCGCCCGCGCGTTCTCCCGACGGAACGTCTCGTAGATCTGCGTCAGCGATTGCTTCTGCCCGAGGGTCAGGTCGTCGTCCGCCGCGATGGCGGCGAGCACCCCCTGGCCGTCCTTCTCGTTGAGCAGACCCGCCCGCAGGTACATCAGCGGGGTCGACACCCGCAGCGCGCTCGCGATCTGACCCAGTACCTCGGCGGAGGGCTTGCGTAGCCCGCGCTCGATCTGGCTGAGGTACGGGTTGGACACCCCGGCGCGGTCGGCGAGCTCACGCAGCGAGATCCGCGCGTTGCGGCGCAGGTCGCGGATGAACCCACCGATGTCGCGGGGGATGTCCATGGGATCGCTCACGAGATCAACGCTACGAGCGGGTGCTAACTATTGCAAGCAAAACGCTAGCTGCGGCTAGCGTGAGTTTGCCCACCCACGACCTCAGGGGTCGCCGGCCGCCCAGCCGGCGGCGCGCACGGCCCCGACCGGAACCCCGCCGCCCAGCAGCGGCACGGGCGCCACGTCGTCGAACGCGTCCGCGGCCACGCCGAGCCGGCGCAGCGCGGCCACCGCCACCGGCATCCGGGCGCGCAACGCGCCATCGTCGATCTTGATCGCCACCGCGCCGACGGCCGGGATCGCCATCGCCAGCACGCCCTCCGCGCCACCCTTCGACAGCAGCCCGGGCACGCCCCGCATGAGCCGGGCGTCGTCCGCGCCGGTCCCCGACACCAGCTCCGGGTGTGCCCGCATCGCGTCGGCCACCGTCCGCTCCGCGCTGCCGACCGGCGCCGTCACCAGCCGCAGAAACGCCCCCGCCAGCCCCGCCAAAGACAGTGCCAGTACGGGCGCCCCGCAGCCGTCCACGCCGGTCGCCGCCGGCGCCTCGCCCGCCAGCTCGGCGACCGTGTCGCGCAACGTCACCTGCAACGGATGGTCCACCGCCCGGTAGTCATCCGTGGGCCACCCGTCGACCAGGCAGGTCAGCAGCATGCCGGCGTGCTTGCCGGAACAGTTCATGTAGATGCGCTGCGGCCCGTCGCCCGCGCGCAGCACGCCCGCCCGGGCGGCCTCGCCCAGCGGCAGCTCCGGCGGGCAGCGCAGGTCCGTCAGCGGGGACAGCCCGCCGGTGCGCAGCATGGCCCGTACCCGCTCGATGTGCGGCGGTTCGCCGAAGTGGCTCGCCGCCACCAGCGCCAGGTCGCCGGGGTCGGGCAGCCGCAGGCCCGCGCGCAGCATGCCGACCGCCTGCATGGGCTTGTTCGAGGAGCGCGGAAAAATGGGGCCGTGCGGATCGCCCGCCGACGCGACCAGCGTGCCGTCCGCGCCGAGCACCGCGACGGAACCGAGGTGCCGGCCCTCGACGAACCCCGACCGTACGACCTCGGCGAGCAGCTCACCACCCTGGTACACGGCCACGACGCTACCCTTTTTTGATCATCGTGGCGCCGATCCCGAGCAGGGCGCGCGCCTGCTCGGCCGAATACGGCGGGCGCTGCGCAAGCCGCGCGAAGGCCGACGCCCGCGCGACGAGCTGCGCGTTGCTCTCCACCGGCTGACCCTTGGCGTACGTCACCGTGTCCTCCATGCCCACCCGCAGATGCCCGCCCGCGCTCAGCGACGCGAGCAGCACCGGCAGCGTGGCGCGCCCGATCCCGGTGGCCGCGAAGGTCGTCCCCGGCGGCAGGTCGCGCACCGCGCTCGCGCACGCCACGAGCGCCTCGGTCGTGCCGGGCATGCCACCCGGTACGCCCATGACGAAGTCGACGTGGACGTGCCCCCCGGCGGGCAGCCCGTGCTTGTCCAGCAGCCGGGCCAGGGAGGTCAGCTGCCCCAGGTCGAAGATCTCGTACTCCGGCACGATGCCCCGGTCGCGCATCCGCTTGTGCAGCTCGACGATGAACGCCGGCCGGTTCATGAACACGTCCTCGCCGAAGTTGACCGTACCCATCGTGCAGCTGGCCATGTCCGGCCCGGCGTCGAGGACGGCGAGGCGCGCGTCCTCCGCATCGGTGACCGCACCGCCGGTCGACAGCTGCACGATCAGGCCGGTCTGTTCCCGCAACGCCACGACGGTCTCGCGCAGCAGCCCGGGGTCCAACGTGGGCTTCGTGTCGGCGCCCCGAACGTGAACATGAATGACGGCCGCGCCGACCGCCTCGCACTCCTTGGCGGTGGCGACCAACTCGTCGAGGGTGACGGGCAGCGCCGGCACGTCGGCCTTCGCCACCTCCGCTCCCGTCGGCGCCACGGTGATGAGGGTCCCGGCCGACGGCACTGTCGCGCTACTCATGCCGGCGATCGTCGCACACCCTCCCCGCCCGCCGCTGAGCGACGACTCAGCCCTCACCAGCGCTCACCCGTGACAGAGCAATGAACCGGATTGGTACCTATGGGTGCCAGCCCGGTTCATTGCTTCGGGACGTCGGGCGTCGTCGACCACCCAATTGGTCGTTGTGGGTCACCGGGACCTCTTACACACTGACTCATGAGTCATCGATGGTGATCGGTCGGATATGCCTGGCTCATACTTCTTGTCCTGTTGCTATCCCATTTTTCCTCGTAGATTACGGCCGTCCCTCGTTGATTCCGGAGGCCGCAATGGTCCAGCCGCCCGCGCCATATCGCACCTCGCCCATGGCCGTTGTGAAGGGGCCGTCTCGGAACAGGATCGCGGCCATCGTTGTCGGCGGAGTGGCGGCCGTCTGCGCCCTTTGTCTCGGTATCAGTGGCGTGCTGGGCCTCGTTGACGACGGTACGAAAACGACGACGGGCTCTGAGCGCACCGCCGCCGCGGCCTTGGCGGTCGAGCCGACCAGTTCACCCGCCGCAGCGGTCACGATCCGCACATCAGCGCCGACCTCCACGCCAGCCGTCCGCAAGACGCCGGTGAAGCCATCGCCGACGACAACGGCCCCGCGGACCACGAAGGCATCACCCAAGCCCAAGCCCAAGCCCGCTCCCACGTCCAGGAAGCCGGCCAGTAACTGCAACCCCAACTACAGCCCGTGCGTGCCGAACGATCCGGTCGATGTCGACTGCGCGGGCGGCTCGGGCAACGGTCCGTCATACGTCCAGGGCCCCGTGCGCGTCATCGGCTATGACGTGTACGACCTTGACCGCGACGGTGACGGCGTCGCCTGCGACTGACCGCTTCGGGGAGACCTAGCCGGCGAACGGAGACGGGTCGATGGCGGCGGTCGACTCGCCCACGCGGAGGACGGCGTCGGCGGGGACGTTCTGCTTGACCAGCGCCAACGCGACCAGGCCCAGCTCGTAGTGGCGTACCGCCGTGCCGATCACCCCGACGGGACGCCCTTCGGCGGAGACGACCGGCGTCCCGACCGCGGGCAGTTCGTCGGTCGTGATGCCGTCGAGGTGCAGCAACACGAGGCGGCGGGGCGGGCGCCCGAGGTTGTGCACCCGGGCGATCGTCTCCTGACCCCGGTAGCAGCCCTTCTCCAGGTGCACGGCGGCACCCAGCCAGCCGGCCTCGGCGGGCAGGGTCTTGTGGTCGGTGTCGAAGCCCAGGCGGGGCCGCCCCGAGGCGACACGGATCGCCTCGAACGCCCACAGCCCGGCCAGCGGCACGTCCACGGACTCCATCAGCGTGGGCACGGACGCGCGCGGCACGAGAAGGTCCGCGCCGTAGGGCATCCGGCGGACGAGGCCGCCCGAAGGCAGCGCCGCCAGGGCGTACTGCGACGTGGATCGGGCCGGCACGGACCCGGCGGCGAACTTCGGACCCGGCACCGCGACCACGCTGGGCGCGGCGAGGGGTCCGACACCGAGCGCGGACAGTGCCCGCGTCGTGTCCGGCCCGACCAGGGACAGTATCGCCCAGTCCGCGGTGACATCAGCGGGTTCTACGCGCATGAGGAAGCGCATGCGCTGGAGGAAGTCGAGCAACGCGGGGGCCCGGCCGGGCTCGGTGTCGAGCCAGGTGGTGGTGCCGTCGTCGGCGACGGCCGCGTGGTGCTCGACGTGCCCGTGCGGGGAGAGGACGAGCAGCTCCGTGCCGGTCATGGGGGCCAGGGCGCTCAGGTGCTGGGTGGTGATGCTGTGCAGCCAGCCGAGCCGGTCGGGGCCGGTGATCGCGAGGACGCCGCGGTTGCCGCGGTCGACGAGGCCGACGGATCCGGCGAGGGTGCGCTGCTCGCGCGCCGGGTCGCCGTAGTGGGCCGCGACGCCCGCGTCGACGCTGGTGGGATCAAGCTCTTCGATCGTGATCAACGGTCACCTCCGCAGGACGCGCACGTCCCGAAGAATGCCACGTGCCCGACGTCGATGACGAAACCCCGCTCGGCGCGCAGCTGCTCGGCGAGCGGCGCCAGCACCTCGGGCGCGATCTCGGTAACCGACTCGCACGACCGGCAGACCAGGTGAAGATGCTGGTCGGGGCCCACGCCATGGTAGGTGGGCGCGCCGTGCGAGAGGTGCGCGTGGGTGACGAGGCCGAGATCCTCGAGCAGCTCCAGGGTCCGGTACACCGTGGTGATGTTCACACCGGCGGCGGTCTTGGCGACCTCGGCGTGGATCTGGTCGGGGGTGGCGTGGCCTAGCGCGTACACCGCTTCGAGCACCAGCTGGCGCTGCGCGGTGAGGCGCAGGCCACGGGAGCGGAGGGTTTCGGCGAGCGTGGGCGACGGCATCGTTCGATCCTATGTCGGTGCGGCCCTATGCTTGCGAGTCGTGCTCGAACAAACGACCCTGGCCCCGCCCGGGGAACTGCGCGTCGTCGCCGTGCTCGGCACGGGCGTCGTGGCGCCCGACACGCCCATCCTGCGCGCGGACGACCTCGGTGCGCTGCGCGGCGACGGGATTTTCGAAACCATGCATGTACGGGCTGGCAGCCCGTGGCTGCTCGACAAGCACCTGGCCCGGATGGCCGGCTCGGCCGCCGCCCTGCAGTTGGTCCTGCCGCCGGAGGCCGACCTGCGGGAGCTGGCCCACCAGGCGGTCGCGGCCTGGCCGGCGCAGCTGGAGGGGGCGCTGCGGATCATCTGCACGCGCGGCGCGGAGGCCGGCTCGCCGGTGACCGTGTTCGCCACGGTCGGGCCGGTGGGCGCGCCCATCCGGCGGGCCCGCCGCGACGGCATCGCGGTGCTCACCGCGACGCAGGGCTTCCCGGTGGACCTGCGCGCGAGCGCGCCCTGGCTACTGGGCGGGGCGAAGACCCTGTCGTACGCGGTGAACATGGCCTGCCTGCGCTGGGCGACCGCGTCCGGTGCGGACGACGTGCTGTGGACGTCGACGGACGGGTACGCGCTGGAGGCCCCGACGTCCACGCTGGTCTGGCTGGCGGGCGGCACGCTGTGGACCGTCCCCGCCGGGCGGACCGGGATCCTCGCCGGCACGACGGCGCGCTGGCTGCTCGACCACGCGGGCGAGCTGGGCTGGGGCGCCGACGAGCGGCTCGTGACCCCGGACGAGATCGTCGCGTCGGATGGGGCGTGGCTGACGTCGTCCGTACGCGGGGTCGCGGGTATCCGCACGCTGGACGGGGCGGCGCTGCGTACGTCGCCCGAGATCACGACGAAGATCCGGAACCTCCTGGGATTTCCGGATTAATCCGTTACGTCACCTTATGCTGCCTCTAGAGCAGCGGAGGTGATGACGGTGGCGTACGCGGCGAGCATCGGCGACGAGCTGACCGACTTCTTCGGCAACGCCCTGATGATCGTCGTCAAGGTGGTGATCTTCCTCGCCATCCTGGCGGTGGGCTGGTTCGTCGCGCGCTGGGTCTACCGCTGGGCGGGCACGCTGCTCACCCGGGTCGGCTTCGACCGGGCGGTCGACCGGGGCGGGCTGCGCCGCGTCCTCGGCGGCTGGAGTGCCAGCGATCTCACCGCGAAGATCATCCAGTACGCCCTGCTGCTGGTCACCCTGCAGCTCGCGCTGGGGGTGTTCGGCCCGAATCCGGTCAGCGACCTGCTCAACGCTGTCGTCGCGTGGTTGCCGAAGCTGTTCATCGGCATCGTGATCGTCGTGGTGGCCGCCGCCATCGCGGGCGCCGTGAAGGACGTGATCTCCCGCGCCCTGCACGGGCTGGGCTACGGCCGCGCGCTCGCCACGGCGGCCCAGGTCGCGATCATCGCGCTCGGCCTCATCGCGGCCCTCAACCAGGTCGGCGTCGGCATGTCGGTGACGATGCCCGTGCTCGTCGCGATCCTCGCGACGATCGGCGGCATCCTCGTCGTCGGCGTGGGCGGCGGCATGATCAAGCCGATGCAGGACCGCTGGGAGCGCATGCTCAGCCGGGCGGAGGAGGAGACCGCCACGGCCGCCGACCAGGTCCGCGCCAACCGGACCGCGACCGCCGACCGGATGCGCAACTACCCCGGCGGCTTCACCCAGCCGGCCTACGGCGGCGCCCAGCCCGCGTACGGCACACCGCCCGGGTCCGGCGCCGAGGCCGCGCAGAACATCCCACCCACGTATGGCGGCGCGGCCCCGGGGGTCGCGGACTGATCGGCCGACACGGCGACCAGGTCGATCCACTACCTAGCCGGCGACGCGGGTCAGTTTCGCCGCCAGATGGGACGTGAGGGGTTGACCGACCGCGGCCATGTCCTGGGCGTAGAGCAGGTCGCGGTCGACGATGCCGTAGAGGCGCTTCTCGGCGGTGACCTCCTTGGCCGTGGACGTGCGCACGACCGCGTCCGAGGCCATCTCGACCCGCACGTTCGTGATCGTGCCGATGTGCAGCGTCATGATGCCCGTCGGCGCGCACAACAAGGCCTCGATCTCGTCCGTGGCGCGCCCGTTCTCGCCCATGATCGGCCGCCACCAGCCCGTCTCGCGGGCCGCCGGCCGCACGGCCGCGCCGGTCTGCGGGTCGACGATCCACGCCCGTGACTCGTAGTGCAGGAACGGCCGGCCGTCGTGGCTGATCCGGATCTCCTGGGCGAACTCGAACGGCTCGATCGTCGGGTACTCCCCCGCGCCGCGCCCGCGCCACACCCCGATGAAGGGCAGCAACCCGAGCAGCGCCGGGTGCAGGTCCGGGCCCACCCGCAGGTCGTGCGTCTCCTCGAACGGGTACGCCTCGGGCACGGGGGCGTCCAGCCAAGCCGGACGACCGTCTTGCTCAGTCACGCTGTTGTTCCTCTCGCCTCGGCCGCCGAGTCGTGTCGTTGGCGCGTTTGGCCAGGTAGACCAGCGCGCCGGCAAGGCCGCCGAAGCCCGCCACGAGCAGGCTCACGAACCCGATCTCGGTCACCACGCCGCAAATCCTATGCTCGCCCCATGGCCCGCACACTCATCGTCAAGGCAACCGCTGGCGAAGACGCACCCGAGCGCTGCTCACAGGCCTTCACGGTGGCCGCCACGGCGCTGTCGGCCGGGGCGAGCGTCTCGCTCTGGCTCACCGGGGAGTCGGCCTGGCTCGCCGTCCCCGGCCGCGCCGAACAGTTCACCCTGCCGCACGCCGCCCCGCTGGCCGACCTGCTCGGCATCGTGCTCAGCGCCGGCACCGTGACCGTGTGCACCCAGTGCGCGGCCCGGCGCGACCTCACGGAGGATCAACTTCTGCCGGGCGTACGCATCGCCGGGGCGGCCGTCTTCGTCGAGGAGTGCCTCGCCGACGGGGCGCAGGCGCTCGTCTACTGATCGACCACCACGAACTGGCCCATCATTCCCTGGTCCTCGTGCGCCAGGACGTGGCAGTGGAACATGTACGCGTGGTTCGGGTCGGCGTACTCGTGGAAGGTCATGATGATCTCGTAGGTGACGTTGCCGCGTAGGTAGATCGTGTCCTTCCAGCCGGCCAGGGCGGGCGGCGGCGCCTGCCCGCCCGCGGTCAGCACCTGGAACCGCACGTCGTGCACGTGGAAGGTGTGCGGCAGGCCGTCGGTGTTGCGGACCCGCCAGATCTCCGTGGTGTCCTTGACCACCCGGGCGTCCACCCGCGACATGCTCATGCCCTGCCCGTTGATCGTGTTGCCGCTCAGGGCGAAGTCCCGGGTGCGCACCGCGTCCACGCGGTCCAGGCGGGGCAGGTCGACGAGCGTGGCCGGCACCGGCTCCGTCGCGCGCAGGGTCGCGGCCGCCCGCAGGGTCAGCAGGCGGTGGTGGCCGCCACCGTGACCGTGTCCAGGGTCGTGTGGGCGGAGACGGACAGGTCGGCGGCGCGCCAGGCCAACCGGTCCGGGGCGGCGACCACCGGGGTCGTGGCCACGCGGGCCAACGCCGTGTCCAGGGCGGCGGGCACACCAGTGGCCGGTCCGCTCGCCGCGACCGTCCACAGCGGACGGCCATTGGGGCAGGTGAGGGCGGTGGAGCGCCAGGCGACCGCCGGAGAGCCGAGGGCGGTGAGCACCTCGGTCACGGCGGCACGCGCGGCAGCCGGCGCGGCGGTCGGCTCGGCCGTCACGTCGGACTTCTGCCGGCAGCCGGTGTCGATCGTCAGCCGGACCAGGCCGGGCCCCGTCGACGTGCCCGTCAGCAGCACGTAGTTGCCGCCGTCGGCCCGCAGGCGCGGCGCCTCGGCCGTCCCGGCCGCCGACGCCCCGTACGCGGCCGGCAGTCCCGCCGCCACCGTCTGGATCAGCCGCTGCTCGGCGCCCGGAGCGGTGAAGAGGTCGATCACCCGCGAGTGGCGCAGCCCTCGGCGGGCCAGGCTGATCCGGCAGTCCTCGCCGGCACCGAACGTCCCCACATCGGCGACCACCCCAGGGCCGGCCGCGACCACCACGTCGGCGGCCAGCCGGTCGGCCGTGGCCTTGGCCTCGCCGACCGTCGTCTGCTCGCGGTCCGTCGGGCCGTCGTAGCGCACCGACCAGAGCGCGGCTCCCGCCAGCACCACCGCCCAGGCGACCGTCAGCACGACCAGCCACCGGCGCGGCCGTGGGGGCGGCGCCACGGGGGCGGGCGGGGCGTAGTAGTACACCGGCGCCGGGTCGGGCTGCGGCGCGACCGGAGCGGGCTCCGGCGGGACCGGCGCGTCCGGGTCGGGCCGCGTCGGGCCGGCCTCGCCGGCGGGTGGGTGGTCGGGGCTGGTCACCGCGACATCCTCGCAGGCCCCCGAACAGAAGTGGCGGGCGCGGGCCCGTTAGGGCCCGCGACCGCCACAGGGTTCTCGGAGATCACTCCGCGGCGACCGCCACGGCCACCTCGTTGATGCCCCGGTCAGCGGTGACGACGGCGTCCCCGTTCCCGTGGCGCGACAGGGCGCGCAGCGTCCAGGTGCCCGGCGCGGCGAAGAACCGGAACTGCCCCAACGGGGACGTCACGACCTCGGCCGTGAACTCGCCGGAGCCGTCCAGCAGCCGCACGTACGCGCCCGGCACCGGCTCCTGCCCGGCGCGGACCACGCCGCTGATCACGGTCTCCTTCTCGATATCCACGCTGGCCGGGATCGGCGCCGACTGCTCAGGCGCCCCACAACCCAGGGAGTAGTCGCTCATCGTCACCGTCTCCCTCAGGCCTTGCCGGGCTCGTCGCCGAGCGCGACGGGCACACCGACGAGCGAGCCGTACTCGGTCCAGGAACCGTCGTAGTTCTTCACGTTCTCGTGGCCGAGCAGCTCCTTGAGCACGAACCAGGTGTGCGAGGAACGCTCGCCGATGCGGCAGTACGCGATCGTGTCCTTGGTGCCGTCCAGGCCGGCCTCGGCGTAAAGCTTGGCCAGCTCCTCGTCGGACTTGAAGGTGCCGTCCTCGTTGGCCGCCTTGGACCACGGCACGGAGATCGCGGTCGGGATGTGTCCGGCGCGCTGCGCCTGCTCCTGCGGGAGATGCGCGGGAGCCAGCAGCCGGCCCGCGTACTCGTCGGGGGAACGGACGTCGACCAGGTTCTTGACGCCGATGGCCTGCACGGTCTCGTCGCGGAAGGCGCGGATCGACAGGTCCGGGTCGCTGGCCTGGTAGTTGGTGGCCTCGCGGGTGACCGGGTCGGCGACCAGCGGCCGGTTGTCGAGCTCCCACTTCTTGCGACCGCCGTCGAGCAGCTTCACGTCGCGGTGGCCGTAGAGCTTGAAGTACCAGTACGCGTACGCGGCGAACCAGTTGTTGTTGCCGCCGTACAGGATGACCTGGTCGTCGTTGGCGATGCCCCGCTCCGACAGGAGCGCGGCGAACTGCTCCTTGTTGACGAAGTCACGGCGGATCGGGTCTTGCAGGTCCTGCTTCCAGTCCAGCTTGATCGCGCCCGGGATGTGGGCGGCGTCATACGCCTTGGTGTCCTCGTCGACCTCGACGAACACGACACCCGGGGCGCCGAGGTTCTTCTCGGCCCAGTCGGCCGAGACGAGCGCGCTGTCGCGACTCATTCGTACTCCCTTGGTGAGTTGTGAGATGCGCAGGCGCTAGCGGCAGCACCTGCGCGCGAACTGATGGGTCCATACGCGTAGGCCTGCGGCGCAACAGCAAGATCAAACCGGGATTCCGGGCACAGCCTCACCGCCGCCGCTGGAAATCTAGCGGCAGCGACACAAGCAGGCGGCCACGCGGCACAGGTCGACCGCGCGCCTCTTGGTGAGCAGGGTGCCCATAACGTGGGAGGTTACCAGCACATGTCGGGACGACCCAACGCCTGGCCGGATGTTGGGAAGGTCCCGCGCCGGCTCACCCCGCCAGCGGCACGTCCTTCGCGACGGCCGTCACGGCCAGGCCCGCGTCGGTCGCCGCCACCCTGGTCACCGTCAGACCGAACGGCAGCGGCGGCACCCGGTACCCGACGGACAGCTCGTCCTGGAGATTGTTGATGTAGTCCTTCGCCTCCGGCGGCACGTCCGCGCCGGCCACGGACGCCTCGGACACCTTGACCCGGATCTGGTTCTTGACCACGGAGAAGGCCGCCGTGGCCGAGACCGGGACCTGCCGGCCGTCGACCCGCACCGTGCCGGTCACCCGGACGTCCTCACCGGCGGGCGCGAAGGTGGCGTTGCCCACTCCCAGGCCCGCGTAGCCGAGCAGCCGGGGCAGGTCGTCCCAGGCGATCGTCGCCACGCCGGTGACCCGGGCCGCGGACGCCTTGGGCGCGCCGCTGAGCAGGTCGCTGACCTCGGCCGTCACGTCCTCGGCGTCGATGTGCAGCGTCTTCACGCTCAGCCCGCCCGAGCGCAGCTGGTCGACGACGATGGTGATTCGGTCGTACCGGCCGCTCGCGACCTGGGTGAGGAACGGGAAGCCGGCGATGTCGACGTCCGTGCCCGCCGCGGTGATCTCCTGCTTGTCCAGCTCGGTCTCGACCACGGAGACGAGGCGGTTCTCGGCGATGCCGGCGCCCACCCGGTCGGCGGCCACGACCAACCCGACGAGGACGAGGAGCACCACGAGCAGTCCGATGCCGAGTCCCCGCCGGCGCCGGCGGGGCCGGTGCAGGACCTCCGTGTCGTGGTCCACTGTCGCCACCATGCCTCGCCTCCGTCCGGGGGGCCCGCACTCCAGAGGTGCCCGATTCAGTTAAGGATGACACCCACCACGTAGGACGCCGGAGCGGCGAGCGCGAAGGCCGCCAGCGGGCCCTGCATGTGCCGGGCCAGCCACATGAACGGCACCTCGCCCTCAAGCCGGCGCCCCGCCTCCGCGTACCCCGTGCCGAGGTCGACGACGACCGCCACGAGCGCCGCCGCCATGCCGGCGGCCGCACCGCCGATGGTGCTGATCCCGTCGATGTAGAAGCCCACCACGGCCGCCGCGGCCGTGCCCAGCATGGCGCCGGCGACGACGCCGATGGCCCCGCGCGGCACCTGCGGCGCCAGCCGGGGCGACGGCGCGACCACGTCGCAGAGCCGGGCCGAGGCCAGCGCGATGCCGGCCGCGATGAGGCCCGCGTCGAGCACCTGGGTGCCCGCCTTCTGGCGGGACAGCACGATCAGCGCGGCGAACGCCGCCACGCCCACGACGATCGTCATGCTCACGCCGAGGGACTCGGTCAACCCGGCCCGGCTGTGCCGGCGGACGAGCTGACCCACCACGGAGAGCACGAACGCGCCCGCTATCACGTACCCGAGCGGGGCCAAGGTCGGCTCCACCGGGAGGTTCACCGAGATGTCCGCGGCAGCCGCGGCGACGAGCCCGACGCCCGCCACGATGAACGGGGCCGGCGGGCGGCTCGCGGCCGTCCACGCCACCACGAACAGCAGCTGCGCGCCGAAGATCACGACCGAGAAGCCGGACCGGTTCGCCTGCGCGCCGATCACCAGCGCCGCGGCCAGGAACAGCGCGAACGCCGCGATGGCGATCGACAGGAGCCGGCGCACCGGAACCTCGGGGATGTCGAACTCCTCGTCCGCCTCCGGCTCCGGCTCGGGGGCCGGCCGGCTTCGGCGCCGGCGCCCGCTGTCCTCGTCGGTCGGCCGGCGGCGCTCGGGGCCGCCCCGGCCGCCGCGGCCACGCGGATCGTCGGCGGCGTCGGCGTCCCAGGGGTTGTCGCCCTCGCCACGGCGGGCGCGGCGGCCGGCGGACGGCGGGCCGTCAGCGCGGC
>NZ_BAAALS010000031.1:0-58250 GCF_039528415.1 Luedemannella helvata
CTGGCCGCCCGGCCCGGGCCGCGACGGCGCCGCTCGGGGCGGTGGCCGGGACGGGGTGGCCGGTGCCGGAGCGGGCCGCGACGGCGCCGCTCGGGGCGGTGGCGGTCGGGATGGTGCCGCTCGGGGCGGTGGCGGTCGGGATGGTGCCGCTCGGGGCGGCGACGGTCGGGGAGGCGATGGTCGGGGTCAAGGGCGGGGCGGATCGCGGGGTCGCGGCCCGGACCCGATGGGCGGCGCGCTCGCCGACGCCCTGCGCCGCGCGGGCCTCGACAAGGGTCTCCCGGGCTCCCGCTGAGCCGCCCGGGCTCCCGCTGAGCCGGCTGGGCCCCCGCTGAGCCTCCCGGGCTCCCGCTGAGCCGGCCGGACCATGCCGGGTCGCAGGCTCGCCGCCGGGCCGGCCCACCGACCCGACTACCCCGGGCCAGCTGAGTAGATCTTGGTACGAAAACGTCCTTATAGCGGCGTTTTCGTACCAAGATCTCCTGGACGACGGCTTCCGGCGGCGGCGCAGACGTCACCGCGGGGACGGTGGCACACCGCCCGTCGTGACCTCCGCCCGGTCCCGGGCCGCGTCCTCCTGGGCCCGCGCCTGGGCGGCGGAGTGCTGGCGCAGTGGCAGTTCCGGCAGGAAGGCGACCGCGATCAGGCCGACCGCCATGATCGCGGCGCTGACCAGGAAGACCAGGCTCATCGAGTCGGCGAAGCCGACCTTGAACGGGTGCGCCAGCGCCTCGGGCAGCCGGTTGATGAACGAGGTGTCGTTGAGCGCGTCGGTGCCGCCGGCAGCCGCACCCTGCAGGGCCTGGGCCTGGTCGGGGTGGCTGGCCAGCGCCGCACGGAACGGGGCGGTGTCGCTCGCCGCCGCGAAGGCGTCGCGGATCTTGCCGGGCAGGTACGCGAACAGCAGCGACAGGAACACCGCGGCGCCGAGCGTGCCGCCCATGGACCGGAAGAACGACACCGCTGAGGTGGAGACGCCGATCTCGCGCGGCGACGCGGCGTTCTGCACGGCGGTGATCATCGGTTGCATGTTGCCGCCGAGGCCCAGGCCCATGAGCGCCATGACCAGCATGGTCAGCCACAGCGGCGTGTCGGCCGTGATGCGGGAGAACAGGACCAGCGCGATGACCATGAGGGCGCTGCCCACGATCGGGAACAGGCGGTAACGGCCGGTGCGGTAGATGACCTGCCCCGAGATGATCGAGCTGGTCATGATGCCGAGGACGAACGGGATGAGCTGCAGGCCGCCCTCGGTGGGCGTGGAACCCTTCACGATCTGCAGGTACAGCGGCACGATGAGCAGCCCGCCCAGCATGGCCATGCCGACGACGAAGCTGCTCACCGACCCGACCGCGAACGTACGGCCCCGGAACAGGCGCAGCGGCAGCAGCGCCTCGTCGCCGTACGCGCGCTCGGCGAGCAGGAACGCGACCAGGCCGACCGCGCCGATGGCGTAGCAGAGCAGTGAGCGGCCGGAGCCCCAGCCCCACTCGCGCCCCTGCTCGGCCACGGTCAGCAGCGGCACGAGCCCGACGATGAGCGCGAGCGCGCCGGGCCAGTCGATGCGGTGCTCCTGGCGGCGGTGCGGGATGTGCAGCACGCGCGTGACGACCACCATGGCCACCGCCGCGATCGGGACGTTGATGTAGAAGATCCAGCGCCAGCCGGCGATGCCGAGGATCTCGTCGGCGCCCGCGAAGAACCCGCCGAGGACCGGCCCCAGCACGCTCGACGTGCCGAACACGGCGAGGAAGTACCCCTGGTACTTGGCACGCTCGCGCGGCGGCACGATGTCGCCGATGATCGCGAAGGCGAGCGACATGAGGCCGCCCGCGCCGATGCCCTGTACCGCGCGGAAGGCGGCCAGCTCGTACAGGGAACCGGCCAGGCCGCACAGCACCGAGCCGACGATGAAGATGCCGATGGCGAACAGGAAGAACGGCTTGCGCCCGTAGATGTCGGAGAGCTTGCCGTACAGCGGGGTGGAGATCGTCGAGGTGATGAGGAAGGCGGTCGTGGCCCACGCCTGGATCGAGAACCCGGACAGGTCGTCGGCGATCGTCCGCATGGCGGTGGCCACGATCGTCTGGTCCAGGGCGGCCAGGAACATGCCGAGCACCAGCCCGATCAGGATCGTCACGATCTGGCGGTGGGTGAGCGCTCCGGCGTCCTGCTGCTCGCTTGTCTGCATCATGCAAGTCCACCGGTCCGGGCCGCGCGACGCAATCCCCGTGCTCAGGTGGGCGGTTCGCGCAGCTCCGCCACGACGGCGAAGTGGTCCGACGGCCAGACGCCGGCGACCGGCTCGGTGCCGGCGAGCCGGACGGACTCCACCCGACCGGCCTCAAGGTCGTAGCGCAGCCCGACCCGGACGTAGTCGATGCGCATGCTGGGCTCGGGCGCGGCGGCCACGTGCGGGTTGCGCCGGTTCCAGGTCAGTCCCTCGTCGCCGGGGTCGGCGAAGCGCCACGCGTCCATGAGGATCAGGCCGGGAGCCGTGCGCGGCGCGGTCTTGTCGCCGCCGAGCGCGCGCATCTCGTCGGAGTCGGGCTCGGCGTTGAAGTCGCCTGTCACCACGGGCGGGTGGCTGTCGGAGGGGCGGGCCGCCACGAGCTCGCGGATCCGGTCGACCTGCTCCAGCCGCGCGGCGCTGGCGTACGCGGTGGCCGCCAGGTGCGCCGTGAAGAACGGGATCCTGGCGTACGGCGCCTCGACCGTCGCCGCCAGCACGGTGCGTCCCGGCGCGGCGGGCAGCTCCTCGACCGCCACGGCGGCGAGCGGCCACCGGCTCAGGAGGGCGGTGCCGAACTGGGCCGAGTCGTCGCCCGTACGGGCCTGCCACTGCTGCGCGTTCGCGGTCGGGCCCCACGCCCAGTGCATGCCCAGCTCGGCGGCGAGCCACCCGGCCAGGTTCTCGTCGGGGTCAGCCCACACCTCCTGCAGTCCGCACAGGTCCGGGGCGGTCTCGGCCAGTACCGTCCGGATGGCGTGCCGCCGCCGTTGCCAGTCGCCGAAGCGCCACCACAGGTTCCAGCTCAACACGCGCATGCCGGCCACCTTTCCACAGCGCGTCGGGGGCGGGCAGGATTGACCTGATGCGGCAGGGGGTACATGGCACCGCGATGCGTGACAAGAGCAGGGGAACCGACCGTCCGGGGGCGGCCGGTCATGACACGTGCCTGGGGTGCCCGTGGAGTTGACCATGGCCACGCGCGACGGCGCGTTGCGGATCATGGTGCAGGGCGATGTCGATCTCGCCACGTCCCACCTGCTCTATGAGGCCGCGCTGCAGGCCCTCGTGCTGCCCAATGTCACCGAGGTGGTCTTCGACCTGTCCGGCGTGCCGTTCCTCGACGCGAGCGGGGTGGCGGCGCTCATGCACGCGTACCTCGAACTGGCCGAGCAGGGCAGGCACGTCTCGGTTGCCGGCGCCGCGGGAATGGTCGCGGCCGTCCTGCACATCACCCGGGCCGACCACGATCTGATCCCGGCACCCGCCAGCCGTCCCTGACATCCGTGTCCTGGGTGCCGATCATTGGCCCGAGCAGGGCCAAGGGGTCCGAACGGCTGATCCGACGAGGTGAAACTTTCCCGTCCGCGTCAACGAGTTGACCTGCGTATTCACCGGCGGATCTCCACGTATCGATCAGATGCTTGGTGGGGCTGTCAGGCCCGTGCGAGACTTCGGCTGCGCATTGATGGAGCCAGATGCGCTTTCGGGCACGCCTAGGGCACGTGGAGTCGCTTCAGCACTCCGACGGCGGGCCTCACTGTGGTCATCCGCTCCGCGGTCACGGCTCGGATGACGTTGTGATACCCGCCGCTCGGGCGTGGCGGGTCAGGTCAGATTGCGTGCCAGGGGCGCGACCCGACAGCGTCGTGATCCATGGTGCCGCACCGGGGCATCGGCCCTGGTGATGCCAGAAACAGTGGGAGTTAAAGGCATGAGATTCGTCCCAATGCGGTCCCGGCGGGCGAAGGCAGTCGCGATCGCGGCCGCCACCGTCGCCGTGGGGACCACGGCAGTGGCACTCGCCTCTCCGGCGAGCGCCGCTACCTCCTGTAGCGTTACGTACTCGGTCGTGAATTCGTGGCAGGGTGGTTTCCAGGGCAGCATCGTCATCAAGAACACCGGTGACGCCTGGACCAGTTGGTCGCTGACGTTCTCGTTCGCGAACGGCCAGTCGATCCAGCAGGGCTGGAACGGCCGGGCCACCCAGACCGGGTCCAATGTCACCTTCGCGAACGAGAGCTGGAACGGCGCCGTCGGCAACGGTGGCTCCGTGAACCCCGGCTTCCTCGCCAGCTGGAACGGCACCAACAACAACCCGACCTCGTTCGCGGTGAACGGCGTCACCTGCGGTGGCAGCACGCCGACCTCCTCGGTGGTCACGAGCCGTCCGCCGACGTCCTCGGTGGTCACGAGCCGTCCGCCGACCTCCTCGGTTGTGACGAGCCGTCCGCCGACCTCCTCGGTTGTGACGAGCCGTCCGCCGACGTCCTCGGTCGTGACGAGCCGTCCGCCGACCTCCTCGGTGGTCACGAGCCGTCCGCCGACGTCCTCGGTCGTCACCGGCGGTCCCAAGGTCGACAACCCGTACCTGGGCGCCACCGGCTACGTGAACCCGGAGTGGAAGGCCAAGGCCGAGAGCGTCAGCGGCGGCAGCCGCGTGTCCAACACGCCGACCGCCCTCTGGCTCGACCGGATCGCGGCCATCGAGGGCACGGCCAACAGCCAGTCCAACGGCCCCATGGGCCTGCGTGACCACCTGGACGAGGCGCTGGCGCAGGGTGCCGGCTACATCCAGGTCGTCATCTACGACCTGCCGGGTCGTGACTGCTCCGCGCTCGCCTCCAACGGTGAGCTCGGCGTCGACGAACTGCCGCGCTACAAGGCCGAGTACATCGACCCGATCGCTGCCATCGAGAGCGACCCGAAGTACCGTAACCTGCGCATCATCAACATCGTCGAGATCGACTCGCTGCCGAACCTGATCACCAACACCAATCTCGCCAAGTGCGCGACGATGAAGTCCAACGGTGGTTACGTCAACGGCATCGCGTACGCCCTGCAGAAGTTCGGCGCGATCCCGAACGTGTACAACTACATCGACGCCGCGCACCACGGCTGGATCGGCTGGGACACCAACTTCGGGCCCACGGCCGACCTGATGTACCAGACCGCGGTGGCGTCGGGCAGCGTCAACAACGTGACCGGTTTCATCACGAACACCGCGAACTACTCGGCGCTGACGGAGCCGTTCTTCACCATCAACACGACGGTGAACGGCCAGTCTGTCCGGCAGGCGAAGTACATCGACTGGAACTTCTACGTGGACGAGCTGACGTTCGCGCAGGCGTTCCGCAACCGGCTCGTGCAGTCGGGCTTCAACTCGAACATCGGCATGCTGATCGACACGTCCCGCAACGGTTGGGGCGACTGCACCGCGACCTCGGCCCTGCCCTGCGCGACCGGCGGCCTCGGTGCCCGTCGGCCGACCGCGGCCAGCACCTCGACGGACGTGAACACGTTCGTCAACGAGAGCCGCGTCGACCGTCGTCTCCACACCGGTAACTGGTGCAACCAGGCCGGTGCGGGCCTGGGCGAGCGTCCGAAGGCGGCCCCCGCCTCCGGCATCGACGCCTACGTCTGGATCAAGCCTCCGGGCGAGTCGGACGGTTCCAGCTCCGAGATCCCGAACAGCGACGGCAAGGGCTTCGACCGGATGTGCGACCCGACCTACGGCGGCAACGACCGTAACGGCAACAGCGCGACCGGTGCCCTGCCCAACGCCCCGATCTCGGGTGCCTGGTTCGCGGCCCAGTTCAGCCAGCTGATGGCGAACGCGTACCCGCCCCTCTCCTGAGGTGATGGCACCGCGTAAGCGGTGACACGCGGTACGTAACGACAGGGCGGCCCCTGGCCCACTTCGGTGGACCAGGGGCCGTACTGCGTGCCAACATGACGCGCGATCCCTGACGACCTTTGACAGACTGTGCGTGATGACTGCTTCGACGATCTCCGCCGCCACCCTCGCCCTGCTCACCGCGATGACTCCGGCATCCGTCGGGGCGTTCGCGCGTGCCGAGCCGGCCGGGCCGACCCCCCGGTGCACGTTCCAGGACGAGCGTCTGCAAGAGACGTCCGGCCTCGCCGAGACCAAGAACGGGTTCGTCGCGATCAACGACAGCAACTTCGACCCGTCCCTGATCCGGATCTTCTTCCTGGACAAGACGTGCAAGGTCGTCCGCTCGGTGGGCTATCCGACGCCGGCCCGCGACCCCGAGGACCTGGCGATCGACCAGAGCGGGCGGATCTGGGTCGCGGACATCGGCGACAACGCCACCGCCGAGACCCGCCGGCGCACGATCGCGCTGTGGCGCCTCGACGCCAACGGCGGCAAGCCCACCATCTTCCGGCTGCGCTACCCGGACGGCCCGCACGACGCCGAGGCGTTCGTGGTCACCGCCGACGGCCAGCCCGTGATCATCACCAAGGAGATGGGCGGCCCCGCCGGCGTATACGTCCCGTCGGCCGAGCTGGTCGCCAATGACGAGAACGGGGTGGAGCTCGTCCGGGTGGGCCAGTTCACGCCCCAGAACACCGGCACCTCCAACCCGTTCGGCGTGACCGGCGCCGGTGCGGTCACCGGTGCCGCGTTCGCCCCCGACGCCCGGCACGTGGTGATCCGCACGTACTCCGACGCGTACGAGTTCCTGGCGCCCAACGGCGACGTGGTCAAGGCGATCACGACCGGTACGCCGACCGTCACCCCGCTGCCCGACGAGCCGCAGGGCGAGGCGATCGCGTACGCGCGCGACGGCCGCCACTTCCTGACCGTGTCCGACGCGGACGGGGCCACGCCCGTGCTGGCGTACCCGATGAAGGAGCGGCCGAAGGCCACCGGTGGGGTCCCGGCGGCGGAGCCGAAGAAGGAGGGCTCCGACGGGCTGCCGTGGCTGTGGGTGACGATCGCCGTGGTCACGGGCGTGCTCGGGCTGGGCGCGGTCATCGCGGGCCTGGTGGGCGTGCGCCGCGCCCGCCGCGCCGCCGACCTCATCCCGCGCAGCCCGGTGGTGCACCCCCAGCGCTGACGGGCGTCACCCGATACGGGACGATAACGTTGCGCTACATCGCGGTAACCCAATGAACACCGGACGCCGCTAGGCTCACCGCGATGACGCGCGGACGGCACCAGCGGCGGGCTTCTGGCGGCCGGGCGGCGCGCGTGGTCACGGCGCTCATCGTCGCGGCCCTGGCGCTCGTCGCCGGCGCGGCGACCTTCGGCGGCAGCCGGTGGCCGGGCGTCTCGTCCGGGTCACCGCCCGACGTCGGGCGGGCCACGACCGCCCCCACGACCGCCGCGCCGACCACTACGGTCGGCCCGCCACCGGGCGCGGCCGGCGCGACACTGACGCCGATCCCCGCGAGCGGGACGAAGCTGCTGTTCGGCATGGGTACGGAGGCCGACAACGCGATCGGGCACAAGCTGGTCACGCAGGCGCCGGTGCGGATGCTGACCAGCTGGTACAACGGGCCCGGCGACCTGTCGTGGATGACCGGCTGGCGCACGGGGACGGTGCCCCGGTCCTACGGGCGCGGGTACGCCCTGCACCTGATCGTCTTCAACGACGGCCCGGAGGGGCCGGTCGACACGAAGTACGGTCCCGCCTGCGGGCGGGCCTACCCGCTGGCGTCGCGGTTCGCGGCCGACATGACGCGGCTGGCGAAGACGTTCGCGGGCGCCCGGGGCGGCCCGCCGCTCTACGTCACGCTGTTCACGGAGTTCCAGACGTACCCGTGCGCGGACAACGCCTGGCGCGCGGACGGCGAGACGACCAACTACTACCGCGCGCTCATCGACCAGTACCGGGCGGCGTTGCGCATCTTCCACCAGCACGCGCCGAACGCCCGCGTCTCCCTGGGCTGGGGCGGCTGGCAGGCGCTCTACGACGACCCCAGCCGGGGCGGCGGGCTGTCGCTGTTCGACTACTTCGCCCAGGTGCTGCGGGAGAGCGACTTCCAGAGCTTCCAGGCGATGGATCCGCGCAGCAATGTCCGGACGATCCGCACGATGGTGCGCGAGCTGGGCGCGTACGGGCCGGTGATGGTGGCTCACCTGCAGAACGACAGCGCCCACTACGGCGCGGACGTGCGCGAGGTGCTCGACCCCGGGTTCCTCCGCGAGATGATCTCCGAGGGCCTGTTCGCGGTCAGCTTCATGGACGACAAGCGCATGCTCGCCGACCCGGACACGTTCGCCTTCGTGCGCGACGCGGTGCGCCGCCACGGAAGAGATCCGTAGCGGCGCACCCCGGCTCGACCTACGCCGGCACGGCGGGCAGGGCCGCCACGAACTCCGCGATCTCGTCGCGGCTCAGCTCGTGGTCGACCAGGTCACCGGCGAGGTAGGCCCCGTACGCGGCCAGGTCCAGGTGGCCGTGACCGCACAGCGCGGTGAGGATGACCTTCTCCTCGCCGGTCTCCTTGCAGCGCAGCGCCTCGTCGACGCAGGCCGCGAGCGCGTGGGTCGGCTCCGGCGCGGGCACGATGCCCTCCGTGCGGGCGAACTGCACGCCGGCCGCGAAGCAGTCCTGCTGCGACTTGGCGACCGCCTCGATGAGGCCCAGCTCGTACACGTGCGAGATCAGCGGCGACATGCCGTGGTAGCGCAGGCCACCGGCGTGGATCGGGTCCGGGATGAAGTCGTGGCCCAGGGTGTGCATCTTCATCAGCGGCGTCATGCCGGCCGTGTCGCCGAAGTCGTACGCGTACACGCCCTTCGTCAGCGACGGGCACGACGCCGGCTCGACGGCCCGGATGACGGGGTCCATCCGGCCGGCCAGCTTCTCGCGCAGGAACGGGAAGGTCAGCCCGCCGAAGTTCGACCCGCCGCCCGTGCAGCCGACGATGACGTCCGGCGTCATGCCGATCTGCGCGAACTGGCGCAGCGCCTCCTCGCCGATGATCGTCTGGTGCAGCAGCACGTGGTTGAGCACGCTGCCGAGCGCGTAGTTGGTGTTCGGGTCCTGGGCGGCGACCTCCACGGCCTCGGAGATCGCGATGCCGAGGCTGCCGGGGGAGTCGGGGTTGGCCGCGAGGATGGCCCGGCCGGCATTCGTCAGCTCGGACGGCGACGGGTGCACCGTGCCGCCGAACGTCTCGATCATGATCTTCCGGTACGGCTTCTGGTCGTACGAGGCGCGCACCTGCCAGATCTCGCAGTCCAGCCCGTACTGCGCGCACGCGAACGCCAGCGACGTGCCCCACTGCCCGGCGCCGGTCTCCGTGGTCAGCCGGGTGATGCCGGCCTGCGCGTTGTAGTACGCCTGCGGCACGGCCGTGTTCGGCTTGTGCGACCCGGCCGGGGACACGCCCTCGTACTTGTAGAAGATCTTCGCGGGCGTGCCGAGCGCCTTCTCCAGCCGGTGCGCCCGGAACAGCGGGGACGGCCGCCACAGGCGGTAGACGTCGAGGACCTCCTCCGGGATGTCCACATACCGGTCGGTCGCCACCTCCTGCAGGATGAGCGCCATCGGGAACAGCGGCGACAGGTCGTCCGGCCCGACCGGCTGCAACGTGCCGGGGTGCAGCACGGGCGGCGGCGGGGTGGGCAGGTCGGCCAGCAGGTTGTACCACTGCCGGGGCATCTCCGCCTCGGTCAGCAGGATCTTGGTAGCGCGCTCCGGATCGGTCATGACGCGCACGTTAACCCCTTGATCAACATCGCGCAACGGGCCTCCCGGCGCGGGTTTGCGTAGGCTGCCACGCGTGGGCGAAGGCGCGTGGGACGTCGTGGTGGTTGGGGCCGGTCCGGCCGGATTGTCGGCGGCGCACGCGGCGGCCGGCGCGGGCGCGCGCACGCTCGTCCTCGAACGCGCCGAGCACCCGCGCTACAAGACCTGCGGCGGCGGCCTCATCGGCACGTCGCTGGCCGCGCTGCCCGCCGGCTTCGCCGTGCCGGCCCGCGACGTGGTGCGTCGCGTGACGTTCACCCACGCCGGCCGCGCCGCAGTGACCCGTACCTGCACGCAGCCGCTGGTCAGCATGGTCGCGCGCGCCGAGTTCGACGACGCGCTGCGCGCCGCCGCGGCGTCCGCCGGCGCCGAGGTCCGCCAGCGCGTCACGGTCCGCGCGCTCCACGAAACCCCCGAGGGCGTACGGGTGGAGCTCGGCGACGGCACGGCCGTGACCGGGCGGGTCGTGGTGGGCGCCGACGGGTCCGGGGGAGTGACGTCGCGCCATGTCGGCGTCGCGTACTCGCAGGTGGACCTCGGTCTGGAGGTGGAGCTGCCGGTGGCCGCCGACGTGCGGGAGGCGTGGCGGGGGCGGCTGCTCATCGACTGGGGACCGCTGCCCGGCTCGTACGGGTGGGTCTTCCCGAAGGACGACTACCTCACGGTCGGCGTGATCGCGGCGCGCGGCTCCGGCGCCGAGACGAAGGACTACCTGGCCTCGTTCGTGGGCCAGCTGGGCCTTTCCGGGATCGCGCCGCTGCACGACTCCGGGCACCTGACCCGCTGCCGCACGGACGACTCCCCGCTGCGGCGCGGGCGCGTCCTCGTCGCCGGCGACGCCGCCGGCCTGCTCGAACCGTGGACCCGCGAGGGCATCAGCTTCGCGCTGCGCTCCGGCGCCCTGGCGGGCGCGGCCGCCGCCCGCGACGACCTCGACGGCTACGAACGCGCGGTGGCCGAGACGCTGGTACCCACGATGCGCGCCGGCCGCGAGATCCTGCGCGCGTTCACGGCTCGCCCGCGCCTGTTCCACCGCGTCGTCTCGACGCGCCCCGGCTGGCGCGCCTTCGAGGGCTTCTGCCGCGGCACGCAGACCCCGGACGACTGGCTGCGCCGCCGCGCGGTCCGTGCCGGGCTCGCGCTGCTGACCCGCTAGCGCACCCGCCCTACGCCGTGGCGGGCGCCGGGAAGGGCTGGTACATGACGTGCAGCCCGACATAGCCGTGACGCTTCGATTCGAAGGCCCCCGGAACGGTGCCGATGATCTCGAAGCCGAGCTTGCGCCACAGGGCCACCGCCACGGTGTTCGTCTCCACGACGGCGTTGAACTGCATGCCCCGGAAGCCGTTGGCCCGCGCCCAGTCCAGCACGTACCGGCCCAGGGCCGCGCCGACGCCCTTGCCGCCGTGCGCCGGGTCGACCATGAAGCTCGCGGTCGCCACGTGCGCGCCCCGGCCGGGCCGGTTGGGGCCGGTCTTCGCCGAGCCGAGGACCGTGCCGGCCTCGTCGACCGCCACGACCGCGTGCCCGGGCGCCGGTTCCAGCCACAGCGCGCGCGCCTGATCGGACGTGAGATCCTCCGGGTAGGCGTACGTCTCGCCCTCGGCGACAATCGCCTGGAAGAACGGCCAGATGCGCGGCCAGTCGTCGGCCGTGGCGGTACGAATGAGCACGCGGGCAGCCTAGCGGGAGTGACAGTGACGGACGGCGTGTGGCGGGTCGGTCCGGACGCGGGCGGGCTCCTCGCGGGGCCGACGGGTGCGGGCCCGCTCGACGGGCTGCGGGTCGCGGTGAAGGACCTCATCGCCGTGGCCGGCCACCCCACCGGCGGCGGAAACCCGACCTGGCTGGCCGGCGCGTTGCCCGAGCGCTGCGACGCGACCGCGCTCGCCGCGCTGCGGGGGGCCGGCGCGTCCGTGGCCGGCATCGCGCACACCGACGAGCTGGCGTACTCGCTGTCGGGCACGAACATCCACTATGGGGCGCCGCCGAACGCCGCAGCGCCCGACCGGGTGACGGGCGGCTCGTCGAGCGGCCCGGCGGCGGCGGTCGCGGCCGGCCTCGCCGACATCGGCCTGGGTACGGACACGGCCGGCTCCATCCGCGTACCGGCGTCGTGCTGCGGGCTGTTCGGCCTGCGCCCCACGCACGGCGCCGTCCCGGACGACGGCGTGCTGGCCCTGGCCCCGACGTTCGACACGGTCGGCTGGCTCACCCGCGACCCGGCCACCCTGGCGGCGGTCGCGGCGGTGCTGCTGCCACCGGGCGACACCGCCCCGCCCAGCCGGCTGCTGGTCAGCGAGGCGCACCTGGCCGCCGTGGCGGCCGGGACGGCGACGGTGGTGCGCGACGCGGTCGCCCGGGCGGCCGGCGCGCTCGGGGTCCCGGTCGTGACCGTCGCGGTGCCCTGGGAGGACGACCTCCCCGGGCTGCTCGCCGCGTTCCGGACCGTACAGGCCGCGCAGGCGTGGCGGCTGCGCGGCGAGTGGATCGAGGCGAATCCGGGCGCGCTCGCCCCGGACGTCGAGGCCCGCTTCCGCCACGGCGCGACCGTGACCCCCGCCGACGAGATCCGGGCGGTGGACCGCCTGGACGCCTGGCGGGACCGGTTCGCCGACCTGCTGGGTGGCGGGGCGTGGCTGGCGCTGCCGGCCGCGGGCGGGCCCGGGCATCCGCGCGGTGTCGGCGACGCCGACCGCGACGCGTGGCGCGCGGCCACGCTCGCGTGCGCCGTACCGGCTGCCTTCTGCGGTTTTCCCAGCCTGAGCCTGCCGGCGCTGGCGGCCGGTGACCCGCGAGCGCCGCGCGGCCTGGCGCTTGTCGCGCCCCCCGGCGCGGACGCGGCGCTGGTCGCGGCGGCCCGGCTCGTCGGCGGCAGTGGCGTCGGTCATTGACTGCGCAATAATCGGAATGCGTGGCCGCGGGCCGGCGTTGTGCCGGCCGTCCGGAGCCCGCTGGCAGCCGGGTTCGACGTGAGGAGCTTCACATGCAGTTCGGCATCTTTACCGTGGGCGACGTGACGACCGACCCGACGAACGGGCGCACGCCGAGCGAGGCGGAACGCGTCAAGGCGATGGTCACGATCGCGCTGAAGGCCGAGGAGGTCGGGCTCGACGTGTTCGCCACGGGCGAGCACCACAACCCGCCGTTCGTGCCCTCGTCGCCGACCACGATGCTCGGCTACATCGCGGCCCGCACGACGCGCCTGCTGCTGTCGACCGCCACGACTCTGATCACCACGAACGACCCCGTGAAGATCGCCGAGGACTACGCGATGCTGCAGCACCTGGCCGACGGCCGGGTCGACCTGATGCTGGGCCGGGGCAACACCGGGCCCGTGTACCCGTGGTTCGGGCAGGACATCCGCAACGGCATCCCGCTCGCCGTGGAGAACTACGCCCTGCTGCGCCGCCTGTGGCGCGAGCCGGTCGTCGACTGGCAGGGCAAGTTCCGCACCCCGCTGCAGTCGTTCACCTCGACGCCCGCCCCGCTCGACGGCATCCCGCCCTTCGTGTGGCACGGCTCGATCCGCAGCCCTGAGATCGCCGAGCAGGCCGCCTACTACGGCGACGGATTCTTCGCCAACCACATCTTCTGGCCCAGGGAGCACACGCAGCGCATGGTCGGCCTGTACCGCGAGCGCTTCGAGCACTACGGCCACGGCGGCGCCGACCAGGCCATCGTCGGCCTCGGCGGGCAGATCTTCATGCGGCGCAACTCCCAGGACGCGGTCCGCGAGTTCCGGCCGTACTTCGACAACGCCCCCGTGTACGGCCACGGGCCGTCGCTGGAGGACTTCACCGCGCAGACCCCGCTCACCGTGGGCAGCCCGCAGCAGGTCATCGACCGTACGCTCGGCTTCCGGGAGTACGTGGGGGACTACCAGCGGCAACTGTTCCTCGTCGACCACGCGGGCCTGCCGCTCAAGACCGTCCTCGAGCAGCTCGACATCCTGGGCGAGGAGGTCGTCCCCGTGCTGCGCCGCGAGTTCGCCGTCGGGCGGCCCGCGCACGTGCCGGACGCGCCGACCCACGCCTCGCTGCTGGCGGCCGCGACCGCCGCGGAGAACGCCGAGGTGGCGGGATGAGCCGGGCCATCGCGGTCGTCACGGCGGGGCTGACCCAGCCGTCGTCGACCCGGCTGCTGGCCGACCAGCTCGCGGCGGCCGTCACGGGGCACCTCCCGGACGCCGAGGTCGTCACCATCGAGCTGCGCGACGTGGCGCACGATCTCGTGAACAACCTGCTCACCGGCTTCCCGGCGCCCGCCCTCAAGCGGGCGCTGGACGCGGTCGCGGGCGCCGACGGCGTCATCGCCGTGACGCCCACCTTCAACGCCTCGTACAGCGGGCTGTTCAAGATGTTCTTCGACGTGCTCGGGGACGCGGCGCTGGTCGGCAAGCCCGTGCTCATCGCGGCGACCGGCGGGACCGTGCGCCACTCGCTGGCGCTGGAGCACGCGCTGCGGCCGATGTTCGCCTACCTGCGCGCCATCGTCGTGCCGACGTCCGTGTTCGCCGCGCCGGAGGACTGGGCAGGCGCCGTGGCCGGCGGCTCGCTGCGCGCCCGGGTCGACCGGGCGGGCACCGAACTGGCCGAGCTGATCGCCAGCCGGCCGACGGCCGAGGTGGCCGACCCGTTCGCGCTGACGACGACGTTCGACGATCTGCTGGCCAGCTGACCCGCATCGACGTGCGCGACTGTGACCGAAAACAGTTCGCAACGTGTTGACCTGGACTGACCCCAGCCGGCTTAGATCTTTGGCATGGCGCGGTGGTTGGGTTCGGTCGGCGGTGGCCTGCCCGCCACCTTCTGGTACCTGTGGGTCGGCATCCTGGTCAACCGGATCGGCGGCTTCGCCGTCCTGTTCCTGTCGCTGTACCTGACGAACGCCCGGCACCTGAGCGTGTCGGCCGCGGGCCTCGTCGTGGGCGCGTTCGGCGCGGGCGGCGTGGCCGGCAACCTGCTCGGTGGCGTGCTCGCCGACCGGTGGGGCCGGCGACCGACCCTGCTGCTGGCGTACTTCGGCTCGGCCACGGCGTTGTTCGCCCTCGGCCAGCTGACCCAGGTGGCGCTCATCGCGGCCGTGTGCGTCGTCGCCGGCGTGTGCCACGCGATGGCCTGGCCCGCCATGATCTCCGCGATCGTCGACGTGGTGCCGGCCGCGGCGCGTACCCGCGCCCTCAACCTGCAGTTCTGGGCGCACAACGCGGGCGTGGCGGCCGCGTCGCTGCTGGCCGGCGCGCTGGCCTCGGTGAGTTTCAGCCTGATGTTCGCCCTGGACGCGGCGACCACCCTGGCGGCCGCGGTCGTGCTGATGCTCAAGGTCTCCGAGACCCGCCCGGCACCCGCGCCGCCCGACCGGGTCGCCGGGCCGCCGGCGGCCGCTTCGCGTCGGCCCGCGGGCGGGCTGTTCGCCGTGCTGCGGGACCGCGTGTTCCTCGCCTTCGTCGGGCTGACCTTCCTCTGCGCCGTGGTCAGCACGCAGGGCACGACGCTGCTGCCCCTGGCGATGCGGGCCGACGGGCTGACCCCGGCCCAGTACGGGCACGTGGGCGCGCTGAGCGCGGCGCTGATCGTGATCGGGCAGCTGTTCGTGCCGGCCGTGCTGCGCCACGCGTCCCGCAGTGCCGCCCTCGGCGGGGCGGCGCTGCTGGCCGGCGCCGCGTACGGCAGCCTCGCCTTCGTCGACGCGTACCCGGCATACCTGGCGGCCGCCATCGGGTGGACGCTGGGCGGCATGCTGTCCGCGCCGCCCAACGCGGTCCTGCAGGCCGGCCTGGCCCCGGCCCCGCTGCGCGCCCGCTACCAGGCGGTGTTCTACCTGGCCTTCCCGGCGGGCGGTCTCGTCGCGCCGGCGATCGGCGGCTTCTCCCTGGAACACCTCGGCCGCTGGCACTGGCTGGCGAGCGCCGCCATCGGCCTCGTGGCCGCCGGCCTGTACCTGCGCGGCGGCCCAGCCTGGGAGAACCGCATGGCCCGGCTCGCCGCGCCGCCGCCGCGGGCGCTCGTCCACGCGGGCGACGCCGCCTGACCGGGCGGGTACGGATCACTCCGCAGCGCCGCCCCATGGCGGGCGACGAGCTTCGCTATTGTGGTCGCTTCATGTCCGCGGGGAGACGTGTCCACAAGGGAGCGCCGGCGACAGGAGACACGCACGGATGGCGCGTGGAGCACGGTTCAACAGGCGGTTGCGGTACTGGTTCGACAACACCATGTCCCGGGGCACGGCGAGCCTCGTCGGGTGGCTGGCCATCGTGTCGGTCGTCATGGTCGTGGTCGTCACCATCGCACTGGAGATCGTCTCGCCGCCGGACGCGGACGGTCGTCCGCCCAACCCGTTCGCGATCCTGTGGCAGACCTTCGCCAGCACGTTCAGCCTGGACGTGCCGGAAACCGGCACGCTCGCCGTGCTCGCGCTGTGGTTCGTGCTGGGCGTCGGCGGCATCTTCATCGTCAGCGCCCTGATCGGTCTGCTCACCAGCGGCGTCAACCTGAAGCTGGAGCAGCTGCGCAAGGGGCGCTCGGTGGTGGTCGAGCGCGACCACACGGTCATCCTCGGCTGGTCGGACCAGGTGTTCACGGTCGTGTCGGAGCTGGTGGAGGCCAACCGCAGCCGGCGCCGCGCGGCGATCACGATCCTCGCCGAGCACGACAAGGTCGACATGGAGGACCAGCTGCGCCGCCGGATCCCCGACACCGGGACGACGCGGCTGGTGTGCCGCACCGGCAGCCCGCTCGACCTCACCGACCTGGAACTGGTCAACCCCAACGAGGCCCGGTCGATCATCGTGCTCGCCCCGGCGTCGGAGCGCGCGGAGGACGCCGATTCGTACGTCCTCAAGGTCCTGCTGGCGATCAACCGCGGCCCGGCCTTCCGCGACCGCCGCCACCACGTCGTGGCCTCGGTCCGCGACGGGCGCAACCGCGCCGTGGCGCGGCTGGCCGGCGGCGACGCGGTCGTGGTGGACGCCGACGACATCAGCGCGCGGCTGCTCGTGCAGACCGCGCGGCAGTCCGGCCTGTCGGTGATCTACCAGGACCTGCTCGACTTCGGCGGCGACGAGTTCTATGTGATCAGCGAGCCGCGCCTGGTCGGGTACCAGTTCGGTCAGGTGCTGTCGGCCTACCAGCAGTGCTGCCCGGTCGGCATCGTGCACGCCAGCGGCACGGCCGTGCTCAACCCGCCGATGAACACCGTGATCGAGCCGCAGGACCGGCTGGCGATCCTGGCGCAGGACGACTCGGCGATCCGGCTCACGGCCGCGCCGTTCCCGGTCGACGAGGCGGCCATCCTCAGTTCGGTGCGCGGGCCGCAGGCGCCCGAGCGCACCCTGGTCCTCGGCTGGAACGGGCGGGCCACCCGCATCATCGAGCAGCTCGACATCTATGTGACGGCCGGTTCCGTCGTCGACGTGGTGACCGACCGCAAGGACGCGGCCGCCGCCGTCGCGCGGGTGGGGCTCGGGCTGCGCCAGCTCACGGTCACCGTGACCGAGGGGGACACGCGCGACCGCAACGTGCTGGAGGGCATCGAGATCGTGGCGTACGACAACGTCATCGTGCTGTCGGACGACGTGATCGACCCGCTCACGGCCGACGCCCGCGTCCTGGTCACCCTGCTGCACCTGCGCGACATGCTGGAGAAACGCGGCAAGGCCGGCTCGATCGTGAGCGAGATGCGCGACGACCGTGACCGCGCGCTGGCCCAGCTCACCCGCGCGGACGACTTCGTCATCAGCGAGCAGTTGGTCAGCCTGCTGATGACCCAGATCTCGGAGAACCGCCACCTGGAGTCTGTGTTCACGGACCTGTTCGACTCGGCGGGCGCGGAGATCTACGTGCGACCGTCCATGTACTACGTGCGGTCCGTGCCCGGGCTGACGTTCGCGACCGTGGTCGAGTCGGCGCGCCGGCGCGGCGAGGTCGCCATCGGGTACCGGATGGCGGAGCCGGGCGAGGGCAACCACGGCATCGTGCTGAACCCGGACAAAACGCAGGTCCTCCCGCCGATCGACCGGCTGATTGTGCTCGCCCAGGGGTAGGTGGCCCGCGTCACAGGATTAGGTGTACGGAACCGTTTCGTTTCGCTGCGGCGCGCGGGTAGCGTCGGCCGTACGGAACGGTACCGTTTCCTTATGCGAGGACGTGATCGAGTGGAGACCGCCACCAAACCGGAGCGCCGCGAGGCGATCTGCGGTGCGGTCTTCGAGCTGCTCGGCGAGGTCGGCTACGACCGGATGTCGATGGACGCCGTGGCGGCGCGGGCCCGCGCCTCCAAGGCGACCATCTACCGGGCGTGGGAGAACAAGCCTGAGCTGGTCATGGAGGCGCTCACCCAGCGCTTCGGCGGTTCGGCCGAGGCACCGGACACCGGGTCGCTGCGCGGCGACCTGGCGTCCCAGCTGACGGCAGTGTGCACCGTCGCCAACGGAGACGACGGCGCGATCGTGATGGGCCTGCTCACCGCGGCGTCGCGCGACGCCGAACTGGCCCGCACCCTGCACCAGGTCCTCTACGACATGAAGCACTCGGTCTACGAGACCATCCTCGCCCGCGCAGTGGAGCGCGGCGAGGTTCCGGCGAGCGCGGACGCCGGCCTGCTCCACGAACTGATCCACGCGATGATGCTGACCAGGCGGCTGTGGGGGACCTGCGCGCTGCTCGACGAGGCGTACGTGAACCGCGTCATCGACAAGATCCTCCTGCCCGTACTGCGTCAGGACGCCTGACCCGTCACTGATCAGCCCGCACCGGCCCGCAGCTGAGGGACCTGGCGCAGGTCGACCACGCCCAGAACACCCACGAACGCACGCCCCGCGTGCGCTCGCGATGAATCGCGCGCACGTGGCGCGTCTACACGCCATGTGCATGTGTGACACCCATCTGCCACTCATACTGGAGGCCACGGCCATGTCGAACACCCCGGGGGAAACGCTCGCGCCAGCGAGCGGCTCGACCGCCAAGGACACCGCACCACCCGACCGAAGGCGCTGGTGGGCGCTCGGAGTCATCGCGATCGCCCAGCTCATGGTCGTCCTCGACGCGACCGTCGTGAACATCGCCCTGCCGTCGGCCCAGCACGCGCTCGGCATCTCCGACGCGGACCGGCAATGGATGGTCACGGCCTACACGTTGACCTTCGGCGGGTTGCTCCTGCTCGGCGGGCGCATCGCGGACTTCTTCGGCCGCCGGCGCACCTTCCTCATCGGACTGATCGGCTTCGCGGGAGCGTCCGCGCTCGGCGGCGCGGCCGTCAACGCGGGCACCCTGTTCGCCGCGCGCGGGTTGCAGGGTGTCTTCGGAGCGCTGCTCGCGCCCGCCGCCCTGTCGCTGCTCACGGTCACCTTCACGGACGTGAAGGAGCGCGCCCGGGCGTTCGGCGTGTTCGGCGCGATCTCCGGCGGTGGTGCCGCGATCGGCCTGCTCGCGGGCGGTGTGCTCACCGAGTACGCCAACTGGCGCTGGTGCCTGCTGGTGAACATCCCCATCGCGCTCATCGCGTTCGCGGCGGCGCTGCCGCTCGTCCGGGAGAGCCGCGCGCACGGCGACACCCGCTACGACATCCCCGGCGCCGTGCTGGCCACGGCCGGCCTGGTCGCCCTCGTGTACGGCTTCACCGAGGCGGCCACGGACGGCTGGGGCGCCGCGACCACGGTGTCCTACCTGGTCGGCGCGGCGGCGCTGCTCGCCACGTTCATCTGGTGGGAGGCGCGCACCAGCCACCCGCTGCTGCCACTGCGCGTGCTGACCGACCGCAACCGGGGCACCTCCTTCCTCATCTCGATCCTCATCGGCGCCGGCATGCTCGGGATGTTCCTGTTCATGACGTACTACCTGCAGGAGAACCGGGGGTACTCGGCGCTGCGCAGCGGTGTGGCCTACCTGCCGTTCTCGGTCGGCATCATCGCGGCCGCGACCACGGCGGCGCAGCTGCTGCCGCGCGTCGGACCGCGGCGGCTCATGATGGTCGGCGGCGTGCTCGCCACCGGGGCGATGATCTCGCTGACCCAGCTGGAGCTCGACACGTCGTACTTCGGGCACATCATGCCGGCGTTCCTCGCCATGAGCTTCGGCATGGGGCTGATGTTCGTGCCGCTGTCGAGCACCTCGCTGTCCGGGGTGGCCGAGCACGACGCCGGCGTGGCCAGCGCCATGCTCAACACCACCCAGCAGATCGGCGGCTCGCTCGGCACCGCCCTGCTCAACACCATCTTCACGACCGCGCTCGCCAACTACCTCGTGGCGCACGGGCCCAGCCCGGCAGCCCAGGCCGACGGGGCGATCCACGGCTACTCGGTCGCCTTCACCGTCAGCGCCGTCCTGTTCGCCGTGGCCACGGTGCTGGCGGTCGCCTTCATCCGCAACCCCGAGGGCGAGCGCCCACCGGCTGCGGGGGAGCCGGTGGAGGCGAGGGTGCCGGCGCTCGTCGGCTAGGCACCGCGACCCTGGGAACGTTGAACCGGGCTGGCGCTGCGCGCCCCAGCCCGGTTCAACGCCGGAGCTAATGGAACAGGGCGCTCACCGACTCGCCGTTGTGGATGCGGCGCATCGCCTCGGCCAGGGCGGGGGCGATGGACAGCACGCGCAGCTTGGGGATCCACTTCTCCTTGCCCAGCGGCACCGTGTTGGTGCAGACGACCTCCAGCACGTCGTCGTGCGCCTGGAGCCGTTCGAGCGCGCCGTCGGCGAACAGGCCGTGCGTGCACGCCACCCGGGCCTTGCCGGCGCCGCGCTCGCGCAGGCGCTCCAGCAGCTCGAAGACGGTCGAGCCGCGGGCGATCTCGTCGTCGAGGACGATGATGTCGCGGCCCTCGACCTCGCCGATGACGTCACTGATCACGACCCGGTCGTCGCTGAACCGCTGCTTGGCGCCGGCCGCCACCGGGATGCCCAGCCGGCGGGCGAACGCGGAGGCCTCCTTCGCGTTGCCCAGGTCGGGGGAGACCACGACCGTGTTGGACAGGTCGTACCCCCGGAAGTGGGCGGCCAGCTCGCTCAGCGCGTGCAGGTGATCGACCGGGACGCTGAAGAAGCCGTGCACCTGCGGCGAGTGCAGGGTCATGGCGAGCACCCGGGTCGCCCCGGCCGCCGTGAGCAGGTCGGCCACCAGCCGGCCGCCGATCGAGATGCGGGGCTCGTCCTTCTTGTCCGAGCGGGCGTACGCGTAGTGCGACATCACCACCGTGGTGCGCGCCGCCGAGGCGCCCTTCGCGGCGTCGAGCATGAGCAGCAGCTCGACGAGGTTCTCCTGGACGGGCGGTACGAGCGGCTGCACCAGGAACACATCGCGCTCGCGGCAGTTGGCCTGCAGCTGGATCTCGAGGCAGTCGTTGGCGAACCGGTCGACCCGCACGGGGTGCAACGGCACGTCGAGGTGGGCGCAGATCTCCGCGGCCAGCTCCGGGTGGGCGCTGCCGCTGAAGACGGCGATGTCGCGCACGATGGTCTCCTCGCTGGGTTGGGCGTTCGGCACCCATCCTGTCAGGCCGTGGCGGGCTGGCCGAGGTCGCGCAGCGCGTCGCCCAGCGCGCGGTGGAAGGTGGGATACGCCCAGATCATGTGGCCCAGCTGTGCCACCGGTACCCGGCCGGCGATCGCCACCGTGAGCGCGGCGAGCACCTCGCCGCCGGTCGGCCCGGCCGAGGTGGCGCCCACGAGCAGGCCGTCGGCGGCGACGAGCTTGATGAACCCGTCGTTGCCGGCCTTGTGGATCCAGCCGCGCGATGAGGACGGGATCGACGCGGTGCCGGTGGTGACCGCGAGGCCCGCGTCGCGGGCCTGCTTCTCGGTCAGCCCCACGGAGCCGATCTCCGGGTCGGTGAACGTCACGCGGGGCACCGCCCGGTAGTCGGCCGGCGGGCCGCCCTGGCCCAGGATGTCGCGCACGGCGACGTCCGCCTCGTACATCGCCATGTGCGTGAACGCGCCGTGGCCGGTGACGTCGCCCACGGCCCACAGGCCGTCCCCGGCCCGCATCCAGGCGTCCGTGGCGATGCTGTGCGCCGACGGGTCCAGCCCGACGGTGTCCAGGCCGAGGGTGTCCAGTGCGGCGCGGCGCCCCGCGGCCACGAGGAGCTTCTCCGCCCGCAGCGTCGTACCGTCACCCAGCGACACCGCGAAACCATCATCCGTGTACGCGACCCGCGTCGTGGTCGCGCCCGTGCGCACGTCGATACCGTCGCCGCGCAGCGCCTTGTCGGCCAGATCGGAGGCCTCCGGCTCCTCGACGGCCACGAGTCGGTCGGAGCGCTCCACGACGGTCACGGTCACGCCGAAGCGGGCGAACACCTGAGCCAGCTCCACGCCGATGGCGCCGCCACCCAGGATGATCAGCGAGGCGGGCAGGGTCCGGACCTCCACCGCCTCGCGATTGGTCCAGTACGGGGTGCCGGCCAGGCCCTCGACGGGCGGCGGAACGGGCGCGGTGCCGGTGGCCAGCACGACGCCGCGCCGGGCGGTGTACTCGTCCTCGCCCACCCTGACCCGGCGGGGACCGGTCAGCACGCCGCGGCCGCGTACGAAGCGACCGCCCTTGCCGGTGAACCGGTCGACGGCCACCTTGTCGTTCCAGTCGTCGGTCGCCTCGTCGCGGATGCGCGCGGCGACCGGCGCCCAGTCGGGGGTCACCTCGGCGGACCCGGCCAGGCCGGGCACCCGTCGCGCCTCCGTGAGCAGGTTAGCCGCCCGGATCATCATCTTGGTCGGAACACAACCCCAGTACGGGCACTCGCCGCCGACGAGGCGGTCCTCGATTCCCACGACGTCCAGGCCCGCCGCGGCGAGCCGGCCACCCACCTCCTCGCCGCCCACGCCCAGTCCGATGACGACAACATCCACCTCATGCGCACCCATTGGCCCAGCCTGCCACACCCCCGTCCCGTACCCGGATATGTGCGAAGAGTGGTCACGGCGCGCGACCCGGACGACATCAGGTGTGCACATCGTGACTGTTGGTGCCCACACGTGGGCCACCAGCGTCTAGGCTGTTGCGGCACACGGCGGGCCGCGGGGCGAGGGGAGATGGCGGTGCGGGTGGTATCGCTTCTTCCGGCCGGGACGGACATCGTCGCGGCACTGGGTGCCGGGGACCAGCTGGTCGGCCGGACCCACGAGTGCGACTGGCCGCCCGAACTGGTCCGCGACCTGCCCGTCGTCACCGTGTCGGACGTCACGCCGGGCACCTCCAGTCGCGAGCTCACCCTCGATCACACGGGATCGGCGGTGTTTCACCTCGACGCGCGGGCGCTGGCCGCGCTTGAGCCCGACCTGGTCCTCACGCAGGACATCTGCGATGTCTGCGCGGTCTCCTACCAGGCCGTCAATGAGGCCGTCCGGGTGCTCGACCTGGACACGACCGTGCTGTCGCTGGAGGCGCGCACGGTCGCCGGCATTCTCGACAGCATCGACACGGTGGCCGAGCGGCTCGGTGTCACCGACGCGGCCGGGCGGCTGCGTGCCGGCCTGCTGGCCCGGCTCGACGCTCTGCCCGGCGGCCCCGCCTGGCGGGCCGACGCTCTCGTGGCCGACGCTGACCGGCTGCCGGGCACGTGTCTACCTGTCGCGGACGGGACCGGGCCCACGGTGCTGTTCGTCGAGTGGCTCGACCCGTTCATGCCGGGCGGGCACTGGGTTCCCGAGCAGATCCTGCTGGCCGGTGGGCAGCCGGTGCTGCTCGGGCCGGGCGAGCACAGCGTCACGCACCTGTGGCCGGCCGTCCTGGAGTGCGCGCCCGACGTCGTCGTGCTGGGTCCCTGCGGGCTGTCGCCTGATCAGACCCTCGCCGAACTGGGCGCCGTCACAAAGCTGCCGGGCTGGTCCGACCTCCCGGCCGTCCGCGACGGGCAGGTCTGGGTCGTGGACGGCCCGGCGTTCTTCAACCGGCCGGGCCCGCGGGTCGTGGACGGTGCCGAGATCCTCGCGGACGTCCTCGCCGGCACGGCAGGCCCAGAGCAGGCAATCCGGGTCTCCTCCTAGTTGGCGGGGATGGCATTCTTGTCCGCGACATGGGAAGGAACGCCACATGCCAGACGGACATATCGCCGTCGCCGGCCTGACCAAGCATTACAAGTCGGTCCGGGCGGTAGACGGCCTCTCGTTCGAGGTCGAACCCGGTCGGGTGACCGGGTTCCTGGGCCCGAACGGTGCCGGAAAGACAACGACACTCCGCATGCTCCTCAATCTCGTACGGCCGACGGCGGGCATCGCCACGATCGGCGGCGTCCGCTACGCGGACCTGCCCGACCCGGTGCGCACCGTGGGGGCCGTGCTTGAGGCGAGCGCCGCGCACAAGGGCCGCACGGCCCGCAACCACCTGCGCATCATCTGCCGGGCGGCCGGCCTGCCGGACCGCCGGGCCGACGAGGTGCTCGACATCGTCGGCCTCTCCACGGCCGCCAACCGCAAGTTCAAGGGCTACTCGCTGGGCATGAAGCAGCGCCTCGGCATCGCCGCCGCGTTGATCGGCGACCCGCGGGTGCTCATCCTCGACGAGCCGGCCAACGGCCTCGACCCCGAGGGCATCCGCTGGATGCGTCAGCTGCTGCAGTCGCTGGCCGCCGAGGGCCGCACGGTGCTGGTCTCCAGTCACCTGCTCTCCGAGATGGAGATCCTCGCCGAGGACATCATCATCGTGGCGGCCGGCAAGCTCGTCACGCAGGGACCGGTGCGCAAGGTGATCGCCTCGCTGGGCGGCTCGGGGCGCACCCTCGTGCGCACGCCGGACCCGGCCGCGCTCACGGCCGCTCTCGGGGAGGGGGCCACGGTCAGCCCGGGCCCGGACGGTGATCTGTGGGTGACCGGAGTCGACGCCGTCGGGGTCGGCGAGGCCGCGCACCGCGCCGGCGTGGTGCTGCACCAGCTCACCAGCGAGAGCCCCGACCTCGAGGGCGTGTTCCTGGAGCTCACCAAGGGGAAGGCGGACATCCGATGACGGCGCCGACGACTGTCACGACGGCCTCGCGTCGCCCGCGCAAACGCCTGATCTCCGCGGAGCTGCTCAAGATCCGCACGACGAGCACGTGGTGGCTGTTCGGCATCGGCATGGTCCTCGTGACCCTGTTGGCGCTCGGCCTCAACATGCTCGTCACGCACTTCCAACTGGATCCGCCGCTCGACCAGATCGCGGCGGAGCAGCAGGCGCAGGTCATCGCGGATTCCGAGGCCGCGCACACCACCGCCGGCCTGATCAAGATCGCCGCCAACCTGCTCACCTCAGGGCAGTACCTCGGGGTGCTCTTCGCGATGATCATCGGCACTCTGGTGATCACCAACGAGTACTTCCACCAGACGGCGACCGCGACGTTCATGGCGACGCCGCACCGCACCGCGGTCGTGCTCGCCAAGCTGGTGGCGGCAGGCGTGTTCGGCGGGCTGTTCTGGCTCATCTCCACGCTGATCAACCTGGTGGGTACGCCACTGTTCCTGGCCGCCGAAGGTGTCGAGATTCACCTCACCGACTGGGAGGTCATCCAGGCGGTGCTGCTCAACCTGCTGGCCTTCGTCATGTGGACGATCTTCGGGCTCGGCCTCGGCACGCTGATCCGCAGCCAGATCGGTGCCGTCATCATCGGCATCGTCGTGTACCTGGCCAGCGACCTGCTGCTGTCGATCCTCGTCCCGCTGATCCACAACTGGATCGGCCAGGACTGGGTGCTCAACCTGAGGGTTCTCGCCCCGGCCACCGCGTCCACCATCATGATCACACCGGGTGAGGCATTCCCCGACGCCCCGCCCCAGTGGTCCGGCTTCGTCATGATGATCGCCTACGTCCTGGTCCTCGGCGGGCTCGGCATCCTGCTCACCCGCCGCCGCGACATCAGCTGACGCGGTGGTCCCCGGACCGGGCGGCGCGAAGCCACCCGGTCCGGGGACCATCTATATGTCGTCACGGCCGGGACGGACTTTTGTGGACACGGTGGGGAACCGCTGTGGACGTCCTGTAGCAATGCAGTGTTGAGAGGCACCCGAACCCGACGCCGGACGGCCTGTGGATAACCGCGTTCGGGGCGCCCGCGGCTCCTAGGCTTCGACCGTGACCTCTCTGGAACTGCCGACGGTCGGGCACTGGTCCGGCCGTGAGGTGCGCGCCCTGCGCACCGCGCAGCGGCTCAGCGTGCGCGACTTCGCGACTGTCGTTGGGGTGAGCCCACGCGCCGTCTCCCGCTGGGAGTCGGGTGGCGACCTCCTGCATCCGGCGCCCGGCAACCAGGCGTCGCTCGACGCCGTGCTGGCGCAGGCGGGTGCCGTCGTGCAGGCGAGGTTCGCCCAGTTGGTAGGCGTCCTCACCGTCGAGGCGCCCGACGACACGCTGCCGGCGCGGATCGTCGGCGAGATCGACGGGCGTCCCATGGTGCTCGTGCCGGCCGGCGTGTTCCTGTGCGGGCCGGGCAAGGAGCCCGTCCGGCTCGCGGCGTTCTACATCGACGTGCACCCGGTGACCGTCGGTGACTTCGCGCGGTTTGTTCGGCAGACAGGTCACCGGCCGCCGGGGGCGGCGCCGCAGCCGTATCTTGAGCCGCCGTCGGATGATCATCCGGTCACGCGGGTGAGCTGGCAGGACGCGGTCGACTACGCGTCGTGGGCCGGCAAGCGGCTGCCGACGGTACGCGAATGGGAGAAGGCCGCCCGCGGACCCGGCGGCAACCGCTACCCCTGGGGCGATCGCGAGATCAACCGGGGCGCGAACACGTGGGAGAGCTTCGCGGGCGGCACCACGCCGGTCACGGCGCACCCCGAGGGCGCCAGCCCGTACGGCGTCCTGGACCTGGTCGGCAACGTCTGGGAGTGGACGGCGACGGTCACGCCCGACGGTGACCACCTGTGCCGGGGCGGCTCGTTCGAGATGTCCTCGCTGCGGGCCACCACGATGGCACAGTTCGCTGCCGGAGCCGACGACCGGCAGTACGACCTGGGTTTTCGTTGTGCGTTCACCAGTCGTAGCGGCTGAGCCAGCCGGCGTTCCTCGCGTGGGCGGCGAGCTGACGGACCACGGTGGCGAGCATGGGTATCAGCAGGTAGGCGCCGACAACCAGGGAGTACGCGAAGAAGATCCGTTGGTCCGCGGCGACTGGGGACGACTGCACGAACGGGTACCACAGCACGCTGAACTCCGGGGTGTGGTAGCACAGCGGGGTCTCGTACCAGTAGTTGCCCAGGCAGGTCTTGAACAGGGCACGGTCGCCGTACACGGCGCCGTTGATGCCCACCCAGATGGACAGGATCAACGCGAGCGTCGCGAACAGGTTCAGCCCCAGTCCGGTCTCCTCGCGCCGCGCCCAGACCAGCGCGATCGCGAACGAGGCCGGGATCGAGGCGAACAGCACGAACCGGGGTCCCCAGAACCAGCCGCCCTGCCACGACCACCACATCGCGTAGACGACCAGGAGGCCGAGCAGGAACGCCAGCCACTGCCGGTAGATCACCCGGACGTCGTCGCCCAGGGCGCGCAGGCCCTTTCGGACGGGCAGGAACAGGCCGGGAGCGAACCAGATCAGGCCCTTGCCGGCCGAGAACAGCAGGCCGAACAGGCCGAAGAAGATCGGGTAGCTCCAGTTGGGCAGCCCCGAGTACGGCATGATCGTCCGCATGCCCTTGTCCTCGACGTACCCGAAGTCGAGCGCGCGGCCACGTTGCAGGTAGTTCACGACGAGTACGCCGGCGGACGCCACCATGATGACCGCGATGTAGCGCAGCGCGCGGGTGCGCAGGACCCGCTCGCCCACCATCGTGACCAGGCCCGCGATGCTGGCGGGGGTGTTCACCAGCCCGACGACGGTCGTCAGCCAGCCGACCAGCCTGGGGCCCACCACGGTCGCGACGATGCCGACGGCCACGAGTACGGCCGTGAACACCTCGCCGTAGAAGAAGCGCAGGTGGTTGCCGAACATCGAACCGGCCACGAGCAGCAGGAAGAACACCCGTAGCTGCCGGCCCGGCACACGCCTGCGCAGCAGCAGCCAGATAGCCAGCATGCCGAGGGCCAGCACGATCGTGTTGAACCGTTCGGTCCACCAACGCGGGTCCTGGACCACCTTGCCCAGCAGCCAGAACGGCGCCGCGAAGATGGGCATGACCATGGAGTACTTGGTGTCGGGCAGCTCGCCTGTCTCCAGCAGCCTGGACAGCGCCGCGTAGCGCTCCCAGCCGTCCTGGCGGGCCTCATGGGCGACGAGGAAGACGTGCCCGACCAGCCCGGCCACGATCAGCGCGCTCTCCCACCACGCCGTGGGGCGGGACCAGCCGCGTCGACGCGGCCGCTCAACGATGCCTGTCATCCCCAGGCGGTGGTGACCACAAAGGACGAGTCCGCGGTCGGTGGCTTGTCGTCGATCCACAGCTGGCCGCCGCGCGCATGAAGGTGGTACTTCGGGTAGTTCTGGGTCCGGAACACACGCGCGCCCGGCGAACCACCCGGTGCCACACAGAACGTGGCGTCCTTGCGGAAGAGGTCCGGATCGCTGCCGTCGTCGACCTCGACGTACACCCGGTAGTTCTCGTGCCGCAGGTATGCGCCATTGTCGGCCCGGAACGAGTAACAACGGTTGTCGGCGAGGCCGGCGACGATGGTGAAGGTGGCCGCCCGGCGCTGGGTGGCGCTACTGCTCGTCGTCACGGTCGCGAGGGCGGCGACACCGCTGGCGCGGATGACATAGGTGTTCGTGCCCGACGCGAGGCGCAGGGACCGGCGGGCGCCCACCGACAGCGACGCCGGTTGCGGCGCGGCCGGACCGGGCGGGGCAGCGGCCGTGGTCGGGCGGCGCGTGGTGGGCGGCGCGGTCGTCGGGCGCCGGGCCGTCGTCGGAGTCGCCGTGGGCTTCGCGGACGGGCTGGCGCTCGGCGTCGCGGACGGCGCGGCCGTGGTCGGACTCGCCGGCACGGGGACGACCGGCGCCGGGAGCGTCGCGGGGGGCGTGTCCTGCGCGGTGGGCGGGCCGGACGCCGACGGGCGGGTGAGCCACGTGACCGTGGCGACCATGACGAGGAACGCGGCGACGAGGGCGATCGCGATGCGGGAGCGCCGCGGCTCCGGGACCCCCGCGCGGGCTGGGTCCCCGTCGGCGGATGCGCGGATCGCGGCGCCCGTGACGGGCCGGTACTCGGCGGTGTTCGTGTCCCACGTGCCCGCGCCGACGGCCGGCGCCTCCGGGCGGGCGGCGTCCTCGGGGACGTCCTGGACGGGTGGCGGCGCGATTGCCTCCGTGGGCGGGACGGCCTTCTGGCGCAGTCGGGCGGGCGGCACGGTGCCCTTGGCGCGCGCCGGGAGGACCAGCGTGACCGTCGAGCGGTCCTGCGCGAACGAGTCCTCGTCCGCCCACAGGTCTGCCGCCGGTGTCTCGGGGACCGACGCGGTGGGCAGGCTCTCGACGTCCGGCGGCGGGGCCTGCTGCGGCACCACGGGCGCCGGCGGGGCCGCAGGCGCCGGCGCTGCCGCGGGCGCCCCGTTCGCCGCCTCGTCGCCCGCGTCCGGTCGGTCGGCCCCGGCCGCGTCGCGTGCTGGCAAGCTTACGGGGAGAAAGACAGTGTCCTGGTCCTCGTTGAGCCGGTGCCTACTCACGGACGCCGAGGGTACGGCAGTTCCGGCAGTGTGGCGATCGGCCACCTGACCAGACGTCGGCTCGGTTCGTCCCCACGACTACAGACATGCGCCGACAGTCCCATTAGGATGATGCACCGGCGATCGCGACGCCGTTTATCAGGGGAGCAGGGCATGGGCGACTCGGACTGGATGAAGATCGACGGCAGCGACAGCCTGCCCCCGGTTGACCTGCGCACGAATGTGCCGCATCCCGCCCGCGTCTACGACTACCTGCTGGGCGGCAAGACGAACTTCGCCGCCGACCGTGAGGCGGCCGAGGCGGGGATCCGGGCGAACCCGGCCAGCCGGACACCGCCCCGGGAGAACCGCGCGTTCCTGCGCCGCGCCGTGCGTTTCCTCGCGGCCGACGCCGGCATCCGCCAGTTCGTGGACATCGGTACGGGCATCCCCACCGCCCCGAACGTGCACCAGGTCGCGCAGGAGATCGCGCCCGAGAGCCACATCGTGTACGTCGACAACGACCCGATCGTGCTCGCGCACGCCCGTGCCCTGCTCGCCAGTACGCCCGAGGGTCGCACGGAGTACATCGACGCCGACCTGCGCGATGTGTCGAAGATCCTGGAGTCGCCGCAGCTGCGCGCCGCGATCGACCTCGACCGGCCGGTCGCGCTCATGCTCATCGCGATCATGCACTTCGTGGGCGACGCGGACGACCCGTACGGCGTGACCCGCCAGCTGGTCGACGCGCTGCCGTCGGGCAGCTACCTGGCGCTGTCGCACCTCACGGGTGACTTCGACCCGACGGCGTGGGAGCGCGTCGCCGCCATCTACGCCAAGAACGGCGTCACGATGCAGGTGCGTCCCCGCGAGGCCATCGAGCGCTTCTTCGACGGCCTGGAGATCGTCGAGCCCGGGCTGACGCTGGTGCACAACTGGCGCCCCGATGGCGTCGGCATGGACCCGGCCACGCTGCGCGACGTCGACGTGGCCGTCTACGGGGCGGTCGCCCGCAAGCCCTGACGGCTGGGCACCAGCACGACCGCGAGCAGGACGGCGAGCGCGCACTGCACGAGCGGCACGCCGTACACGAGCTCCGGCTTCACGGGCACCGCGTGATCGAGCGGCGGGACGACCGCGTACGCCGTGCCGATCACCGTGCTCCAGGTGATGAGCGCGGCGAGCGCCGCGAACAGGCGCTGGCGGCCGGGCTGGTCCGGGGCGGGCCGCACGGCCGCGCCGAGCGCGTCGACGACCACGCCGGCCACCACGAAGGCGATGATCAGGTCGAGGTTCTCGAAGCCGCTCACGGCCGTGGACAGCCCGCCCAGTGCGACGTAGAGGATCGTGGTGGCGCCGACTGGCAGCCGCCAGCGCCGGGCCAGGGTCAGCAGCGGCACGACGATGATGGCCGTGGTGACGGCGACCTCGGCGACGTACTGCGACGTGTCGCCACTGTCCTCGCCCGAGAGCGCGTAGATGACGCCGAACGGCCCGTACGACAGGGCGTTGGCGTACTGCATGAAGAGCAGGATGAGCGTGGCGGCGAAGGTCGCGGCCAGCACCGCGGGCAGCAGCCGGCGCAGGCCGGGCGCCTCGGGCAGGCCGGGGTCGCGCCAGGCGGTGCGCATGGGTGTGCTCACGATGAGGAACATCGACGCGATGAGGCCGACGTGGGTGGGGCTGAACAGGATGTCCACGTCCTGCTCGATGCCCAGCGTGGTGTGCCAGATGAGGTCGCCGACGCCGGACAGCGCGAAGGTGACGAGGCCGATGAGGGTCAGGCCGTAGCCGGCCGGCACGGCGTCGAGCGCCCGCTGCCCGTCGCGGATCGCGGCCCGGCACGTCCACAGCACCCACGCGCCCGTGGCCGCGAACCCCGAGTAGAACACCGCGTGCCACGGCGTGAAGAACGTCTCCAGCTCGGGCACATTGTTGTGCGCCCAGGCGTCGACCATCAGTCCGACCGTGAACCAGACGCCCAGGATCGCCAGCACGAGGCTGGTCGCGTAGCCGGCCGTGGGCCGGCCTGCCGCCGCTGGTCGATCGGAGTCGGACACCGCCGGCTGCGCGGAAACGTCTGTCGCCATAGGGCAAATCTAGCGGCGCGCATGCCTGCGCCGCAGGCGACGGGTCGCCGTCCGGCGGCCCGGTCGGTAGCGGTCAGCCGAGCCAGAGGCAGAAGGGGTGACCGTCCGGGTCGAGGTGCACGCGGACGTCGTCCTGCGGCTGGAACTGGGCGAGGGTGGCGCCGCACGCCTGGGCGTGGGCGCTGGCCGACGCCAGGTCGTCGACACGGATCTCCAGGTGCATCATCATCTGCTGGTCGCCGGGGCCGGCGGGCCAGGTGGGACGCACGTAGTTGGTCTCCGTCTGGAACGACAGGGTGGCCCCGCCGTCCGGGGCCGCGAGCTTCACCCAGTCGGGCTCCTCGGCGGCGATCTCCCAGCCGAGCAGGCGGGCGTAGAAGCGCGCGAGCGCGGCCGGGTCGGGCGTGTCGATGTTCGTCCCGGTCAGGGTCAGTCCGTTGGCCATGGTGCCCCCTTTACCCGGCTCTGCCGACCGGTACGCGGCGCGCGGCCGGTCAGGCGACCTGTCGCCGCAGCGAGTAGGTGACCGCGTGCATGCGCTGCGGCTGCCCGATGTGGAGCACGTTGCGGTGCCACGCCTCCCAGCCGTCGGCGCCGGCCCGGTTGAGGTGGCTGAGGTCGTCGTAGCGTTCGTCAGTGCCCCAGCGGTGCACCCCGCCGGCGTGGTGGAAGGTCGCGGTCCAGTCCATGCTCTGGTCGGAACCGAACGTGCCGGCCGCCCGGTATTCAAGTCGCGCGTATTCCCATCGAGCCACGGCGCCATTCTGCCAGCCGCGCGGCGCGCCGGGCCACCATGCGCGCCCGTGGCGCGACGACACGGGAGGATTTCTCGTGGACGTGGGCGTGGCCGACGCGGCACTAGGCTGACGGTGTGGCGGACGTGATCGAGGGCGAGACCTTCCGGGACCTGGACTGGTACGGCGAGGAGTTCGAGGACCGGGCGTACGAGAGGTGTTTCTTCTTCGACGTGGACCTCACCGAGGCGGTGAGCCGGGGCGCGCGGTTCGAGGAGTGCTCGTTCGGGAACGTGCGGTTCAACGCCTCCCGGCACACCGACTCGGCGTTCCTGCGGTGCGTGTTCACCCGGTGCGTGTTCTTCGAGGCCGAGTTCACCGGCTGCAAGCTGGTCGGCAGCCGGTTCGTGGAGTGCGAGCTGCGCCCGTTGCGCGCCGACGGCGGCGACTGGTCGTTCGTCGGGCTCGCTGAGACCGACCTGCGCGGCGTCTCGCTGACCGGGCTGCGCATGCGTGAGGTGGACCTGTCCGGCGCGAACTGCGAGGGCGCCACGCTGACCGGCCTGGACCTGACCGGGGCCGAGCTGCGCGGGGCCAGGCTGGACCGCAGCGACCTGCGCGGCAGTGACCTGTCGACGCTGGATCCGCTGGCGGTCACCCGGGCGGGCGCGCGGATCAGCGCCGAGCAGGCCGTCGTGATCGCGATGGCCCTCGGCTTCGCCATCGGCTGACCCGCGCGGGCGCCGGCGGCGAAGCCGAGGGACCGGTCACATCCGCTGGCGGAGGTGTCCCGGCACGAACTGGCTGACCGTGGTCACGCCGGTCGCCACCCGGTACGACAGCAGGTAGTCCACGCCCGCCAGGCGGTACGGCACGAAGGCGCTCCACCCCTGCGACCAACGGGCGGCCCACAGCGGCGTGACGCCCTGACCGCCCGCGTTGAACTTGTCCAGCGCGGCCCCCGCGGTGGCGTTGCGGTACGACAGCAGGTACTGGGTGCTGCCCACGACGATCGGCAGGAGGGTCGTCATGCCGGTGGGCCACGTCCCGTTCCACACGGGCGTGGTGCCGGCGCCGGAGGCGTTGAACCTGTCCACGATCACCGCGCCGCTGTTCTGCCGATACTTGATCAGGTAGGTGTTCGACCCCTCGCGGTAGGGGGACAGCGCCGACCAGCCGGCGTCCCACCGCGACGTCCAGACGGTCGTCGTGCCGAGGCCGTCGGCGTTGAACCGGTCGATGGCCACGGTGCCGTCGTTCTCCTTGTAGCCGAGCAGGTAGAGCTCATTGCCCACGCTGAACGGGACGATCCGGGTCCAGCCGGCGGTCCACCGCGACCGCCAGATCGGGGTCGTTCCCCGGCCGCCGCTGTTGACGCGGTCGGTCGCGACCGAGCCGTCCGACTTGTTGTACCGCAGCAGGTACGTTCCCGTGTCCAGCCGGTACGGGATGACGGACGTCCAGCCGCGTGACCACAGGCCGCGCCACACGTTCGAGGTGCCCTGGCCGAGCCCGTTGAGCCGGCCGATCACGACCGCGCCGGTCGTCGTCTGGTACGTGAGCAGGTACGACGTGGTGTCGACCTGGAAGCGCGACAGGGCGCTGATGCCCGGGCGCCACGTGTCCTGCCACACGGTGCGCGGGAACGGCGTGCCGTCGTCCGCGAGGGGCGCCCCCGCCCGCGTCCGGGTCAGGGGGTCGGTCGCCGGCCCCACGTCGGAGACGGAGACGGGTGGGGGCGCGGCGCTGCCGGATGGCGCGGCCCGGCCAGTGGCCGCGCCGCCTGTGCTGATGACCGTTGTGACGACGGCCGTGAACATGGCCAATCGGGTCAAAGACGTAAATCTCCGCATACCCTGATCAACATCGGGCGACCCGTTCGGGTGACGCCCGATCGCGTGCCGCGCTCGCGACACGCCGACGGCTAACCGCGTGGTACGGGGGCGGCCAGCTCCAGCGGCACCGGGCACTCCAGCAGCGCGCACACCGTGCGCAGCAACTCCAGCTCCGTGAGCGTCGTGACCCCGTCGGCCGAGATGACCGCCAGGGCACCGGCCACCAGCTCCCGCTTGTCCTCGGGCGTGAGCCCGATCAGCGAGGGCCACGCCGACTCCAGTGCCACCACGCCCTGCGGCGGCGGCACGTACCGCAGCGAGACGCGCGGCAGCACGCGGGCCATGCCCGCCTGGAACGCCACCCCGGCCCGGGCCTCCTCCGGGTTGCCGTACTGGGCGAGCACCGCGTAGAGCAGCGCCACCGCGTCACGCGACCCGGCGATCGTGCGCCGGTCGCCCCGCCAGGCCGACCGGGGGTTGAGCGACGCGTCCAGCTCCCGGTAGACGAGCCGCGACAGGCAGTACTCGTACCCGCTGATGCGGCCGTCGGCGTGGATGAGGTCGAACACCTGGCGCAGCGCGGCCTGCTTGTCGGAGGCGGGCAGCGCGCGCAGCGCGGGCAGCGCCACCTCGGCCAGCGGCAGGCGCAGCAGGGGGTGCAGGCGCGCCAGCGCGGCGGCCTCCCCGGCCGCCGCGTCGGCGACCGCCGGCCCGTGCGCGGCCAGGGCGGCGCGCTGATTGTCGCGGGCGGCCGGCTCGTCGGCCATGAGCAGGCCCAGCAGGAGCGGGACGACCGTGGCCGGCGAATGCGCGCGCTCGAGCACGTCGGCCGGGATCTCGTCGAGGATGGCCCCGGCCTGGGCGTAGGACTGCGCGCCCGGCGCGCCGACGCTGCCGACGAGCGTGGCCTCCGGGACGGGCACGGTGGCGGACGGCTCGGGCAGCGTGGGACGGGCCGCCGGCGCGGCGGCGTCGCGCCGCGCCGCGGCGCCGTTGCGCTCGATGAGGCCCAGCGACAGGTCCTCCTCCAGGCCGGAGGGCGGGTGCGTGGCCCACTGCCGGCGCAGGCCGGTGAGCTGGTTCGCGTCGAACGACGGGTCGAGCACCTTGATCCGGTCCACGAGCGGCGGATGGGTGGCGAACCACGACGCGAACGCGCCCGCGCCCGCCCCGAACAGCATGTGCCCGACCTCCTCGCGGCGCGGGTTCTTCAGGTTCGAGCCCGCCTCCAGCCCGGCGATCTTCTTGAGCGCGCCCGCGATGCCGGACGGCTGCCGGGTGAACTGCACGGCCGAGGCGTCGGCGAGGTACTCGCGCTGGCGCGACACCGACGCCTTGATCAGGCGCCCGGCGAGCACGCCGACGCCGCCCGTGACGAGCAGCGCGATGCCGATGACGGCGAGCGGGTTGCCGCTGGACTTCTCGTCGCGGCGGCCGCCGCCGATGATGCCGAACTGGGTCAGCGTGCGCCCGATCACGGCCAGGAACAGGATGCCGTAGAGCAGGCCCATGAGCCGGATGTTGAGCCGCATGTCGCCGTTGACGACGTGGCTGAACTCGTGCGCGATGACGCCCTGCAGCTCGTCGCGGTTGAGCCGCTCCAGGGTGCCGCGGGTCACCGCGACCGCCGCGCTGGAGCTGTCCCAGCCGGCGGCGAACGCGTTGATGCCGTCCTCCTGCGGCAGGACGTACACCTCGGGCACCGGCGTGCCCGAGGCGATCGCGATCTCCTCCACGACGTTGCGCAGCCGGCGCAGCTGAGGGTCGGTCGTGTCCGGGGGGACCGCCACGCCGCCCAGCTCGCGGGCCACCTTCCCGCCGCCGCCGCGCAGCCCCAGCATCCGGAAGGCCGCCGCGAGCGAGATCGCCGTCAACGTGATCAGGCTCGTGACGATGACGATGCCCACCACGTTGCCCAGGCCGCTGCTGAACGCGTTGAACGCGATGAGCACGGCCAGGTCGACCGCCACCACGATCGCGATGACCGCGAGCACGAAGAGCGCCACGAGGCGCACGGACATGCGGCGTACCCGCTGTTGTCTTTCGAAGAAGTTCATGGGTTCCTCAGAACTCCACCCGCGGCGCCTGGCGCTCGCCGGGGTCGGCCAACTCGAACAGCGCCGCCGGGCCGAACGAGAACAGCCCGGCGATGATGTTGGTCGGCACGGTCTCGCGGGCGATGTTGTAGGCCATCACGGCGTCGTTGTAGGCCTGCCGGGCGAACGCCACCCGGTTCTCCGTCGTGGTCAGCTCCTCGGTGAGCGCCAGCATGTTCTGGTTGGCCTTCAGATCCGGGTACGCCTCGGCGAGCCCGAACAGCCGCCCCAGCGCCGCCGTGAGCTGGTTCTCGGCGCCGGCCAGGGCGCCCAGCGCGGCCGCGTCGGCGGCCGTGCCGCCGGCCGCGGCCTGCGCGTTCACCGCCGCCGATCGGGCCGCCGTGACCCGCTCCAGGGTCTCCCGCTCGTGGCGCAGATAGCCCTTGGCGGTCTCGACGAGGTTCGGCACCAGGTCGTGGCGGCGCGTGAGCTGGACATCGATCTGGGCGAACGCCTGCTGGTACGCGTTGCGCCGGCCGACCAGCCGGTTGTACGCGATCACGACGAAGGCGACCACGGCGATGATCACCACCACCGCACCGAGCAGCAGAACGATCTCCATGCCGGCTCCCTTCGCGATCGCGGGCCGCGTGTCCCGCGGTGGCCCCCGGCGAAGGGTAGTGCACGCCTGACAGATCATTGAATCCGTGGAACGGCCGAGGATCACCGCGCACCACCGGCCGCTGGCCGAGTGGGCGATCTTCAACGTACTGGTGCGGGGCGCGTTGCGGCGGCACTTCGCCCGGGTCCTCGTGCGCGCCGAGGGCCCCCTGCCCGACCCGGCGGCCGGACCGGTCATCGCGTACGCCAACCACCCCTCCTGGTGGGACGGCTACCTGGCGTACGCCGTGGACCGGCTGGTCCTGCGCGACCGCTTCCGCGGGTACCTCATGGTCGACGAACCGCAGCTGGTGAGGTACCCGTTCTTCCGGTGGGTCGGAGCCTTCTCCGTGGACCGCGACGCGCCCCGCTCGGCGGCCGCCTCCGTGGCGTACGCGGCCTCGGAGCTGGCGGCCGGGCCCGCACGGCTGTTGTGGATCTTTCCGCAGGGTCGGTTGACACCCCAGGAGCACCGGCCCCTGCGGGTCGCGCGCGGGGCGGCCATGATCGCCCGGCGGGCCGGCGGGGCGACACTGTGGCCCGTCGCCCTGCGGTACGAGTTCGGCAACCGGCAGCGGCCGGACGCCCTGGTGCGCCTCGGTGTGCCGCACGCGGTCGCGCCGGCGGCGGACCCGGCGACCGTGTCGGCCGGCATGGCCCAGCGCCTGACGGGCGTCGTCGACCGCCTGGCGGCGGACGTGGCGTCGGGCAGCCTGGATGGCTATCACGTGCTCCTGCGCGGCCGCCCGGGCATCAACGAACGCTTCGACAGGCTCCCCTGGCGGCGGTGACGCCCGCCCTCGACGAAGGTGATGGGCGTCAATCAGTTGATGGGGATGAGCGGGCGCGTAGTGGCGTAGATCACGGGATTCCGACCTTGATGTGATCGACGCTTCTCGGCGACGACACATTCCGCTCACATGTTCATCCGAGACTCACTGACCAGGAACGGCCCGGGGACCGGGTCCACTGCGCGTCATCGGCGACGCTACGCCTCACGACGAGGAGACGCGATGAGCACCTACCACAACATCGGCGGCGGCATGACGGTCGGCGCCATCGTCGACCGCTTCAACCGCCGGCTGCTCAACGACCCTGAGCTGGCCCCGCGGTACCAGAGCGCGGAGCTGCACCGCCTCGCGGCCCAGCAGCGGGCCTACCTCGCCGCCGCGCTCGGCGGGCCGCAGCACTACTTCGGCGGCGCCGTGTCGCCGGCCGGGTCCGCCCAGGCCGGGATGGACGACGCGACGCTGGCCCACCTGAGCGTGGTGCTGCACGAGTTCGGCGTGCCTGGCGACGACGTCGCGTCGATCACCGAGGATCTCCGCCCGAAGGCGGGCGGCGCCCGCCAGGCGGCGACGGTCTCGCACATCGCCGTGCCGGCCGCCGCGCCGATCCGGCCGGAGCTGCCCAACACCGCCCCGGTCGCGGGGCGTCGCGTCGCTGCCTGACGCGGGGTCAGCCCGCGGGCGCCAGCATGGCGGCGTGCAGGCGGGCGGCGCAGGCGGCGTCGGGCGCGACGACCATGGGGAGGGCGTTGCCGGCCGCCGGGCGGTACGGGCTGCCGTCGGCGGCGGTGGCCACTCCGCCAGCCTCGGTGACCAGCAGCACTCCCGCCGCGTGATCCCACGGGTGGTCCCAGGTCACGACGATCGACGTGCGCCGGCCGGCCGCCAGTTGCACGTACTCGAGCCCGGTCGTGTCGAAGAACGACAATGCCACCCCGTACCCGCACAGGGTGTTGAACCGCGCCCGGTCCGAGGACGTCCACCACCGCTGCTGCGGCGTGCCGACGTCGAGGTGCCGCAGGTCGGTCGCGGCGGGTCCGACCCGCAGCGGCCGGCCGTCCAGGGTGGCGCCGCCGCCGGCCACGGCGGTGGCGAGCATGTCGAACGCGGGCGCGTACGTCCACGAGGCGAGCAACCGGCCCCGGTGGCTCAGGGCGACCAGCACGGTGAAGCGCGGGTTGTCCGTGGCGAAGTTGTGCGTCCCGTCGATCGGATCGACGATCCACACGGGGGCGTCGCCGGTGAGCGTGTCGAGCAGCGTCGGATCCTCGGCCACAGCCTCCTCGCCGACCGTGACGGACCCGGGCACGAGCGTGGCGAGCTGCGCCGCGAGCGCGGCCTCGGCGGCCCGGTCGGCGACCGTGACGAGGTTGTCCGGCCCGGTCTTCTCGATGATGTCCGTGGCCGCCAGCCGGCGGAAGCGTGGCATGATCTCGTCCGCCGCGACCGACCGGACGATCCGTTCGACCTCCGCCACACCCCGCTCGTCCAGCACCCGGCCAGCCTAAGCCCTGCGGGCAATCTGGCCGGCATGATGGGGGCGTGACGGACCAGACAACGCGCCACCGCGAGCGGTGGGCAACCGTGCTCGACCAGCTCCGCGAGCTGCTGCGTAGCGCGGGAAAGGCGGGCGTCGTCGTGGACGGCGCCGACGCGCCGCGCCGCGCGCTGTTCACCGACCAGCTGGTCGGTGCGGGATTCGTCGTCACGGACGGTCCACAGTGCCGCGTCGGTGCGCCACCCCGGGATCTGGTGGTCTGGCTGCGCGCCGGTGGGTCGCCGCACGGGCACGAGGCCGGCGCGGACGTGGTGATCGACCTGCGCGACCCGGCCTGGCCGGTGATCCGCCGGGTCCGGGACGGGCTGGCCGCCGAGGACTCCTGGTACGTCACGGAGAGCCGCGCGTTCTTCGCCATCCGGGCGGTCACCTGGGACACCCAGTTCGGCGACGACCTGCCCGCGTACGCGCGGGGCGTGAGCGCGGCGAACCTGCCGCGCGGCGGCGTGGTCCTCGACGCCGGGTGCGGCACGGGGCGCGCGCTGGGGGCGCTGCGTGATGCCGTGGGCGAGGAGGGCGTCGTCCTGGCCCTGGACGTCACCCCCGAGATGCTGGCCGTGGCCGCCGGGCGCGCCCGCGAGGCGCGGGCCTCGCTGCTGCTCTCCGACGCCCGTCGCCTGCCCATCGCCGACGCCAGCGTCGACGGCGTGTTCGCGGCCGGCCTCGTCAACCACATGCCCGACCCGGTGGCGGGCCTGGCGGAGCTGGCCAGGGTGACCCGGCCGGGCGGGCGGCTGGCGCTGTTCCACCCGTCCGGCCGCGCGGCGCTCGCCGCCCGGCACCGGCGGGTCCTGCGCGAGGACGACCTGTTCGCGCAGGCGCCGCTGCGGGCCGCGACGGGCCGGGCGGGCTGGCGGCTGGACACTTACGACGACCACGATGAGCGGTTCCTGGCCCTCGCCACCCGGGTGCCGGCCGGGTCGCCGTGAGCTACGCGCGGGCCAGGATCTCGCCGTGCAGGACGACGAACCAGCCGTCCGGCGACGCGGCCCAGCGGCGCCACCCGTCGGCGAGCTTTTCCACGTCGGCGCCCGAGGCCACGAACTGGTCGGCGATCGCGGAGCTGACGACGCGGTCGGCCCACATGCCGCCCCACCAGGCGCGGTCCTCCGCCGTGGCGAAGCACCAGGTGCTCGCCGTCGCGGTCACGTCGGTGAAGCCCGCCGCCCGGGCCCACGACAGCAGCCGCCGGCCGGCGTCCGGCTCGCCGCCGTTGGCACGGGCCGCCGCGCGGTACAGGGAGAGCCACTCGTCCAGTTCGGGCACCTGCGGGTACCAGGTGAAGGCGGCGTAGTCGCTGTCGCGGGCGGCGACCAGCCCGCCCGGCCGGCACACCCGGCGCATCTCGCGCAGCGCCGTCACCGGGTCGGCCACGTGCTGGAGGACCTGGTGGGCGTGCACGACGTCGAAGGTGCCGTCGGCGAAGTCGAGCGCGTGCACGTCAGCGACCGCGAAGTCGAGGTTCGCCTGGCCGCGGGCGGCGGCCTCGGCGCGGGCCAGCCCCAGCGCCTCCTCGGTGACCTCGGCGGCCGTGACCCGGCCCGGGGCGAGGAGCGCGGCCAGGTCCGCCGTGATGGTTCCCGGGCCGCTGCCGACGTCGAGCAGGCGCTGACCGGGGGAGAGGTGGGGCAGCAGGTACGCGGCGGAGTTGGCGGCGGTGCGCCAGCGGTGCGAGCGCAGGACCGTGTCGTGGTGGCCGTGCGTGTAGACGTTCGTCATGTCCCGACGCTAGATCGCCATCCTGCTATCCGGGACGGCTTTCCCAAATTATAGGAAAATGGATCGCGGCGGGGCGGGGGAGTCGCGGGCCGCCTCGTCGCGCATCGGGCGGGCGCCCGCGACGAAGGTGGCCAGGTCGGACCCGTGCAGCAGGCGGCCGGGGAACGGGTCGCGACGCGCCGCGGCGGCCAGCCGCGCGACCGGCAGGCCGCCCGGCGCGGCCGCCGCCACCAGCGCCACGTTGCCGTACCGGCGTCCGCGCAGCATGCCCGGCTCGGCGAGCACGGCGACGTCCGGGAAGGCGGCGGCCAGGGTCGCCGCCTGGATCCTGGAGAAGGCCAGCGGCGGCAGGTCGGCCACGTTCACCGCGTACCAGCCCGTCGGGCTCAGCACCCGGGCCACCTCGGTGGCGAACTCGACGCTCGCCACCGTGCGGGGCATCTGCGCGCCCGCGTACACATCGCCGATCACGAGGTCGAACCGGTTGTCGGGCAACGCCTCCACGACCGCGCGGGCGTCGCCCTCGCGTACCCGGATCCCGCCGCGCCGGGGCAGCGGCAGCACCCGGCGCACGAGCGCGGCCAGCGCGGCGTCGCGCTCCACGACCAGCTGCCCCGAGCCGGGCCGCGTCGCCGCGACGTAGCGGGGGACCGTGAACGCCCCGCCCCCCAGGTGAAGGACGCGAAGCGGCTCGCCCGCGGGCGCGACCGCGTCGACGGCGGCCGCGAGCCGGCGCACGTACTCGAATTCGAGGTGTCGCGGATCGTCGAGGTCCACGTAGGACTGGGGGACGCCGTCCACGAGCAGTGTCCAGCCGGAGCGCCGCTCGTGGTCGGGCACCAGCTCCGCCGTACCGGACGCCACCTGTTCGACCACCCGCTCCCGCTTCACGGCCCCACGCTATTCCCCACGATCGGACGTTCCCCGGGTCGGGTGCCCGACCCCGACGTGCCGGAGGTCACCGGGGCCACCGGCGACGAGGGGCGGGTACCGTCGGATGCGCTGTCGAGCGTGGGACGGAGGGCGTGATGGGACGGGCGCGCACGGTGTTGGGGATCGCGGCCATCGCGGCGGCCGCCGGGGCGGCGGCGTGGGCGTTGCGTGACGTGCCGGCTGCGCTCGGTGGCCGGCCGGGCCGGGGCGAGCGCGGCGAGCGGGTGCGCCGCTCCCCGCAGTTTCGCGACGGCGCGTTCCACAACAACGTGGTGACCACCACCATGCAGCCGGCGACGGCCGGACAGATGCTGCGCAACCTGCTCCTCGGCGGCGAGCAGCGCCGCCCGGTCGGCCGGGTGCCGCTCGTCACGAGCAACGACGCCGCCACCGCGCCGATCGCCGAGGGACTCGCGATCACCTGGTACGGACACGCGACCGCGCTCGTCGAGATCGCCGGCCGGCGGGTGCTCATCGACCCGGTGTGGAGCGCCCGCTGCTCGCCGTCGCGGCTGCTGGGCCCCCGCCGCCTGCACGACATGCCGGTCGCGCTGGCCGACCTGCCCCCGGTCGACGCTGTGATCATCTCCCATGATCATTACGACCACCTCGACATGGCCACGATCCGGGCGCTGACCCGCGACGGCGAGGCCGTCTTCATCGTGCCGCTGGGTGTCGGCGCGCACCTGGAGCGCTGGGGCGTGCCGGCCGGTCGCCTCGTCGAGCTGGACTGGAACGAGCAGGCCACGGTCGGCGACGTGACGCTGACGCTGACGGCCGCCCGGCACTTCTCCGGGCGCGGGCTGGCCCGCGACAACACGCTGTGGGGCTCGTGGGTGATCGCGGGCGGCGGCCGGTCGGTGTTCTACACGGGCGACTCCGGCTATTTCGACGGGTACGCGGCGATCGGCGCCGAGCACGGTCCCTTCGACGCGACGCTCATGCAGATCGGGGCGTACGGGCAGGAGTGGCCGTTCATCCACATGACCCCCGAGGAAGCCGTGGCCGCCCACAACGACCTGGGCGGGGGCCTGCTCATCCCGGTGCACTGGGCCAGCTTCAACCTGGCGTTCCACGCGTGGACGGAGCCGGCCGACCGCATCTGGGTGGAGGCCAAGGCGCGTGACGTGCGCCTCGCTGTCCCCCGGCCGGGCGAGCGGGTCGACGTCGACGCCCCGCCGGCGGTCGACGGCTGGTGGCAGGCCCTGACGTGAGCGGCGGTCACTCCGCCGGCGAGGGGCCCACGAGCGGCGGCAGGGCCGACCAGGGGAAGGTGATCCACTGCTCGGTGCGCCGCCACACGTAGTCGCACTTCACAGTGGAGCGCGGCTTCTCGTAGAGCACGGCGCAGCGGGCCTCGGCCACGTGCCCGGCGCAGAAGTCACGCACCAGGTCCAAAGTGGCCCCGGTATCGGCCACGTCGTCGGCGATGAGGACCCTCGCGCCGGCGAGGTCGGCGTGCCTGGGCACGGGCGCCAGCATGACGGGCGCGTCGAGCCGTTCGTCCACGCCGGTATAGAACTCCACGTTCAGGACGTGCATGTTCTTGACGTTGAGCGAGTACCCGAGCGCGCCCGTGGCGAACAGTCCGCCGCGCGCCACGCCGAGGATGAGGTCAGGGACGTAGCCGTCCTTGGCGACCAGTTCGGCCAGCTCGCGGCTGGCCTGTCCGAAGAGCTCCCACGACATGACCTCGCGCGCCGCCATTGGTGCTCCGCTCGTCGTCGTCCCCAGGTGACACCCGTGTATCAGCATCGCAAGTGGAGCGCCCGGCCGCCAGAGCGGTTCACCCTATGCGGGTCCTCGATCTCCGTGCTTGGGCACGTAGGCGGGCTTGCTGTCGAGCGCGATCGGCCGCAGCCGCTCCCACGTCTCGGCCGTGGGTCGGCTGCGCACGACGTACCGCGGCGGCTTCAGGCCATCGATCGGTACGAGGTCGAGCGCCTCGGTCGCGACCCGCCACGGGACGATGACGACCTCGTCCTCCTCGGGGCTGCGCACCATGAGGTACTCCGCGGTGGGCAGGAGTTCGCGCGGGCTGCCCGCCCAGGAGGTGACCGTGCGTACGCCCTGATCCTGGGTGTGCACGACGTTGACCGCGCCCAGCACCACGTCCGAGCCGATGAGGTCCGGGCGCGTCTCCAGCAGCCGCCCCTGGGTGGCGTACTCCGTGGCGGACAGCAGGGCCGCGGCGGCGCGCACCCGCGGGCTGACCGGGTGCCCGACCGGCGCCGAGTACGGCAGGATCGCGCCGTTGTCGTCGAGCGTGTAGCCCTGCGGCGACAGCGGCCAGTTCGCCTCGGCGTACTCCGCGCCGGCCACCTCGTAGACGCGGGCCAGACTGTCGGGATTGTCCGGGCTCAGGATGATGGTCGAGCGGTCCGGCAGGAACGCGACCGGCCGGCCGCTCACCCAGCCGGCGAGCGCTGCCAGCCGGCCCGGCAGCAGCAGGCGGGTGGCGAAGTACGGGTCGTCGTGGTCGACGAAGCGCAGCGGGCGGCGGCCGCTCGGGGCGAGCGCCATGTGCACCGGAGTGGCCGCGCCCAGGTTGGCCCAGGCCTGCGCGAACACGTCGGCCTCGCCGACCCCCCAGGAGGCGACCTGCTCCCGGGTGACATACAGCGGCCCGGAGGCCAGCTCGATCACCACGTACTGGGCCAGGTGGGGCAGGGCGGGCCGGGTGAGCATGGCGGCGCCGGCCGGCGCGGTGAGCGCGAAGGAGGCCGACTGCACGATCGGGCGCAGCTGCGCTCGCGCCTCGTCCCAGCTCTGCGGCGGCGCGGGGGCGTTGACCATGCTGACCACGAGCTGCAGAATGCGACGCTGGCGCGCGGGGCCGCTCGTGTCGCCGAAGTCGCCGAACGGGCGCTCCAGGTCCAACCAGGCGGGGCGCTCGCCGGCCACCCGCTGGTACGCGATGGCGTACCGGGCGGGGTCATACCAGACCTGGGCCAGCCCGGACTCCTGCGCAGCCGCGAGGACGTGCTTGGCGAAGCGCTCGCGGGCGTGATCCGCGACGCGCTCATCCAGGCTCATGCAGTAGCACCGTACCTAATCGACCGGCCTCGGTGCATCCTCGCAGGCCGGCCGCTCGATCAACTGTGCCTGTTGTCCCCTGTTCGCCGTAAATAGGGTGTGATCGGCCGTAATCTGGGACGCATGGCGGTGGAAGGCCCCACGTCCGGTCCGGCCCCGCGCGCCACGTTGCCCGGTAGCAGGCGCGCGCCGCTGCCCGGCGCCCGAAGGCTGCGGGCCACCGATCCGGCCGCCCCGGTCGACGTGACAGTCGTGCTGCGCCGCGCGCCCGCCGATCCGCGCCCGGGGGTGGGCGCCGACCCGGCCGACATCGCGGCCGTCGAGGCCTTCGCGGCCGCGCAGGGCCTGGAAGTGACCTCGGTCAACCCGGCCGCCCGGTCGGTCGACCTGCGCGGGCCGGCCAGCGCGATGCGGGAGGCGTTCGGCGTCGAGCTCGCGGACTACGAGTACGGCGGCGCGACGTTCCGCGGCCGGGTCGGCGTGGTCGCGGTGCCGGCCCATCTCGTGGACGTCGTGGTGGCCGTCCTCGGCCTCGACGAGCGCCCCCAGGCGTCGCCGCAGGTACGCGTCGTCGGGCCGGTCGGGGAGGGCTTCGCGGTCGCGCACGCGCCCGGGCGCGGCTACCGCCCCACGGAGCTGGCCCGGTGGTACGGCTTCCCGACCGACGTGACCGGTGCCGGGCAGACGGTCGCCATCATCCAGCTCGGCGGCGGCTACCGGCAGGAGGACCTCGACGCGTACTTCGCGGCGCTGGGCCTGTCCGTACCGAAGGTCATCCCGGTCGGGGTGGACGGCGCCACCAACGCCCCCGGCGTCGACGCGGACGCCGAGGTGGTCCTCGACATGCAGGTGATCGGCGCGATGGCCAACGGCGTCACGATCGTCGTGTACTTCGCGCCCAACTCGACCCGCGGCTTCTACAACGGGCTGGCCGCCGCCATCCACGACCGGGTGCGCGACCCGTGGATCGTGTCGATCAGCTGGGGCGCGCCGGAGCCGAAGTGGACCGCTCAGGCGCTCGACGCGTACGACGCGCTCTTCGCCGACGCGGTCGCCCTCGGCGTGAGCGTCTTCGCGGCCTGCGGCGACCACGGGGCGACCGACGGGGTGGCCGGCGGCGGCCTGCATGTCGACTTCCCGTCGTCGAGCCCGTCGGTGGTGTCCTGCGGCGGCACCCGCCTCGGCGAGGAGCCCGGCACGGAGACGGTGTGGAACGCCCTGGAGACCGGCGGCGGCGCCACCGGCGGCGGGGTGAGCGCCCACTTCGCGCTCCCGGACTACCAGCACGACCACGGCGTGCCCGCCCGGCCCGACGGTACGGCCGGCCGGGGCGTGCCCGACATCGCGGCCGCCGCCGACCCCGCGACCGGGTACGTGATCCGGCTCAACGGCACCGATGTCGTCGCGGGCGGCACGAGCGCCGTGTCGCCGCTGTGGAGCGCGCTCACGGCCCTGACCAACGAGCGCGCGGGCGTGCGCACGGGCTCGCCGCACAAGCGCCTGTACGCGACGCCGACCGCGCTGCGCGACGTCACCACGGGCCACAACGGCGGGTTCACGGCCGGCCCGGGCTGGGACGGCTGCACCGGCTTGGGCGTACCGGCCGGGGAGCCGACCGTGACCGCCCTGAGCGCCGCGGAGCCGACCACATAGCGGGCGGCGCCGCGCGGTCCCATCGGGGACACTGGCGCCGTGACGCGGGAAATGATCATCGACCTGGGCGAGTGGGGCGACTCGCGGCCTCCGCCCGTGGCGCTGCCGGCCGGGAGCCCCGCCGTGCGCCGCCGGCGTGCGCGGTGGTTGGCACCCGCGGTCGCGTTGCTCACCCTGGTCGCGCTCGCCGGTTCGGCGCCCCCGGTCGAGCGGCTGCGGGAGCGCTGGGGCCTGCCGTCGGTGTGGATCTTCGACCAGACGGCCGACACCCTCGTGGCGTACGACTACGCCACCCGCGCCGTGACGGCCTACCGGCTGGCGGACGGGGCGCCCCGGTGGCACCGTGACGGTCTGGACAACCCCTGGATCCTGGTGGTCGACGACCGGGTGGGGATCGCGAGCGACGTGCCGTCCGGTTGGCCGCGCGTCGAATGGGTCGATGCGGCGACCGGCCGCGGCGGGGTAACCATCAACGACAGCGTCATCGGCGAGTTCCCGGACGGCTGGTTCCTGACCCTCCGCGGCGACATGAGCGGAACTGAATTCTTCCGGGTATCACCGGACACCGGTGAACGGCACGCGCTGCTGCGGCTGACGACGGACGTGGTGTGGGACACCGACCCGGCCGCTCGCCGCATCGCGTGGTGGGACACCAAGGGCGTCCTGCGGGTCCGCGACCTGACCACGGGCGTCGAGTCGCGGCGCGACACCGACCTGCGACCGACACTGCCGGCGCCCGGCGGTTACCTCCGCGGCGGCATCAGCTACCACGGCGGGGACTGGCTGCTGACCGAGCAGGTCGAGGGCCGCATCCGCGTGGGCTCGTTCGAGGGCACCGCGCTCATTCCCCGCTGGACGGTCGGCATGCCGGCGCAGTACACGATGGAGTCCGGCGAGCCGTTCTTCAGCTACGCGTACGGCTGCGGGCCGGAGGTGTGCGTGTCGCCGGCGGTCGGCCGGACGGTCTTCCTCGACCCGGCCGACGGGCGCACGCGCCGCGAACTGCCGTACGAGCTGAGCGCGATTGGCTCGACCGCCTGGCAGCTGGTGAACACCGCCGCGGCCGCCGAGGAGCCGCACTCCACCGTCATCAACGTGCTGACCGGGCGGATGCCGTACCCGTCGTGGGAGTACCTCGGCGAGACGCGCGTCGGGTCGGGCCGGCACCTGATGCGGCTCGACCTCGGCAACCGCACCGGCCTGGGCGTCTTCGACGAGGCGACCGGCGAGCTGACCTGGCTCGCCGCGATCCCGGGCCCGCTGAACACCTGCCGGCTCCGGCCGCCCTACCTGACCTGTCAGATCGCCTCGGCAACGACCTCGGTACGGGTGTGGGAGGTGCGTACCGGTGGTTGAGACCGTCATCGACCTCGGCGAGCGAACGGTCACGGCGCCCGACAGCCCCGCGCTGCGGCGCCGGGGAGCGCGCCGGCTCGGCGTCGTCGTGGCGCTGGCCGGACTGCTCGCCCTCGGCGCCTCCGCGCCGCCGGCCGCCCCGGCCCGGCTCGTGTGGAGCCTGCCCGCCGTCTCGCAGTTCGACATGTCCGCCGAGGTCCTCGTCGTGCACGACGCCGACACACGGGTGCTCGCCGCGTACCGGGTCGCGGACGGTACGCGGCTGTGGCACCGGGAGGACATCGTCAACCCCAGCTTCTTCGTCGTCGGCGACCGGCTGGGGCTCGCGCTGAACGCCGCGGAGCCGATCCTGACCCACACCTGGCTCGACCTCGCCACGGGCCGGGCCGGCGCCAGCTTCGCGGACAACATCGTCGCGGTGGCGCCGGACGGCTGGTTCATCACCTCCGTCGAGGACGAGAGCGGCTCCCGTCTCGCCCGCGTCTCGCCGGACACCGGCGAGCGGCAACCCCTGTTCAGCCTGCCGGCCGGCGTGCGGTGGACCACCGACCCCGCGGCCCGGCGCCTCGCCTGGTGGGGAACGGACGGCGTGTTGCGGACGCGGGACCTCGCCACGGGCGCCGAGAACCGCCGCGACCTGGGCGTGCGACCGGACCCGAATGCCGGCGTCGGGTACGCCCCGGGCGCCTGGCTGGTGACGCGGCAGACCGACGCGGAGGTTCAGCTGATGTCGTTCGGGGACGTGGACCTGGCGCCCCGATGGTCGCGGACCCTGCCGGGCGGGCAGCCCAAGGTCGCCGGCGACTCGGACTACGCGCACGCGTGGGGCTGCGGGCCGGTCGTGTGCCTGGTCAGTTCCGCCCGCGGCACGGAGGTGCTCGACGCGGCCGACGGGCACGTCGTGCGCGCGGTCGGCGAGCACCTGATGTCGGCGGACCCGTCGCCCTGGCAGCTCGTGAACAGGGGCGTCGACGGCGACCGACCGCTCGCGACGATCATGAACATGGCTACCGGCGAGGTGCCGCACCCGTCCTGGCGGCCGCGCGGCCGGGTCATCAGCGCAGCCTCGGCGTACCTGCTGGGTCTCGACCTCGGTGGCACGACGCTGCTGAGCGCCTTCGACGAGACGACCGGAGAACTGCGCCGGGTCGCCGCCGTCCCGGTCGACAGTTACTGCCGACTCGCGGCGCCGTTTCTGGTCTGCCACGATTCGACCGGGACCGGTGCGGTACGCGTCTGGCGTACGCGCTACGGGGAGGCCGGCGGTGCCTGACGCGGTGATCGACCTGGGGGAGCGGGCCGCCGCGCCGGTCGCGCAGCCCGGCCCCCGGCTGCCGTGGCGACGCGTGCTCAGGCTCGCCGCCCTCGCGCTGTCGGTCGCGTCCGTCGACGACCCGGCCGATCCTCGTGGCGTGGCCCCGCCCGGGTACGCCGAATGCTCGCTCGTCACGGCGTACGTCGCCTGCCGGAGCCAGGGGTCGGACGGCGGGGCGCGGGTGTGGCGTCTACCGGGATGGGCGTACTGACCCCTCATCAAGGGACCTCACACGCGTAACCGGGCAAACGGTTTTGCAGCAGGCTTGACCGGACGATGTGGCCTGGGTCACGATACCCGGGCAGTATTCGTGTCCATAAATGTCTACTTGGCGTATGGGCCGGTCCGAGCTTCGGTCGAGCCGCCCGCCGCGGAGGGAACGACTGTGGGACGCCACCTCATGATCTCGCCCGCCCTGCGCGTACGGCGCGCCCTCGTGTGCCAGGTGCTCACCCGGCGGGGCGCCGTCGCGCTCGTCGCGGTGGCCACCGTCATCGTGGCCGGGGTACTGTTGCCCACCGGCGTCGAGGCGTGAGGCCCACGACCGGGCGCGCGCGGGTGGAAGTTCCGCCGCGCCATGGGTGGCCTGGGCCGGCCCGCCTGGGCGCGTGGGCGCGGCGGGTTTTGTGACCAGGCCGATGTAGCCCATCATCAACCTGCAAATTGAGGGATCGACCGGCAGTCCCGGGTCGAGCGCCTCCGACCGTGCCCGCACCACAGACGTAGGACGCAACCGTGCTTGGTGATCCACCCGCCCGGCGCCTGCCGGCGCTGCGCCCGGCCGTGATGACGCTCGCGCCTGAGCCGACCGACGAGCCGGAGCCGACCGACGCGCCCGAGCCGACCGACGCGCCCGAGCCGACCGACGTGCCCGAGCCGACCGACGTGCCCGAGCCGGCCGACGACGCGACCGCCACGCCCGCCGCGGCGGAGCCGATGGACGCGGACACCGCGGCGCAGCCGACGGACGTGGACACCGCGGCGCGGCCGTCGCGGCTGAGCGCCGCGCTGCGCGTGCTGCGCCACGAGTGGACCATCGCCGCCGTGCTCAGCGTCCTGGCCGCCATCGTGCTGACCTGGCCGTCGTTGAAGGACCCGGCGCACACCATCCCCGCGGACCTGGGCGACCCGGCGCTGCAGGCGTGGCAGGTCGCCTGGGCGGGGCACGCCCTGCTCACCGACCCGGTCAACCTGTGGCACGGCAACGGGTTCTATCCGGAGTCGTTCAGCTACGCGTACTCGGACACCCTCCTCGGGTACGCGCCGTTCGGCTTCTTCGGCAGCGGGCCGGAGGCCACCCTCATCCGGTACAACCTGCTCTTCGTCCTCGCCCACGCGCTGGCCGCCTTCGGCGCCTACGTGCTCGCCCGCCAGCTCGGCGCCGGGCGCACCGGCTCGGCCGTGGCGGGCCTGGTGTTCGGCTTCGCGCCGTGGCGGCTCACCCAGGCCGGCCACCTCCACGTGCTCTCCACCGGCGGCATCGCGCTGGCGCTGGCCATGCTGGCCCGCGGGCACGGCTGGTCGCTGCGCGACGGCTACCGGCCCGACCGCGTCAAACCCGGCTGGGCCGTCGCCGGCTGGCTGGTGGCCGCCTGGCAGATCACCCTGGGCTTCGGCATCGGCGTGCCGTTCGGGTACGTGCTGGCGATCGTCGGCCTGTCCGCCCTGGTCGGCTATCTGCTCACCTGGTGGCTGCGCGGGTCCCGGCCGGTGTTCCCGCGCCGGCTGCTGCTGGCCAACGTGGGCGGGGCGCTCGCCTTCCTCGGCACGGTCGCCTTCATGGCCTGGCCGTACCTGCAGGTGGTCAAGCTGCACCCCGGTGGCCGGCGGTCCGTCGCCGAGCTCGCGCAGTTCGCGCCGCCGTTGCGCGGGCTGTTCACCGCGCCCGGCGAGAACTGGATGTGGGGTCAGCGGCACGAGGCGGCGCGCGCCCTGCTGTCGTGGACCCCGGAGCAGGCCCTGCTGCCCGGGTTCGCGGTCATCGTGCTGGCGGTGCTGGGCGTGTTCGTCTCCCGCTGGCGAATCCATCAGCGGGTGCTGCTCGCGCTCGGCGTCCTGGCCACGGCCGCCCTGGCGCTCGGACCGAACTTCGGCGACGACGGCGACCCGGGGTACGTGACGCTCTACAACCTGCTGCCGGGCTTCGACGCCATCCGTACGCCGGGCCGGCTGATCGTGTGGACCACGCTGCTGCTCGCCATCATGGCGGCCGGCGCGATCACCGCCATCAGCACGTACGCGAAGAAGTTGCGCGACGAACGGGTCACCCGGTTGATCCAGGCGGGCCTCGCGATCGTCCTGGTCTTCGTGTACGCGGAGAGCCTCAACACGCTCGGCCACCCGCGAATGTGGGACGAGCCGGTGGCGATGCGGGGGCTGGAGGGTCCCGCGATGATCCTGCCGTCGGACGGCATCCTGGAGGCCGACATTCTCCTGTGGAGCACGGACGGCTTCCCGCGCATCGTCAACGGCCTCAGCGGTCTCACGCCCGCGAGCCAGGACCAGGCGCGCTCGGCCACGTTGTCGTTCCCGGATAAGGCCAGCGTCGACTACCTGCGCGGCATCGGCGTACGCACGGTGGTCTTCCTGCGGGAGTTCGGCCGTGACGGCAAGTGGGCGCAGGTGCCGGACAGGCCGATCGACGGCCTGGGCATCACCCGCGAAGAGGTGGGCGACGCGGTCGTCTTCCACCTTTCCCCGTAACCTCCGGCGGGCCACGGCAAAAGTGCATTGACTATGGTCGCTGGGCAACACGGCCGACGTGGTGACCGGTACATTCCAGCAAGTTGCGTTTCGTTAAACAGGATCGGCCGAAAGGCCATTGTGTACGAGCCGACCGCCCGGCCAACGTAGCAGAGTGCGACTGGAGGTGACCGGATGGTGAAGTCGACGGCCACGTGGCGCGTCGCGCGCGCGGCTGTCATCGCGGCGTGCGCCATCGCCATCACGGCATCCTTCGTCGTCGTGCTGCGCCAGTCGCGGGCGGCCACGGCCGCGGGCACGGAGGTCGTCCGCGCCGAGCGCTACGGCGTCGTCTACCTGCACCCGCTCACGACCTTCATCGGCGAGCTCGTGGAGGCGCAGTCCGCGGCCGTACGCGGTGAGAAGGTCGACGTCGACAAGGTCCGCAAGGCGCTCGACAGCGTGAGCCGCGCGGACGCCGGCGTGGGCTCGGTCCTCGGCACCCGGCAGCGGTTCATCGACCTGGTCGACAAGGTCGACGGCGTGCTGGAGAGCAACCTGACCGGCCGTCCCGCCTATGACGCGTACAGCGACGTCATGCTGCTGCTCACCGACCTGGCGCGCCGGGTCGCCGACAGCTCCAACCTCATCCACGACCCGGACCTCGACTCGTACTACCTGATGAAGGCCGCCCTGGAGCAGCTACCGACCGCGATCATCAACGCGGGGCGGGCGGCCGACCTGGTGTACCTGAGCGGCCGTGGCGGCCGCCTCTCCGGCGAGGCCGAGGTCCAGGTCGCGGTGGCCCGGTTCGGCGTGGCCCAGGCGGCCGAGCAGATCAGCGCCGGCCTGAACACCAGCGTCGACGCCACGGAGCGCGGCGAGCTGGGCGCCAACATCACGCCGCGGCTGGACGCCTTCCGCGCCGCCGCCAACGCTTTCGCACCGTCCACCATGCTCGCCGAGTTCGCCCAGGACGTCGACGGCGCGGTGCTCGCAGCCGCCGCGCATGAGGTCTTCGTCTCGGCCCTGCCACTCGCCCACAAGCTCCTGACCGAGCTGGACGAGGTGCTCGCCCTGCGCGAGGCCAGCCTGGCGAGCCAGGGCCGCTCCACCACCTGGTCGGTCGTGCTCGCGGTCGTGTCCGTCTTCGTCCTCGCCTGGATGCTGCTGCTGGGGCGGCGCCGCACCGGGGTTCGCGACACCGTCGTCGCGCGCCAGCGCACCCGCGCGAGCCTGGACTCGACCGATGGCCTGGCACTGGGTTCGGTCGGCGACCTGCGGCGGCTCCTCGACGACGACCTGATCGAGACCGGCCCGCGGGGCAGGGGGCGCCGGGGGCGGGGCGATGCTCAGTAGGCTCGGCATCCGTCAGAAGCTGGGTCTCCTGGTGGCGATCCCGCTACTGGCCGTCGTGGCCACCGCGACGCCGTACGTGCTCGGCCGGGTGGACTCCGCACGCTCGGCGCGCGTCACCGCGGACCTCGCCGACGCGGCCCGCGAGGTGGGCACGCTGGTGCAGAGCCTGCAACAGGAGCGGCTGCTCGCGGTCGGCCTGCTGACGACCTCGGCGCTGGACCGCCGCGCCTTCGTCGCCCGCGCCGCGACCAGCTCCGACGAGACCGCGCGCCTGGCGGCCGCGGCCGGCACCCGGCAGATCATGCGGTCAGCCGCCGGCGCGATCGCGACGCTGCCCGGCGTACGCCAGCAGATCCTGGAGCGCAGCGTCGGGCCCGACGCCGTCTACGCGACCTACCGCGCGGCGATCCAGGGCCTGCTCGGCGCGATGCACCTGTCCAACCCGCCCGGCGCGGACGCCGTCGGCTCACGCCAGCTGGAGGCCCTGGAGTCGCTCGCGTTCGCCACCGAGGAGGCCAGCAGCGTCAGCGCCGTGCTGGTGATCCTCGCCGGCAACCGGTCGGCCGACCGCGGCCTGCTCGCCGACGCCCAGGCCGCCCGCAGCCAGTACACGGGGCGGTTCCGCCAGATCGCGTCCGAGCACCTCGTCGCCCTGCTCGACACGGTGGAGAGCGGCCGGGCCGCCGCGCGCGTCGGCGAGTTCGCCGCCGACCTGGCCGCCGCCCCGCAGGCGGGACCGCGCCGCATCTCCGTGGGCGGCGCGCTCACGGCCGCGATGACCTACAGCGACCTGCGCCGGGTGGCGCAGGACCGGGTGGCCCGTGAGGTGGCCGTCGCCGCCGAGTCCCGGGCCGCCGCGGCCGCATCCACCGCGACGATCGTGGTCACGGTCAATATCGTGCTGTTCATCGTGGTCGTGGTGCTCGGCGTCCTCGTCAGCCGGTCGATCTCGCGGCCGCTGCGTCGGTTGACCCGCACCGCGACCGTGGTGGCGAACCTGGCGCGCGCCGAACTCGTCCGCGTCGCGGACTCCGACGAGGCCGACGAGGACCCGCCCGCGCTGGCCGCCGTGGACATCGACTCGGCCGGCGAGATCGGCGAGCTGGCGGACGCCCTCAACCGGGTGCAGGTGACCGCGGCCATGCTGCTGGAGCGCCAGGTCGTCGTCCGGCGCAACACCGCGGTCATGTTCGCCAACATCGCCCGGCGGACGCAGAACCTGGTCGGCCGGCAGCTGGCCCTCATCGAGGACCTGGAGCGGCACGCGCCCAACCGGGACCTGCTCGCCCGGCTGCACCGCCTCGACCACGTGGCGAGCCGCCTGCGCCGCAGCGCCGACAGCCTGCTCGTCGTGTCGGGCACGATCGACGCCGCCGTGTCGACCTCACCCACCCTGCTCGCCGACGTCATCCACGCCGCCCTGGACGAGATCGAGGGCTACCGGGCCGTGGAGGTCGGGCAGGTCGCCGACGTCGCGGTCTCGGTCGGCCTCGCGGGCGACCTGCGCCTGCTGCTGGCCGAGCTGCTGGAGAACGCCACGAACTTCTCTCCGCCCGGGGTGCACGTGCGCATCCGTGCGGAGATGACGGACGAGTGCCGGATCTCGATCGTCGACCACGGCCTCGGCATGACGAACGTCAAGCTGGCCGAGGAGAACCAGCGCCTGCTGGAGCGCGAGCGCCTCGACCTCGCCCCGACCCGCATGCTGGGCCTCGTGGTGGTCGGCCGGCTGGCCCGCCGGCACGGCCTGACCGTCCGGCTCGATCCGACGCCCGGGTCGGGCGTGACCGCGACCGTGTCCGTGCCGGTGCGGTTGCTCGCCAGCACCGCGTCCGCGGCCCGCGTGCCCGCCCGGCGCCGGTCCACCACCCAGTTCGTGCCGGCCGTGCTGCTGCCCGAGCCGGTGTCGATCGAGCCGGGCGGCTCGTTCGCCTGGTTCTCCGCGTCCGGCACGCCCGCGATCGAGGCGGGCCGGGGCAACGGGAAAGCGGCGACGACCGTGACGGAGATCCCGGCCCGCGCGTCGTTGCCGGCGGCGCCGCCCCAGGCGGCCCTGCCGGAGTTGCCGACGCGCACCCCGGCCGTCGGCCGGTCGGCCATCAGCGACGCGGCCGGGCCGCCCGAGCCCCCGGAAGCGGAGGCCGCCGGGGCGGAGAGCCGCGCCGGTCTCAACCGCCGGGTCCCCGGCAGCCATCTGCACACGACCGTCCGCGTGCCCGAGCGCCGGGTGTCCCAGGGACGCACGAGCACCCCCCGCCCCGTCAGGGTGGCGCCCGCCCCGGAGCCCGGCCGGCCGCCGCTCGTGTGGCCGCCGATCCCGGACCAGCACGTCCCGGTGCCGGACGACAGCGCGCCGCCGGCTGTCGAGGTGCCCGCCCCGCCCCCCTGGCGCGACCCCGAGGCGGAGCGCGCCGCCCTCAACGACTTCCTCGACGGCCTGGCCCGCGGCGAAGCCGCGGCGTCCACGCCGGCCGACCCGTCCACGCTCCTTCCGGAGAGGCATACATGACAGCGCATACCGAGCCGCTCAGCAGCGAGGCCCAGCAGTTCAACTGGCTGCTCAGCCAGTTCGCCGTCAACACGTCGGAGGTCATCGACGCGATCGCGGTGTCCAGCGACGGCCTGCTCATCGCCATGTCGCACACGTTGGACCGGTCGAACGCCGACCGACTGGCCGCGATCACCTCGGCGATCATCAGTCTCGCCCACGGCGCGGCCCGCGTGTACGACATGGGCTCGCCGAACAAGGTCATCATCGATCTGGATGGCGGTTACCTGCTGGTCAGCGCCATCAGCTCCGGCGCGACCCTGGGCGTGCTCGCCTCGCGGGCGGCGAACCTCGGCAACCTCGCCTACGAGATGGCCGTCTTCGCCAACCGGGCCGGCGAGTTCCTGTCGCCCGTACTCATCGAGGAACTGAAGAACTCGGTGGGCATGTGATGGCCGCCCGGCGCCGGCCGCCGACGCCGGTGAAGCTTGTGGTGGCGGGCGGCTTCGGCGTGGGCAAGACGACGGCGGTGGGCGCCATCTCCGAGATTCCCGTGCTCACCACCGAGATGGCGATGACCGAGGTCGCGGCCGAGATCGACCGCACCGGCCACGTGCCGGACAAGGTCACCACGACGGTCGCCCTCGACTTCGGCCGGCTCACCCTCGATGACGACATCGTGCTCTACGTCTTCGGTACGCCCGGGCAGGACCGGTTCGGTTTCATGTGGCACGAGCTGACCGAGGGCGCGCTCGGCGCGCTCGTCATCGTGGACACCCGCCGCCTGGACGAGTGCTATCCGGCCGTCGACTACTTCGAGCGGGCGGAGATGCCGTTCGTCATCGCCGTGAACCTCTTCGACGGCCGGCTCGCCCACAGCCTCGACGACGTGCGGTGGGCGCTCGCGGTCAGCGACGATACGCCGATCATCACCATGGACGCGCGCGAGCGCGACTCCGTGCGCGACGCCCTCATCGCGGTGGCCCAGCGGGCCCTGGTGGCCGCCGCCGGCTGACGTTCAGTGGGCGCTGCGTCGCCGGGCGGCGTGGGCGCGGACCTTGTGCCGGTTGCCGCACCACGCCATGGAACACCACCGGCGCCGGCCGCGCGGGTCGGCGAACAGCCAGCCGCAGCCCGAGCCGGGGCATGCCCGCACGGTGGCGGCGGCCTCAGAGGTCAGTAGCCGCGCGGCGTGCCACGCCACGACGAGCAGCGGCAGCTCCACATCGGACGCGCCGGTCAGTTGCCAGCTCGCGGGGCGCCCGGGCGCGAGGTGGGCCACGGCCGCGGCGCGGCGGGCCTCCGCGTCGAGCACCCGCCATGCCGCGTCCTGCTCACCCTTCTCCACGAGTACGCCGTAGAGCGCCTCGCGCAGCGCGAGCGCCCGGCGGCGCACCGCGTCGGCGGCGGCCGGGTGGCGCGCGCCCGCCCGGCGGGCCGCGTCGACCCGCTCGGGCGTGAGCAGCCCGGCGTGACCGGCCCACACGCACAGGTGCGCGTGGGTGTGCAGGTATTCCTTCGGCCCGACGGCGCCCCACCCGGCGCGGGTGTTGCAGAAGTCGAGCGCCGGATCGCCGCCCACGCACAGCGGCACCGCGAGGCCGTCGATATCGATGGATGCCACGTCAGCGCCTGTTCCGATCCGTTCCCCACTGCTAACCTGTCAATCTCATATTAGCGGTTAGGAAGGCGGACCGTGCGTACTGTCGCGTTCCTCGCCTGGTCGCGGCTGCGCCACCGGCCCGCGCGCTGGCTCCTCGTCGCCGCCGGCGTCGCGCTCGCCACCACCCTGCCCGTGCTGTCGGCCAGCAGCGCCCGCCTCGTCGCCGCGGCCGCCCCCGCGCACAGCCTCGCCGAGCTGCCCGCGGGCGACCGCAGCGTCATCGTCACGTACTCCGGGGTGAGCGTCCCCGACGCGGACCTGGCGGCGATCGACGGCGAGGTCCGCACGCGGCTGGCCGGGTTGAGCGCCGCCGCGCCGCGCGCCCAGCTGCTCTACCGCCGCCTCGCCGACCCCAGCGGCGCCCCGTACGCCCTGGGCGCCACGGACGACCTGGGCTCCGCCGTGCGGCTCACCGCCGGGCGCGCCCCCCGCAGCTGCGCCCCACAGCGCTGCGAGGTCGTCGTGATCGGCGCCGGCGAGCCGAAGCTGGACCCCGCGCTCGGCGTCGTGATCGTGGGCCGCGCCGAACGGGTCGACTCGTTGCTGCTCACCGGCACCTTCGAGCCCGGGCGCGACGCGCCGCTGCTGCTGGCCGACGGGGTCGCCGCCGCGTCGCGGCTCGCGGCGCTCGCCGACTTCCCGCGCGCGTACGGCTGGGTGGCCCCGGTCGACCTGAACCTGGTGACCCGCCTCGGCGTGCCCGGCTACCTGGCGCGCAGCGCCACGGTCGGGACGGAGCTGTCGGCCGTCCGCAGTGGACTGAGCGTCACCGCCCCGGACGTCACGCTCCGGGCGGCCGGCGATCGGGCCGAGCGCTCCGCGCGCCGCTTCTCGCTGCTGGGCGGCGCCGCGACCGCGCTGCTGCTCGGGTTCGCCGCCATCGGCGCGATCGGCACCCGGCGCGACCACGCGGCCGTGCAGGCCCTCCTGCGCCGGCGGGGCGCGGGACGGGTGTCGCTCGCGGCGCTGACGGCCGTCGAGTCCGCCGTGCCGGTGCTCGCCGGCACCGCCGCGGGCCTGGCGCTCGGCGCGATCCTGGCGGCCGCCCGCGCGGCGCGGGCCTGGATGGACGAG